>CAYPJS010000078.1:0-217575 GCA_964411135.1 uncultured Anaerolinea sp.
CAGCAACTGAACAGTCAGCCGCTTTGAGAAAGTCGTCTTACCAGATGACGATGGTCCCGCGATTAAAACAATCCGGGCAGTTTTAGAGCGCTCTGCTACTTGCCTGGCGATCTCAGCGATTTTTAATTCATGCAGGGCTTCTGAAACAAGGATGATTTCACGGATTCGATTTTCCGAGATGGCGTCATTTAAGGAACCTACATTTTCGATGCCCAACCGGGAGAGCCAGGCACCATACTGTTGAAATGTTCGCAGCAATTTTGGATATTCTGGCATCGGCAGCAGGTCGCCGGGTGTATGCCGCCGCGGATATTGGACTACAAAACCATCGCCGAGTAAATTAAGACCAAACATCTTAAGGTAACCGGTGCTTGGAACCATATATCCATGGAGATAATCCTGGTGCTTGCCCAGGCGGTACAGTACCAGGGTTTCCTTCTGACGATACTTCAGCAGGCGTATCTTGTCATCGTAACCTTTTTCAGTAAACACCTTAATTGCTTCGTCTTTAGGCACTATACGCTTTTCGAAGGGTAAATTTGCTGCCACCATTTCGCCCATTTTTGCCGTAAGCTGGTCAAGGATATGCTGGTTGATCGATTCAAATCCCGTGACCGTGCAGTAATATCCTCCTGACACCACCGAATGATCGACCGTCATGGACGCTTGCGGAAACAGATCTTCGAATGCTGCCTCGAGAAGAAACGTCAGGGACCGCCGGTAAATTCGGGCACCATCCGGCGTGCTCATGGAGATCGGAGTCACTTTTGAGTCGATCCCAATCTTGTAGGTCAGTTCCCGCAATTCTCCATTGACAATCGCTCCCACAATTTGTGGATCTTCCCAGTCAGGGAGTAACTTCAGGAAATCCCCTACAGGTGTGTTGCGCGGCCCGCTGAACACTCGTCCGTCCGGAAGCAGGATTTCAACTGTTTCTCGTAAAGTTGTTTGTGCGATCTTCGAAGCCTTGTGTCCCATAAACCCTCAATGCAACTATTAATACTCTTTGGATAATAACGCCTGCCAATGGCGCAACATGCGAATGGCTATCCTCTCGTTATTCGGGTTTTACCATCCACACCTGTGGAAAATTCTCCACCGTCAGGTCGCCAGCAAAACCCGTCTGAGGCGGAAATTCTGACAGCATTTCTTCCTGAGTGGGGGAAGCATCCGCAGGCCAGAGGTAATCCATGATGCGGGTATAGTTGGTAATTCCTTCCGGTGCCCCTCCAACTCGCCAACGTTCCCCAATCGGCAGTACATCACGGATATTATTTGGTCCATATCCATCCTGAGAATAAACCGCCACCGCATAGTTCCACTCAGCAGGATCGCCAGGAACAGCACTCTTAGGAATTTTAACCATAATCGTTCGTTTTCCCGGATCGGTAATAATGGTTAATGGTACTTCCAAAACCGCCTTCTCAGGCTCAGATGCCGTGTAGAAGCCGTTATACCAGCCTGCAGCAGTCAGGGCGTAATCCCAGGCGTTCTCCTGTGTCAGTGCGGTATTCCGCGCGTTACGGAGCATCCTGGCGCCATTCGAAGGCCCGTCCACATCGATGTAGATATCCACTGTCTGAATAGACAGTCCATTGGAAGCACCCCACGGGTTTTCAACCGGCCCGCGGATTTGTGTCAGGAACACCAGGTTGTTTTCGTCGCTGCCGACCTTGAAACCGATTAAATCAAGCACCCCATCCACAAACACGCCGTCGGTTGGATAGGTGTAATTTCCGGGTCCATGGTCATCATTCGCCGGATCAATAACCTCGATGGTCCATGCAATCCTTCCAAGATCCGGGACCAACATCCGCCCTGGGGCAGTTTCGGGAAGCAGTTGAGTTTCTGTGGCTATGCGCAATAGCAAAGCATCCCCGGCATCCAGAGTCGGCCAGAGTACAGCGTGCGGGAAAGAAACTTCGAATGTTTCCTGATTACCCGTAGTAATATCAACATCCTCCACGACTGCCCATTGCGATCCATCCCATCCGAAAAGGCTGGCTCCAGAACCATTTATTTCCAGCCGATGGGTTGCATCCATACCTAACACCTGCTGTCCTTCAGTTGAAAAAGCTGACCCGGTTTGGATGGCGGGAACCTTAAAGTAAACGGAAAGTGGAGCATCAGGTAAAGAATCAAAGCGCAGGGTTATCAAATCCTTCGAAAACGCGAAAAATAAATCCCTAATTCCAGTTTCACCAAAAGAAAATGTACCTGCGGTATCCCATTCGGTCTCAGCAGCAAGCCCGTCTACCACCGGAGCAGAAACCGCGGTTAAAGGTGTTTGCGGCTCAACCGGTACCGGATAGATTACAGGAACGGAGAGGAATTCAGGGCGCGGGAGGTCAAACGCGTCGTACATCTGTCCCAGGGTTTCACGGAACTGCAAATCGAAAGCCGGGTCATTCCCAGAGTCTTTATCATCCCCAAACCACCAGAACCAGTCTGAGCCTTCAGCTGCAAGAATGGCCTCTGTGGCTTTTTCAAGCTGGGCTTCGGAGATTTGATCTTTCTTCGGACCACGGGCATAATCCTCATAAACTTCCCGTGCTGCCCCCAGATAACCCCAACCTTTATTCTCTTCCTGCTCTCCAATCCAGGTTTTAAAATCTCCACCGTCCCACGAACCAGCGAAAAGTGTGTCGATCATGGTAAGCGGCGTTTCGTTTAAAGCCAGAAACTCGGAGGGAGTTACCAACTTAAGGGTGGTATCCAAACTCAATGCCGTGTACATACCTTTCAAAAAATCTTTCCCGTCATTGTCATACCATTCCCATGCATTTTCCCCATCCAGGATGATGGTCATGACGTAAGGCCCGCCGCTTTTATTCTTTACAGCATCTCGGACCTTGTGAATGGTATCCATGAAATCTGCGATGGCATCCTCGGTAGGAATCTGGCTGTAATCGAAGGAAACTTTATTCGACAGGGTCGTATCACGGAAAAATATCGCGACTGGCTGATCATTCCGATCGGCTGCGTTATATGGCCGGTAAAGGAGTTCCGGCTGTGCAACCAGGCCGTTTTCATCCCGCGCGAAATCAGCCCCTATTGATTTGGCCAGGATGGATTCGTCGGTCAGGATCCATTCGATCCCTGCGCGGTAAACAGGTCCAATGATTTCCTCGGCTACCGATCCTTCTGCAGGCCACATGCCGCGTGGTGGCTGACCAAAATGGGTTTGGTACTGCTCCACGCCCAATCGAACCTGTTCAACCGCGTCGCGGCCATAAGAAAACCGCGTGGGTAAAACAAGATCTGGAACTGCAATTTTTGCGAGGTCTGTATCGATCAGCAAGGGCAGAATGGGATGAGCGTATGGGGTTGTTGTCACCTCTATCTGACCAGCCGCCTGCATCTCAGCATGGGCAGTTACTACCTGCTTGACAAGTTCCATATGGACGTCCAGGACGGTTTGTTTGTCCGTTTCGGTAAAGTTACTGCCGCGGGAAACCAACCCCGCCAGAGGTTCAGCAGCCAGAAAATCTGGATCTGTCCAGGCAAGGTTAAAAAGAACCTGCAAATCAAGGAAATCCTGATCTGACCAGACCTCAAGCGCGGCAGAAATCTGTGCATCGCTTGTACCGCCGCGTTTATCCATCAATTCCTCGTAACGTGGGAATCGCGCAATAATCTTTCCGTTCGTATCAAAAAAGCGCAGAAGCAGATATGTTTTTTCTTCAGCGGTGAGTTCGCTGGCTGGAACCAGTGTCATCTCCCATGGTAAATCACGCTTTCCGGCTGCCAGGTCATCCAATTGTTTGATCAGAGAAGGCGTCAGGTTAAAGGTTGCATGGACTTCTGGAAATTCTTCCAGCATTTTCACCATGTCCACATAATCTTTTGCAGCATGCAGCCTGACCCAGGGTGCCGCCACCAAACCGGTATTCGGGTCGGTGGCATAGAACGGCTGATGCTGATGCCAAATCATGGATACATACAACTCCGGTTCAATCGCAGCCTCTGGCTGGTCTGGCGCCGCTGGTGTTTCCGGAACGCTGGTTTCAACGGGGGCTGGAGCTGCGGTCGGGGTAATCCTTCCGCATGCAGCCAGGATAATGCTTCCTAACAGAATGATGGACAAGAACCGGTTCATGAATTGCTCTCCGATCATTTATGAGGGTGGATAAAGCGAGGGCGGCCCACGGGTCGCCCTCTGGATGTGCATTCTGGCTAATTACAGGCTCAGGACAACCTGACCGATCTAATGAAACTGTACTCAGATACTGCTAATTAGCCGATAAGTCAACCCGGGTTAACCCTTGACACCACCGACGGTCAATCCGCCGACCAGGTATTTTTGAAGGGCAAAAAATAGGAGGACGATCGGAACACTCATCAGAATAGACATGGCTGAGAACTCAGACCAGGGCGTAGAGAACTGACCCTGCATGGAGCGCAATGCCATGGCAAGCGTGAAACGGGAAGGGTCCTCCAGGAATGTCCAGGCTAAAACGAATTCCGTCCACCCGGTCATAAAGGCAAACAGGACTGTCACAGCCAGAGCTGGCACTGCCAGCGGTACGATGATCCTGAAGAATGTCTGGGTTACCGAAGCACCGTCTATCAGCGCCGCCTCCTCCAATTCCTTTGGAACTGTATCGAAGTAACCTTTAAGGTTCCAAATGGCAAAAGGCAGCGTACCCGAAGCATACGCAACCATCAGACCGATCAGAGTAGCCCTCAAAGGCTCTCCGGCAAATTTTATCTGGCTTAACAACACATACAGGGGGGCCAGTGTCGCGGTAGTGGGAAGCATGAGCAGCACAATAAAGCCCAACATGCCAGCCTGCCGCCCAATAAACTTAAATCGCGAAAAAGCATACGCAGCAGAAGCCCCCATCCCTACTGAGATGAGACTGGTCCCAAGTGCAACCAACAGCGAGTTGCCTAGCAAGGTACCAAAATTCATGCAAGATTTTACATCCCCTGGATCGCTGCAGAGCAATTGGAAGGGCTCAGTGAGCACTTTTTGGAATGCTTTGAGTGTGGCGCCTTCCGGGATCAGCGTCAGGTCTAACGGCTTATCGATGTCGCGTGGATCAAGCGCCATCGAAAAGATCCAGAGAATGGGGAACATGACAAGAGCCGTGATAGCCAACAGGAAAAGCTGCAGGCCAATTTGTTTGAGGATGGTCTTTGTTTTTCTAGGCATTGTAAGCCTCCGTTGCGCGGGTCACACGGTTCTGAAGCAAGGTAAATCCTAGCAAAATGAAGAATACAATGATGCTGAAGGCTGCTGCAACCCCATACAAGCGTTGTTCAAACACCAACTTGAACGCTTGAGTCACCAGGATATCTGTGCGCCCGAAGGGGTCGCCCTTCGAAATAAAGTAAATTACATTGAAGTTGTTGAACGTCCAGATTGTGCCGAGCATCATCGCAGGCACCATTGCCGGGCGAATCATGGGTACCGTCACATTCCAGAATTTCGACCAGCCGGTTGCGCCGTCAATTACAGCGGCTTCATACAATTCTTCTGGAATGGACTGGAGGGCTCCAGTAGCTACGACCGTCATGAATGGCCAACCGAGCCACACATTTGCCAAAAGCAGCGCATAGAAAGCAAGCGGGAGGTAGCTCAACAAGCCTCCGATTGGCGGGGTGGTCTCAGCTATCCAGCGAATATCCGTCGCAAAATTGGTTCCAAAAGTGTTATTGAGAACTTCTATCAAATAGTTTATTGCACCAAAGTTTTGGTCGTACATATTTTTCCAGGTAAGTGCTGTAATGTAGCCTGGAATCGCCCACGGCAGAACAAACAAAGCACGGTAAAACCGCCGGCCGATCAATCCCTTCGAGTTTAATACCAGCGCAATGATCACGCCCAAACCAACATGGAACATCACATTGACAACCGTCCATGTGATGTTAAAAGCCAGAAGCCGCCAAAAATCATAATTTTCAAGGGCCAGATTATTTGTCAGAATCTTAATAAAATTTCCCAACCCGTATGGTTCGGAATATGGAGGGGCAAACTTAGCCCAGGTTTCCGGATTAAAAACATTGAACCTCAAGTTTTTAACTCGGAAATCGGTAAATGCCATCCAGACCTGGAATATTTGAGGCATGAAGGAAATTACAAGCATCAATACACCGGCCGGGGCGATATATGACCAGGGCAGCAGAGACTTCCTGACTGTCACTCCAGAATCGCTCTTTTCCTTGCGCGGCTTTTTCAAGCTCTGAGAAACAGCAACTTCGGCCATAGAGTCCCTCTTTCAGGCAAGCTATTTATTATTGGATTGGGGATACCTTATTGTAGCAAAATTCCCCGCTCCATACGCAGTTTTTACCACTATCAACAGCTGAATTGTCCAGAAATCCGTGTTTTAACGATGTCGCGGAAATTTATGAAACAGGTGGGAGATTTCTCTCCCACCTGCTCATTCTTATAAGGGTTACTGACCGCGGATTTCTGCGACCTTGGCAACGACCAGGTCGTAGGCTTCCTGCAGTGCGGTAGCCGGTTCGATACCTTCATCAACAACCTTCTTCAAAGCGTTGTTGACAGCATCCCAGTAGGCACCCATTTCGGGGATCACGGGGAAGGCACTGCCGGCAGCAAACCCTTCGGAGGCTGCTTTCAGCAGAGGATCGGTAACTTCAACACCCAGGGTAGCCGGAATGTGACCAGCCTTGGTGGCGTCAGCCAGCAGGGTCTGTGCTTCAGCCGACAGGAAGTATTCCATGAAGGCATAACCAGCTGCAGCATCTTCGTCCACTGCGTTGGCGTTCAGATAGATATTCTCAGTCTGAACATAACCAGACAGAGGAGCGGGCCACGGGTCAATCGCCAGATTCTCGGGGCCAATTGCCTCGGCTAAGGCGGTAATGTTCCAGGAACCATCGATGATAATGCCAGCTTTGCCGGATTTGAACAAAGCAACATCATCATCAACGTTGTTATAAACAGGACCAGTTTCCTTGAAGCGAGCAATCAGGTTCGCCCACTCAACACCCTTCTCATCGTTGAAAGCAGGGTCGCCTTCGGGGGTGAGCAGTGCGCCACCCAGACCAGACAGATGACCGGCGGCAAAGAACAGGCCGTACTCAAGGGCTGCGCCCTGTACATCAGCGGTGTTGGCTGCAGTTGCTTTAGCTACGAGATCGTCAAAATCAGCAGCAGGTTCAGGGATGATGGCCTTATTACGGAACATCAGAACGCCCTTCAGAGTTTCGGGCAGGCCAACTAGAGCGCCGCTATATTGAACAGCTCCCAGGGCGGCGGCGTTGATCGTTGCCAGGAACTCTTCGCTAGCCAGCGGTGTCAGGTCAGCAACCAGAGCGCTGTCATAGAAACCAGGACCCCAGTCGGCACCACCGATGAGGACGGTTGGTCCGCCGCCAGTGGCAGCTGCGGTCTCGTATTTACCCTTCAGATCATCGAAGGGAACATACAGGACATCGAAGGTCACATTCGGATTCATTGCCTGGAAGCCGGCGATGACATCATTCAGGCTGGCAATTTCATTTTCTTTCCAGGCATGCCAGAGTGTAATGGTGCCAGTCAAACCTTCTTCGACGGGAGCCGCAGTTGGTTCTTCGGGGGCTGCAGTTGGTTCTGCAACAGCCGCGGTGGGTTCGGCGGGAGCCTGGGTGGGTGCTTCAGTAGCAGCGGGGCCGCAGGCAGCCAGAACAAAGGTTGCGATCAGCAGAATGCCGATCAAGGGCAGAAACTTTTTCATTACTCAATCCTCCTAAAATGGTACTTATACGGTTTTCCAAATTAATGGACGAAACATCGATTATTGACATGCGTTAATTTGTGATTTTGTAATCACCTCCTTTCATGGGTTTAAACCTCTGCGATTGTATGTAAACTGTGTGAAATCGCCTGTGCCGCGGCACCCAGGGCTGAGGAACGCCTTCCAAGAACCGCAGCGGATATGCGCACAGATTGCCAGGAAACCCGCAAACTGCGCCGTCTGACCGTTTGTCGAATGGGATCCAGAAGCAAATCTCCCAATTGAGAGATTCCACCTCCAATTACTATAATACTTGGATTAAATAAATTTACCAAGTTGGCAATTGCAGTCCCCAAATGGTAGCCAGATTCTGTTACGAGCTGTTGGGAAAATAAATCTCCAGTTCTGGCAGCCCGGATCACATCATTGGAAGTAATCGATTCAAGGGGAGAAATTTCGGACAACATGGTCCGTCGGCCATTTTGGATCCCTTCAACGGCTCGGACAACCAGCGAATGGCCGCCTGCCAACGCTTCAAGACAGCCGTGATTGCCGCAAGTGCAAACCGGACCGCCCTCAACAAGGGTCACATGTCCAATTTCACCAGCAGAACCTGTGGTTCCGCGGTAAATGTGGCCGTCCATTAATAAGCCGGCTCCAATTCCATATCCGACTTTTATGTAGGCCAGATTCCGCTCACCCCTACCGGCTCCAAACGCCCATTCTCCAAGGGCACCGTATTCTGCATCATTGCCAAGAGATACCGGGCAATCCAGGTTTTCTTCCAACCAATTCCTGATTGGAAAATTATCCCACCCGGGCATGATGGGAGGACCGCTTACCATACCTGTTTCAGTCACAACAGGACCTGGCACCCCGACAGCAAACGAAAGGATCTGTTTACTGGAAAGCCCAAGGGTGTTGAGCCAGTCGAAAATAATCTCGCGAATTCGCGGCAGACAAATCGCCGGGCCATCCGAGATATTGATTTTCGCTTCGGTCTCCGCCTGGATTTGGCCCAGGAAATTGGTTAATACACAATAAACATGGGTCGAGCCAATATCGACGCCGATAACCCGCCCATATTCCGGATTTATCTCGAGAGAAATTGGGGTTCGCCCGCCGCCGACATGGTCCCGTGATTCTCGAACCAGACCCTGGCGAATCAGATCAGTCACGATTACTGAGACGCCGGCGCGGGTTAACCCTAACTGACGGGAAAGTTCGATTCTCGAAACACCACCCGGTCCGAATCGAATCAAATCCAACACAGCGTGTTTGTTAATATTTTTTACATTTGCCAGCGATATTTGCCAAACAAGACTTGTCATCAACTTCCCCATCGCCTCATTGCATGTCATATTATAACACCTTGATAATTAATGTCAATATATTTGACATTAATATTTTCCCTGGCTGTTCCTTTTACAGAAGTTGGTTCAGAAAAAAGGTGGATTTAAAGGCATCCTGTATAATTCCCACAATGGATACCACGCCCTGGAGGTTGATCTTAAGCAGTCCAGCTGCGGGCGCATGGAACATGGCGCTTGATGAAGCCATCCTTGAATCAATTTCGGAAGGTCTCCAGCCAGTTACCGTGCGCTTGTATGCCTGGGCTCCTGCCTGTCTGTCGCTCGGGTATGCTCAATCCATTTCTGACGTCAATGTTTCTGCCTTAGAGCGGTACGGCTGGCAGCTGGTCCGCCGGCCTACAGGCGGCCGGGCGATCCTGCATACGGACGAATTGACCTATTCTGTATGCGCGCATCAGGACGACCCCATCATGGCAGGCGGAATTCTTGAGAGCTATCGGCGTATTTCACACATTCTCATCCGCGGTCTCTCCAGGATTGGCATCGACGCTGTTTCTGACAACCGTTATGAACTACCCGAAGGTTCTGACCGGACCGCCGCGGTATGTTTCGAGGTTCCGTCAAATTATGAAATTACTGCCAATGGAAGAAAATTGATTGGTTCTGCTCAGGCTCGCAAAAACCTTAGCGTGCTCCAACATGGTTCATTCCCCCTATTCGGCGACCTCACCAGAATCATTGAGGGGCTTAATTTTGATAATCTTGAGCAACAATCCGCAGCCCGACGCAGGCTATTGATGCATGCCGTAACAGCTGCAGAAGTCCTTGGCACCAACATAAATTGGACCGATGCCTCAAGCGCAATAATAAAGGCTTTTACTGAATACTTTTCCAGCGAAGTCAATCCCTCACTCCCCAGCCCCAGAGAGATCCAATTGGCTGAGAAGTTGGTTGCGGATAAATATTCGAACCCGGTCTGGACTTTTCGAATGTAAATCTTACTCAGATGGATCAGCCAGGAAGATGACCTCTTTATATCCCAGCTGTCGTAATAGCCGGTAGAGGTAGCTTTCTGCATTTTTGTTGGCAGTCTGGAGAATACCGTCTGCGACTGCAGCCTTCTCGATCTCTTTTTCAGCAGCCTGCCTTGCCAGTGACTCGAGCGTCACATCGCCACGGGTCAGGAGACCCGTCTCACGGTTGTACACGTAAGAGAGATCGTTGTCGAGGGTGGCAACAAAAATTTCAGCTTCCGGCAGATCCACCATTAATACACCGTTTTCCACCCACATCTGGTCCGCGCCAAGTTTCTCCAGGTCAATTCCAGCAATTACCTCGCCATGCGCAACGAATAGAAGTTTATCCCCAAATAGGAATCCGAATGCACCCTGCCCAACCTCCGTGGTGATGACTTTTTCCATCGTGTATTGCACTGTTTCAAGGCGCGCCAGGGACCGCACTTCGCGGAGGATCGTCACCGGATCTGGTACAACCGTAGGGGTCGGGTGAAGTACGTTCGTTACCTGGGTAGAGAGGTAATTGCTGGCTTGCTCCACCGGCTCCAGCGCTTGACGAGTGCCGTTTGCAATCATCGCGCCGGCAGCGGTCAGAAGCCCGGCGAAAATTAATATCAGGACCACAACCGCAATCCCCAGGCCTTTTATAAACTGTGAAAAAGTCATAATTTCCTCAAATTCACCTGAATAATCCTGCAAAGAGACAATCCTGCAGAGAACCTAAGACTTTACCCTAAAAACCATTATAATCAAGACAAGGCATGCTAACCTAAATTGGGAGGTAATTCCAGCAGTGCCCTTTATTAAACGACGGTTTTATGGTTCAGTTCTCATTACAGCGATCCTAATATTGCAGGCAGGGTGCCAATTTGTCACGCCAACCCCGGATCCGACGCCTACACCTGAGGCAACCCGGGTACTCCCAACACCCACCCCGTTTCCGATCGGAAGTCAGGAAAACCCTGCACTGCTGGGATTTGTCCAACCTGAAGATAATTCTGATATCCAGGCTGCGGTTATTACCCTGACGGATGAATTGACTACACGCACAGGATACACCTTTGGGGCAGTCATCTACCCCAATTCGGTTGAATTAATGGAGGAAATGAAAGCAGGCGTCATCCAGGCTGCCTGGCTTCAGCCCCTTACCTACCTTTATGCAAAAGGTCTTGGAGCCGCCAACGTTGGCTTATTAACCAATCATTTTGGTGTTTACTATTACGGCTCGCAATTTCTGGCAAATACGGAGAACGGTTTCACCAGTTATTTCGATTCTCAGACCAATACCAACACGACTGAAATCGAGACTGCTTTAGGGCAGTTCGATGGTCTGCGTCCATGTTGGGTTGATCCCGGTTCCGTGTCCGGATATATCGTTCCCCTCGGTTTATTGAAGCAGAGTAATCTTGAGACTTTACCCGGGGCATTTGTCCAATCGCAAACGGCAGTAATCCGCAGTCTTTACATAAAAGGCATCTGCGACTTTGGCGTCACTTTTTCTCACTCCGGGGACCCCAGAACCTCGAGTGCGATTGTAAACGACCTTCCCGACGCCGCTCAGAGAGTGGTGATCATCTACCAGAGTGATGCGGTTATCCCCAACTTGAATTTTTCAGTCAGCCCGGTCCTGCCTGAAAACATCCGAAACGGTCTTGTCAATGCGCTGCTGGATTTGGTCAAAACAGATTCCGGCAAAGAATTGCTAACAAGATCCGCTGGAAATTACGAGATTCAAGATCTGCGGGTCGTGGATGATTCGGTCTACGATAATCTGCGCCAGGTAATCTCATTTTCGGGGATAGACATTGCCGATTGGGTAGGTCGATAATTACTGGTAGATGCTAATCGAGTGGACTGACTGGAGAAAGACCACACCTGGAATATGGTTTTTTGGGCGTGGTAAAATCAGCCCATGACTCGACGAAAATACCGCTTTCCATCGCGCGCACTCCTGGTTGGAACAGCCTCAGTGCTCCTTCTCCTGGGGCTGCCTTCCTTGATTGCCAGTCAGTTTGCAAGAAACCGGGTCTCAACCATTCAGGGTGCGCCACAAAAATCCGTCGCGATCGTTTTTGGCGCCGGACTTTCACGAAATGGCAGCCCTTCCCCCGTGCTGAGGGACCGAATCAGCACAGCTGCCGATTTGTACTTCAACCAAAAAGTTGAAAAACTTTTGATGAGCGGCGACAATCGAACGCTTGATTACAACGAGCCTGGAGCTATGAAAGCCTTTGCCGTTGAACTGGGTGTACCCGAGGAAGATATCATCCTGGATTATGCTGGACGGCGAACCTATGACACGTGTTACCGAGCGCAGCACATTTTTGGCGTCACAGATGCGCTTGTGGTAACCCAGAACTATCATATCCCTCGGGCTCTCATGACGTGCCGGGGGCTAGGGATAAGTGCCATTGGCGTTGCCGCTGATCGGCGTGAATACAGCACCATCTCCCTCCAACGCTGGCGCATGCGGGAAATCCCGGCCACTTTGGTAGCTTTCTGGGATGTGTTTGTCGCTCGACCGCTGCCGGTCCTTGGTGTGCCTGAACCAATATTTCCCAACAAAATTGCGTACAAACAAATAAATTGAGGTTGTGTATGGAAAGAGATGCAGCACTCGTTATTGTGCGTGAATTCGTCAAGAATGAAAACCTGGTAAACCATATGCTTTCGGTCGAAGCCGCCATGCGGTTCTACGCGGAAAAGTTGGGCGAGGACGTCGATTTATGGGGTTTAACAGGATTATTACATGATTTCGACTGGGAAATCCATCCCAGTATGGAAGGCCATCCATCTGCTGGCGCACCCATGCTGGTTGAGCGCGGCGTTCCGCAAATAATCATTGAGGCTATTTTGAGTCATGGGCAGAATACCGGTGTCCCCCGTGACACACCTCTCAGAAAAGCCCTTTTTGCCTGCGATGAAGTTACTGGACTTGTGACTGCAGTGGCATTGGTGCGCCCATCCCGCTCACTTTACGACCTGACCTCGTCGTCAGTTAAGAAGAAGTGGAAAGATCGTGCTTTTGCCGCAGGTGCTAACCGGGAGGAAATTGCCGAATCCGCAAAGGAATTCGGGGTCGACCTCTGGGAGCATGTCGACAATGTCATTTTGGCCATGCGCGGCATTGCCCCTCAACTCGGTTTGGCAGGGAACTTGCAACAAGGATGAGTGCAAATCCCGTCAACCGGTTGTTAAGAGGTGTGCTACCATGTCCGTTGAAGGAAAAGGTTTTTGGATCTGGAAAGTAAAAGATTGCGAAGGCGGCGACCCCGCCAAAATCGTGGCAGCGGCTCAAGCTGCAGGATTTAGCCATGTAATGGTTAAAATCGCGGACGGTCAATATGCCTACAACCTTGACCGTAATTCAAATACTGATTTACTTGCCCCTGTGGTAGATGCCTTAAAAACTGCCGGCATCGCTGTCTGGGGGTGGCATTATGTTTACGGGTACAGTCCAACCTCCGAAGCTGCCATAGCAGTAAAACGCACCACTGAACTTGGGTTGGATGGGTATGTCATTGACGCTGAAATCGAGTATACACAGCCAGGCCGCGTCACAGCTGCCCGCACCTTCATGGACCGGGTCCGTAAGGGCCTTCCCAATTTACCGATGGCCCTCAGTTCCTACCGGTTCCCGTCGTATCATCCACAACTGCCCTGGAAAGAGTTTCTGGATAAGGTGGATTACAACATGCCCCAGGTCTACTGGGAAAAGGCGCATAATCCAGAGCCGCAGCTCCAGCGTACAGTGAAGGAGTTCGAAGCTAAAACCCCCTTCAGACCCGTTATTCCGACGGGACCGGCTTATCGGGCAGGCAGTTGGGGACCGAGCACAGATGACACTCAGGTTTTTTGCGATACCGCAAAGAAATTGGGGCTGAAAGCGGTAAATTTCTTCTCATGGGACGAGTGCAAACGGGATTTACCAAAAATCTGGGACTCGGTGGCAGCCTACCAGTGGCATGAACCAGTGGTACCTGTAGAAGTTACGCCGGATATCGTCGACAATTATCTGGCCGCCCTCAATGCACGCGACCCCAGCCTGCTCAACAATTTATATCTGCCGGATGCAGTCCACGTGACATTTGCCCGCTCGATTCGCGGCCTGGAAGCGCTGCGGTCCTGGTACACAAATTTATTTTCAAGCATCCTGCCCGATTCCACATTTACACTTACTTCATCGAAGAGCAACAGCAATTCCCGGTATTTCACCTGGACGGCACAGTCAGCAAGAGGGCAGGTCAGCAACGGCAATGACACGTTCGGGTTGTTGGATGGAAAAATTGCTTACCATTATTCATTTTTCCATGTGACCCGAAAAAATTACAGCATTTGAAACAAAAGAAATGCGGGTAACCAGAAGTGATTGCCCGCATTATTCCACAAAAAGAAGCTCCTATTTCTTTGCGGTTGGTTTGGCCGGCTTCGCGTTGCCAGTCTTTCCGGTCGCCTTGCCGGAGGCGGGTTTTATTTTTCCGCTGGATGGGGTCGTAGATGACTTTCCTGAAAGGGTTTCAGTGGTCTTTCTGACGGTCTTTGAAACCGGCTTATTTGCTGCTTGTTGACCCGACTTTTCACTCTCAACGGCTTTGGAGGCTGACTTCACCCTTGAGGTTGATTTCGGTTTTGTTTCCGACCCGGCTGCTTTTGTTTTAGAAGCTTTAGCGGCTGAAGTTCTGGATTTGGTTTCCGATTTACCAGCTAAGGTTGAGGATCCTTTGGCCGTTTTATTGGTTTTGCCAGGTTCCATAACTGATTTACCTGCCGATCTTGAACCGGTTCGGGTTGGTTTTCCTGCTGCCGGTTTCGCCTTGGACGGGGTTTCTTTTTTAGCCTTCGTGGTTGCGGCGGTACTGGCTGGTTTCACGGTTGCACTTTTCCGGCTGCCAGTTGACTTTTGATCCAGGGGGAGAGATAGTTGATCGGCAACAGATTTAGCTGGAGCACGCCGAATTTTCTTTGGCTGCGGTGTTTCACGGTCTTGCCAGAAAGCCAGGCCATCCTCGATTAACGCCAGCCAGATAATTGCGTCACCGGGTTTGAGGGGCATCAGCTGCCTGGCAGTCGACTGCCTTCTCCCGGCTGGAATGGCATCGATGGTTGACACTTTGCTGGCGGAATCTTTCAACTCCACCACAAAATCCTGACCGGGGAAGCTGTAGATCATCCCTACCAACTGACCGCCTGGTTGCGGTCGGCAGGCGATAGCACCCTGTCCGTACCGGCCCTGAACCGGAAGCTGTGCATTTGGCAGCCGCCAGGCTTTTCCATCTGCCCCGACCAGCAGTAATTCATTACCTTCCGTGCAGCGGGCGGCGCCAATCACCCGGTCATCTGCGGCGAGTTTTATGCCGTTTACGCCGGCAGCTACCAGCCCCATAGGTCGGACGTCATCTTCCGTAAAGCGGATGATCATGCCTTTAGCAGTTCCCAGCAACAGTTCGGATTTACCCTCAGTCAAAACCACCCAGCCAATTGAATCCCCGGGATTTACCCGTGCCAGTGAGAAAAGCTGTGTCGAAGGTCCGGGCAAATCATGAATACTGGATTTCTTGACCATTCCATTGCGTGAGACAGTCACCACAAAGCGTTCATCGCCATCATCCAGTTTGCCAGGTGCCGCAAAGACCTGCACCAATTCCTGCCCATCCTCGAAGGGGGAAGCTTTGTGCAGCGGAATCCCGTCCGTGTACGTTTCGATTTCAGGCAACGATTGGACAGCAATTGCAGCCGCCCGCCCGTCACTGGCTGCGAGGTAGAGGGTTTGATGGGTATTGGTGAAGTACATCCACCTCGGTGCATTGCGGGGCGACCACTTCGGCAGGACCTCGCCTGTCGTGCGGCCAATCAGTCCATCCCCGGTCACCACCACCCAAACCTCCTGCGAAGGGGTCATGTCCGTGGTTGTGAGAAGGTTCTTCATTTCTTCGCCGTCTTTAAGACCGACGATCTGGGTCCGCCTGCGGTCGGCGTAGGCGGTTTTCATGGCTTTGAGTTCAATCCCCACAAAATCACGCAGCTTTTTTGGCGACCTCAAGATCCCCTCAAGGTCCTTAATCTGCTCGTTGATTTCCTTGTATTCAATTTCAATTTTCCTGCGTTCGAGCGCTGCCAGCCGGCGGAGCTGCATATCCAGGATCGCGGTTGCCTGAATTTCACTTAGTTTGTAACGCTTCATTAATTTCTCACGTGCGTCCTCAACATCCTGTGCTTTTCGGATCAGCGTGATGATTTCGTCGAGATTATTTAATGCTACACGCAATCCTTCAAGGATATGCGCACGGGCTTTGGCTTTAGCAAGATCAAATTCACTGCGCCGGCGAACCACTTCGATGCGGTGCTCGAGGTATACCCTCAACGCTTGCTTGAGCGAAAGCATGTGCGGCTCGCCATTGACCAGCGCCAGCAGCGATATTCTAAAGGTGGTCTGCAGGGGTGTACGGCGGTAGAGTTCCCGAATTACATTCTCAGTTTCCGCCACTTTATTTAATTCGATGACTATGCGCATCCCCTGGCGGTCAGATTCATCACGCAGGTCCGAAATTCCTTCCAGGTTCCCGTCGCGGGCCAGTTCAGCGATCCTCTCGATTAGCGAAGATTTGTTTATCTGATAGGGCAGCTCCGTGATGATCAGGCGGCTCTTCCCCCGCCCCATTTCTTCCAGGTGGACCTTCCCGCGCAGTGTTACCGTCCCCCTGCCAGTTGCATAAGCAGATAACAGGTCCTCTCCCTCATTTTTATGCAGGATAATCCCGCCAGTCGGGAAGTCTGGCCCTTTGACAAATCTCATCAAATCACTTACCGCCACGTCTTCCTGGACCTCCCATTTATCCAAAAGGTAGGTACAGGCGTCAATGACTTCGCCCATATTGTGGGGCGGGATGCTGGTCGCCATGCCCACTGCGATACCGCTCGCACCATTAACCAGCAGGTTCGGGATGGCCGACGGCAGAACATCCGGCTCATTCAGGGAGTCATCAAAATTACGTGAGAAATCAATGGTATTGCGGTCAAACTGGTTCAGGATATCCACAGCAGCCGGTGTCAAACGCGCTTCGGTATAGCGCATCGCGGCAGGCGGGTCACCATCGACAGATCCGAAATTCCCCTGACCATCGACCAGAGGATAGCGCATCGAAAAATCCTGCGCCAGACGCGCCATTGCCTCATAAACAGCCTGGTCCCCGTGTGGGTGGTACTTCCCCATCACTTCACCGACGATACGAGCGGATTTTTTATAGCTGTTGTCAGCCCGTAAACCCATGTCATACATACCGTACAGAATACGCCGCTGTACAGGTTTCAAACCATCCCGTGCATCTGGCAAGGCACGCGCGACGATTACACTCATTGCATAATCCAGATAGGATTGCTGCATCTCCTGGTCGATATCCACCCGCCGCACCAGTCCGATTTCCATAATGAAACTCCTACCGCGAAAAAATGAGATTAACTTTATAGAATATTATTTCTTGCATAGTTTATCACGCTTTATTGCCTGCCTGTCAGGGAACCGAAATCGCAACCCCGCAGCCATCCCATCCATTTCAATAAAAAACCCCGAGAGTTTCTGATACCCTCGGGGTTGTGTCGATCGACGAATCTTTCTTATGAGCTGGTGATATTGGTGATTGAAATGCGCGAGTTATCCTCTGCAAACTCGCCGCTCTTGAAACGCCCTTCCTGGAAACCTGTACCTGCAGGGATCAGCTTGCCGATAATCACGTTTTCTTTTAGGCCGAACAAGGGGTCGGCGGTTCCAGCAATGGCTGCTCCTGCCAGAACCTTGATGGTATGCTGGAAGGATGCCGCAGAAAGGAAGGAGTCAGTGCTCAGGGATGCTTTGGTTACACCGAGCAGGATCTCAACGAAGCGCGCCGGTTGTTTACCTTCTGCCACCATTTGATCGTTCTTCCGCAAGATTTCAAGGCGGTCCACCAGGTCCATTGGCAGGTAATGCGTGTCGCCCGGGCGAATAACCTGTACGCGGCCCAGCATTTTGCGAATAATGACCTCGAAGTGCTTGTCATTAATGTTTTGGCCCTGCGCGCGGTACACCTTCTGAATTTCTGTCATCAGATACATCTGGGCGGCATCCCGGCCTTTGATGCGCAAAACGGTGTGGGGATTCAGCGAGCCTTCCGTCAGTGGTTGACCAGCCTCTACATGCTCTCCGTCTTTTACCAGGATACGGGATGTGCTTGGGATTTCGTAATCTTCAGATTCGCGTTGTTCATAAGAAACGACAACCTTCCGGTCCTCAATGCGGACACGTCCGGTGTGCTGGGCAGCGATTGTGGCGTCGCCCTGTGTTGCAATCGGGTCACCAAGAGAAACGGCGCCCTCATCCTTTACCTGAATATCCCATGATTCGGGGATCTCATACTCGTCACTTACCATTTCAGAGTGCTCGACCAGGACCAGACGCTGTTCCGCGAACTTTTCGGATTGAATGATCTTCGCAACACCTGCGATGCGCGTGATGACAGCTTCACCCTTGGGCATTCTGCGTGCTTCAAACAACTCCTCCACACGCGGTAAACCAGTGGTAATGTCACCGCCAGCCGCGACACCGCCGGTATGGAATGTACGTAATGTCAGCTGAGTACCCGGCTCACCAATTGACTGGGCCGCGACCGTACCTACTGCTGAACCATTGTTCACCAGCTTACCCCGGCCAAGGTCCATGCCGTAACAGAATTGGCAGACACCGTGCGAAAGTTCGCAGGTTAATGGTGAGCGGACTTTAACATTCTCAATTCTGGCATTCAAGACCAGTTTGATCGTGTCATGGTCCAACATCTGATTGCGCTCAACCAGAACCTCGCCTGTTTTCGGATCAATGATGCGGTCAGCAGTCATTCGTCCATACAAACGTACGCTCAAAGGTTGCCCGGCAACATCATCGGCTTTCCGAATCCAGATGCCTTCCACGCTGCCGCAGTCTTCCTCGTTAACGATCATATCCTGTGCAACATCCACAAGGCGACGGGTCAGGTAACCGGCATCAGCTGTACGCAGAGCTGTATCTGCCAGACCTTTGCGGGCACCATGCGTTGAAATGAAGTATTCCAACGCGGTCAAACCCTCGCGGAAGTTGGACTGAATGGGCAGGCGAATGATACGCCCAGCCGGATCTGCCATAAGCCCGCGCATACCGGCAAGCTGTGAGATTGGACCGAAGCCACCTTTGGTTGCGCCGGAGTTGGCCATCGTAGCCAGGTTTCCGTTCGGATCCATACCACGGCGAACCGCATCACCAACATCTTTGGTGGTTTGCTGCCAGATTTCAATTTCACGCTCATTGCGTTCCTGCTCAGTGAGCAAGCCGCGGCGGTAAGATTGCTGGACTTTTTCGATGCCTTCATTGGCTTTTGCCAGGATGTCGACTTTGTCTGTCGGCATGGTAATATCGGCTACAGCGATGGTTGAGCCGGAGCGCATGGCATATTCAAAACCAATGTCCTTGACCGCGTCGGCGGTGCGGGTGGTCTCATCTTCGCCGCAGATTTCATAGACATTGGCGATCAAATCCTTGACACCGCCCTTATCCAAAGCCATGTTTTGGAAACGCATTTCGAATGGCAGGATGTAGTTGAACAAAACACGTCCAACCGTGGTCTCGATCAAACGGGTTACCGGTTCACTCAAGCGGTTGTGCTTATCGTCGTACCAGGTTTCCGTCATAATCTTGATACGGGCATGGATGTCGAGTTGATCCAGCTGGTATGCTAGGTTGACTTCATCAATACTGGAAAATACACGGCCGTTCCCGAGATGTTCGAGATTGTCCTCCATGGTCAGGTAATACACACCCAACACCATGTCTTTGGACGGGCTAATGATTGGTTCACCATCAGCCGGTTTCAAAAGATTACGGGACGAAAGCATCAGGTTGTTGGCTTCCCAAACCGCTTTCTCTGAAAGCGGCACGTGCACAGCCATCTGGTCACCATCGAAGTCAGCATTGAAGGCGGTGGTCACCAACGGGTGAAGCTGAATCGCCGAACCCTCAATCAGAATCGGCTTGAAAGCCTGAATACCAAGGCGGTGCAGGGTTGGAGCACGGTTTAGAAGAACGGGACGCTCCTTGATCACCTCTTCCAGCACCTCCCAAACCTCGGGGCGGTTACGCTCGATGAAGCGGCGTGCACCTTTTACATTGGCAGCGTAGGAATGGTAAACCAGGCGAGCGATAACAAAGGGGCGGAATAGCTCCAATGCCATGGTCTTGGGCAAACCGCATTCGTTAAGTTTCAAGGTCGGACCAACAACAATTACTGAGCGGCCCGAGTAATCGACACGCTTACCCAGCAAGTTGCGGCGGAAGCGGCCTTTCTTACCCTTGAGCATATCGCTCAGGGATTTCAACTCACGGCGACCGCGGCGTGAAAGCGCTTTACCGCGCTGTGAGTTATCGATCAAAGAGTCAACGGCTTCCTGGAGCATACGCTTCTCGTTGCGCACGATCACATCTGGAGCGCCGAGTTCAAGCAGCCTCTTGAGGCGGTTGTTACGGTTGATTACACGCCGATAGAGGTCATTCAGGTCAGAGGTCGCAAAACGACCGCCATCCAGCTGCACCATCGGGCGCAGGTCCGGAGGAATGACCGGTAAAACCGTCATAATCATCCACTCAGGGCGGTTATTCGAACGCTTGAAGGCTTCTACCACTTTCAGTCGTGTGGTGGCTTTCTTGCGCTTCTGTTTCGATTTTGAGGTCTTGACTTCATGCCAGAGATCCTCGGCTAATTTCTCCAAATCCAACCGGCGCAGGACATCATAAAAGGCCTCAGCCCCCATGTCCGCGCGGAACACATTCCCCCACCGTGATTTGAGTTCGCGGTAGCGGTTTTCGGTCAGGAAGGTGAAGGGCCGCAGTTCCTGGAGTTCATCGCGCTGACGCGAGTTGTTGTTCTGCGAGGCATTCGACTGATCCTCGAGCTGGCTGCGCAAGGCTTCCATTTCCATATCAGCCTGGGCACGAATCTCTTCAACCTGCATCTTGATCTGCTCGAGCTCACGCTGAAGCTGATCCTTGAATTCGCTCTCAAGTTCATTCAGGCGTTCTTTCACTGCCTTTTGAACTTTGGAAATGTGTTGATTGGTGATTGTCTCGCCAGTCGCAGCAATTTCGACATTGGTCGAGGTAAAAACAATCGACTTGAGGGTGACAGTATTGACTTTATCAGTTAACTGCCGCTCAAG
The DNA here is from genome assembly GCA_964411135.1 of uncultured Anaerolinea sp. Taxonomy (GTDB): domain Bacteria; phylum Chloroflexota; class Anaerolineae; order Anaerolineales; family Anaerolineaceae; genus Bellilinea. The sequence continues at coordinate 21,232 of CAYPJS010000078.1, forward strand.
AGACTGACCTTCCTGAATCACAGGTTCCAGGCGCTGGGCAATTTGCTCGTCACGGCGTGCTTCCAGGTCCTGTTTCCGCTGGGTCAGCTCGGCATTCTTTTTATCGCGGCCTTGCTTGACTTCCAGAATTCGTGCGTTGATCTGCTGGGCCTGTTCGCGCTCAGAGAGGTTGATTTCGTCCTCAAGCCGCTTCAAAGCTTTCTGGCGGGCATCCTCATCAACGTAAGTGACAATGTACTGGGCAAAATAGAGCACACGGTCAAGATTGCGGCGGGAGATGTCCAACAATAGACCCAAATAGGAGGGTACGCGGCGCGTATACCATATGTGCGCAACCGGGGTCGCAAGGTCGATATGACCCATGCGCTCACGTCGAACCGAAGAACGGGTAACTTCGACACCGCATTTGTCGCAGGTAATCCCCTTGTAACGGGGATTCTTATACTTACCGCAGTAACATTGATAATCTCGAGTAGGACCAAAGATGGCTTCGTCGAACAAGCCATCTTTTTCCGGGCGTAAGCGCCGGTAGTTAATCGTTTCGGGTTTTAATACTTCGCCATAAGACCAGCTACGGATCGTTTCTGGCGATGCCAGGCTAATACGTAGTGCAACCAAGCTTTTCGTTTCCACTAATACGCCTCCTCAGTCTCGAACCCGGGGTTAAACCACAATGCACGCCTCGGCAACACCTCAGCGGTTAATTTAGCAATTAGAAGGCTCCCAGGACACACATGCAAACTTGAATTATATCACAAGAATTCGATACTTCAAGTATTTTTATGGGCAATTTCAAATATTTTACAATGATACTAAACAACAATCCGATAGATCAGAATTTCAGCTACCCAGGTGATCATTATACCTCTAATCCCGCTGTCTCATCCCGATTAATTTGTCCACCGGATCAACTCAAGCGCTTCTCCGCCGGCCAGGTAAAACTGGATAGAATTTGCCTGCAATAATTCTTCCTTTGAATCTGCTCTAACATAGGCGAAATGATAATCCCCAATCGACACCATAGGATATAAAACACCACCAAACCTCATGGCTTCAAGCGGTTTCGAACTTCTGGCAATTGCAATATCATCCGCTTTCCAATCGATCTGCAGGGGGGCCACCAACCTGAATTCATTCTCCTGCAGGTCCAGATTGTCTATCCAGTCAATCTGTAAATAGCGATTCAAGATTACTTTTTGATAAAGATAAAGGCTGTCCGCCCCATCCGGCGCTTCGACCAGGACCAGGGCAAAATGGTCCAACTTTTCGGTATGAATCCTCTGGGACTCATCGGCAGCAAAAATATTCTCAATTTGATCGATGGATTGACTGCCCTGAAAAACTGCCCCAGTGGTGAGCAGTGAAAATCCCAAAAAAACTGCGGCAACAAAGCCAATAAACAACCAGTTGCTTTGCCGTTTTCCCATGATGGCTGTACGCCGCACACCTGCCTTGATTAGTGGCACGAACTTCAATAATGTAAAAGCAGCATAGCCGATCATCACGCCGAAAGCGTTCAAGATGATGTCGTCGATATCAAAGACCCGCACCAGCAGGAACATTTGGAAAGTTTCGATAATAAGCGTGATCAACAACCCGATGGCCAAAACACGCCAAAAGTTTTGCATCCTCAGGAACAATACCGGTAGAAAGATCCCCAAAGGCATCAATAGGAACAGGTTCCCGGCCAGGTTCCGAATGGCAGTGGGTTCACTCAACTGTCGCAGATAGCGGATGGTCTGATCAAACGGGATCAGGTTCGCATTATGGAAGTCTGTGCGAAAAAGCGGGATGTTGATGGGAAAAAAAGTGTACGAAAACACAACCAGCGTGTATACCAGGAACAAATTTAACAGAACTTCCCGCAGGAAATTAATTCCTCCGTTTTGTCTTACCGCCAGAATACGGTAAATAACCCAGGCACTGATAATAATGAGCAGCAGCGGTTCGCGATTTATGGAAATCAAAATCTTTCCTTTTCAGCTGTACATTTATTGAGCTGTTTGGTTACCGCTGGATTGCCAACATCTGTTTTCAGAGGTCAGCCCGCCGAACGCAATGTGTCAACCGTATGCCGTCAGACCGGAAAGCTTTCCGAATTAGAAACAACTGCTGCTGGCTAATTCTTTTGGACGGGCAGCCCTACCATCGGCTTGAGCGCAACCGGTTGCTGGAGAGGTATGTCCATGGTGAAGACACTCCCCTTCCCCAGTTGGCTGGATACCGTGACCTGCCCACCGTGACGCTCAACGATGGATTTTACAATTGCAAGACCAAGTCCGGTGCCTCGTTGTTCAAATGCTTCCCGCCGACCGCTCCGGTAGAACTTTTCGAATAACCGCGGCAAGTCCAGAGGAGCGATTCCGATTCCTGTGTCGCGAACTTCGAACTTGATATGGTCCTCTTCCAGCATCAAACGGACCACTACTTCGCCGCCGACCTTGGTATATTTAATCGCATTATCCACCAGATTGATCAATGCCTGCTGGATGAGCGCAACATCTGCAACCATATCAACTGGTTTTTCAACTTCAGGGGGTTCAAATGCCAGGCGGATTTTCTTCTGGTTGGCCTGCGGAGTCAATTGGGTAATGACCTGCTCGACGAGGGTATCGGGCTGCATTTTACCAAGCTTGAGTTTAATACCCGACTCGATGCGGCCCAGATCCAACAGGTTGTTCACCAATCGGCTCATCTCTTCCACGCCCTGCACCATTTTGTTAACGTAACTCTTCTGCTGGTCATTTAACTCGCCTGCAAAAGTCATCATGGTGGTATACCCACGCATGAGAGTCAACGGTGACCGCAAGTCATGGCTGACCGTCGCAACAAAGTCTGACTTGATGGCATCCAATTCTTTGTAATGCGAAACATCGCGAAGGACACATACCTTACCAACACGATGGTCCTCGCCCATTACAGGAGCAATGGCTGCATGGTAAATCCGTCCATTCGGGAGTTTGATTTCCCGCGTATTGGTACGAACCTCCATTGCAGAGGTCAAAAGTGTGACTAGATCCGGCGGGATGATCACATCCCGGGCATTCTTGCCGGGGACGGGTGCTGACACCAGCCCGGGTACCTGTTGGGCAGCCGGATTCAGCAGCAGCAGTTGATCCTTATCATCAAACACAAGTACGGGCTCGGGTGTTGAGGTTAATACAGCCTCAAGCCTTCTGCGGCCCAGTTCAGCCGATGCATACAAACTGGCATTTGCCGCCGCGACGGCTGCCTCACCAGCCAGTGTCGTCAGGAAACGGACCTCTTCATCGGTGAATTTCCGCGGCTGCGAATAACCCAACCAAAGGGTTCCGTAATAGGTGTTTTCATGTTTTAAGGCCAGTGCCAGCAGAGCAGCTGGATGCATCTGATGGTTGAGGGATGAAATGCGGCGCACCCGGGTCGTATTCTGGATGGACAACGTCGGCTGCGTCCGCATCAACTCAAACACCTGATTATCCAGGTGGGCAAATTGATCTGCACCAGGTCCTGCGCTGATTGCTACCACCTTATCCGCAGCAACATCCATCCGGACGCCGGGAATGAGGACTGCCCGGGCAGACACTACATCATCTCCCAGGGCTGCTTCAAGGATCGGCTTGATAGCTGCGTTGATGTCCAGTTTCGCAGCGACCCCCTGGCTGACGGTGAGCAGTTTATTCAGTTCCTCGAGGCGAGCTTTGAGGCTTAAACGCATTTGCTCGAAGGATTTGCCCAGCACCCCAACCTCGTCCACGCCGCTGACTGGCACCGGTGTCGAAAGTTGACCCTGTGAAATGTGTTCGGCTTGCATTGCAAGATTCTCCAGGGAAGAGGTCACCTTGCTCATCGAGAAGCGCACCAGCACATATGCCAGGAGGGTGAACAAACCCAATATCGCCAGCAGCGGAATTGCAATTTCAAGCGAAGTTTGCTGTGCGACCTGCGCCGGCATGGTAGCCACCACTGCCCAGGGGCGGCCCACGACAGGTTGATAATAAACCATCTGCCGGGTGCCAGTTGCCGTTACATCATCATAGAAAATGGCATCCCCTGTAACGCTGCCGTAAGTCTCGCCCAGGGACGTAGAGGAAAATGTTTCGGTATGAAAAAGAACCTGTCCGGTTTCATCCAGGATGAAGCCTTCTCCGCCATCCTGACTTAATGTGGATAGCGCAGTCAGGGCTGGTTGTGTGAAGGGATTGACCTTGAGGTCGGCTCGGCCATGGAGAACACCCGTAGATGCACCGGAGTCATCCAGGATGGCTGCGATAAACGAGATCTGCGGTCCCGCTTCAGCAGACAGCGCCGGCACCGTATAAATTTGCAGCCGTACCCCTTTATTTGCCAGGTTGATTCCCATTTCCTCTTCATCGGTCATGTCCGCTAAGGAAAAGTTGCTTTCCGGGTACGCGGCTCGGATTTTCCCCGATTCATCAAAGAAGGTTAATTGGTGAAAATACGAAACCGAGCGAATATCGTTTGCCAGCTCAATCTCCAATGAGTTAGAGTCGATCCCAACCAGGTCAGGCGACGCCATGTTGAGAATCAGACTCTGCCCTGCCTCCAGGAAATATGGAACGCTTTCGGCAGCAATCCGGGCTGTATTACCCAAACGATCCTTGATCATCTGCCTGGCTGCATATCCGGCGACGAGCCAGTCGGCAAGGGTGAGCACCACCACCAGGACCAATATCATCGGCAGGGAAACCGTCAGGAAACGGGTCTCAAGACTTACCTCTGCGGGTGATGGGACCAATTTTGCTGGTCTAGGCCAGAGAGGAGCGGCTACCCAGAATATCATTTGCCCAAAAATACCAGCCGCAAGCATAGGCAGGATTCTGGCCATGATCTGTAGCCAATTTTGAGCCAGGGCATAATCCAACCGTTCAGCCAAAGATCCCGGCACACTCAGGAATGCCAGGATGATGTAAACCGGGATGTAGCACAAAGCCACAAAAATCATGGCAGCCAAGGGCTGGCGCAAGAATTTATAGAACGAAGTGCGATAGTTCTGTCGAACTGCAGCACCGAAAGCCAGGCCTAAACCAGCCATTTCGAGAGGTGTAAAAAGACTGTGAGTGACAAAGGCCGCCATTAATGCACCGCTGGCCAGCCCTACCATTCCGCCAGAAACTGCCCCAACCATACCGCCCGCGAGTACCCAGGGCACTGCAATTAAGATGAAAATCAGCGGCGGTTCGGTCTCAATCGGCAGATTCGGGATTAAGTCGACGCCTTGTGAAGGGAGATAAAAATTAAACAGCAAAAGGGTAAACGGTGTGACGGCAATAAAAAAAATCGTCAATACCCAGCGTTGGAGGGTTCTTCCGGTAACAAACGACCGCCATCGAATTAATCCCCAAAACAATAAGCCGACCATCAGGAATAAGCCGATCCAGCTGCTTACCTGGAAGGGAAGATCGATGTACGGCTGCGTGGATAAAGGATTGAACTCGATTAACATGGAATAAAACCGTTCGACGACGATGACAAAATTATAGCATTCAGATCATTTCTACCCAACCTTTTTAGTATGGAAATGATCCTTAAGCTCTTGGAATAAACCAAAGAACCTGGCGTGCGTATGATTTGATGGATTGGTTAACCCGCTTGAACCCCCTCCGAGAGGTTGTCTCAGTTTTCTATCAGATTAATTACTTTTTGTACCACTTCATCAATCGACAGTTTGTCCGTATCAAGAATGATCGCATCCTCGGCAGGTTTCATCGGCGAAAGCTTTCGACCCGCATCATAGGCATCCCTTTTTCTGAGGGCATCCAATATGCAATCATAATCAGTATGTTCACCACGCCCGGTTACTTCTTTGTAACGCCGCTTTGCCCGCTCCTCGACGGTGGCGACCAGGTAGATCTTTAATTCAGCTTCAGGGAATACCACCGTACCAATATCCCGGCCAACCATAACCACCCCGCCGCGCAAACCGATGCGCCTTTGCTGCGCGGTCATGGCTGTGCGTACGCGTTTATACGCAGAAACTTCGGATACATTCGCATCCACCTCCGGCCTGCGGATCTCCCATGTGATATCCGCGCCATCCAGGAGTACGTCAATGCTGCGGCCGTCATCTTTGGTGGATGGCTGAATATCAATGACTACCTGTTCTGCCAGGCTGGATACTTCCTCATCGATATTTACCCGTCCATATTTTTCAATGGCAGCCCAGGTAACTGCACGGTACATATTACCCGTATCGAAATACAAATATCCGAGATACTCAGCCAGCCGTTCCCCAAGGGTAGATTTTCCCGAAGCAGCCGGGCCGTCGATTGCGATGATACTCGGTTTTGCCATAAAAGATTTTCCAATCTAGATTAATATCGATCAGGGATTGAAACCCTCTGCATCTGCAAATAAATCCGCCCGCGCCCATAAGACGATGGTTTCTTTGTCAACTGGAACTGACTTAAAAGCAGCCCACTTAAGCCACTCATCTAACGTCATTGCACTCCAGGCGGGAGTTACGCGGAGCACAAAATCCTGCCCGCGGTACGTTGCAGCCAGGTCTGGTGCAGGCATCTCTCCAGTGACCACCAGTGCCGGTGAGGAACTGGGGGCGGTAGCAGTAACAAATTTAGCCTGTGGGTAATCCCTCAATGTCCAACGCAGGCCAGGTGACTCCACGCCAGAAACAATAAGCTCAAGCTCGCCCGGCTCACGCATTTTCCAGGTTGAAAGATCAGAAACGGTCTCGTTCAACAAATCCACTTCATCAATCATCGGGCTACTGCGCCACAATTGCCCTTCAGGGTTTGCACCATTACCTGTCCCGTTCCACGCCGATGAAAATCCCCACAAAACCAAAATGGCCAGCAACCCCCAAAGGGTCCCCTGACCGGCGGTTTCATCTGTCCACCAGGTCCTCACTGCCAGGATCCCGCCCAGGATAAGCAGGATGGGTGCCAGCGTCGTGATCACCCGTACGATCGGGTCGATTTCCGTGTTTCGTGGTTGGAAAAAAGCAATGAAGCTGAACCAGGCAAACACCATCAAGGCAACCACCAAAACTGCCTGTCCAATTGCTACCCAACCATGTTCCACATCCGGTTTGAGCAACCCGGCAATCTGACGCGCAGCAAGCGCAAGCATTGGAAGAATTGGCCAGCCCAACATAGTAATGTCCCGGGATGGATAAAGCACAACCAACACCAGGGAGACTAACCACCAGACAGTCAGGAAAACGTCCATCTGATTACTGGATCGGATTGAGCGGACCAATGCAACCAGGGCAAAAAGGATCCCTAAAGGTTGGGCAACCGGTAAACCAAGGATCATTAAAGCCAGTGGAGTGTGTGCATCTCCTCCCAACCCGGCAAGAAACCCTGTGAAACCACTGGCAAGGATGCCGATCCCGGAAGGTTTCGTCAAAAGCAACGTGGCGGACAACACCAGAGTTCCCAAAAACCAGGGCAGAATGGTCTTCCATTCTAAGGAGGAATGTTTCACAAGCTCAGAAGACTCATCGTCCTCCGACTCAGGGGTAGATGGTTTAAAAACCAGGCTATAGACCAGATATGCCGCGCCTAAACCGATTGCCCCAATCCAAAAACCAGATCCCCCCAGTATCCCCAGAGCAGCACTGACACCCAGAAGGACCGGTTTTCGTCCTAGAATAGCTGCCAAGCAAAGGACGATGAACAGACCTGCCCAGCTCATCCCGCTTGCCTGGCGGGACACTGCCACCCAACAGGCATCAAAGGCCAGGCCAAACGTGAGCAGCAATGCAGCCCGATCTCCCAGCTGCTTTCGGAACAAGAATGGTGTCAAAGATAGGCCGATTCCACAAATTACTGGCAGCAGCCTGGCGGTGAAGTTACCAGTGGAAAACAGGTCAAAAAGGAGCGAGGTTAACAGCACATAGCCTGGATCCCCACCAGAAACCGTGTCTTCACCCCGCCCAAATGCCAACGCCTGCAGGGCGTTCAACGCCTCAGTATCGCTTAAATTAGTTCTGCCAAGCAGAATAAACCGGAGTCCAACACTGACCAGGGCAGCCAGCAGGAATGACCATTGAGTTTTATTCAGGCGAAAATTGAGTGATTGAGTCATTGGATCATAACAGGTGCTTACGGCAGCGGCAGGGGATTATACCCGGGGACCTCGTAAATTGTCACGGCTGAGTTTTGAAAGACAACCGGTAAATTTGCCGAGAATTTGCTTTCATTGATGTTGTAGGTGGACCGTTCAACCGGCCCGATATAGATATATCGGATATTATAGCGCGCGCAGATACTCTCCGCTTCCTCCCAGTTGTTGGACTGGTAAAGGATTTGGATATCGCCGGCTCGGGAACCCATTTCTTCCGCTCCACCGCGCCACTGCCACTCGTGACCTACCCAGCCGATCACGGTCGGCTGCCCGCTGTGTGTGGACACTCGCGAAGTGTCCGGGTTATATTGGATACCCACCGTTTCAGCAATGACCCCATCCGGAGCATCTCTTAACCACTCAAAGGCTGCCAATTCATCCGGGTTATAAATCTTCAGGTAGGCTTTTCCATCCAGAGTAAGGTCGGCGAGTGGTTTACCAGGGTAACCAGTTTTTGCAGGCAGCATAATGGCTGCGTACAATAATCCCATGATCAATACCAGGCTCCAGCCGAGGCGAAAAAACACCTTACCAAGTCTGGAGAACGCATGCCATAAGATCGCACTGGCGTAGGCTGCTGCCAGCCCCCACAAGATCCAAGCCTGGAAATAAAATTTGAAGATGGTGTTCATGCGCGACCCGAATCCATCTTGCAGGAAGAAGAATTCAGGGAGCAGTGCCAGTCCAGCTCCCCCAATTATCAGGATGGCAACAAAACTTTCATCTATACGAAGTTTATGGTCGGTCACTGTGGTTGAAGCTGGCTCGTCTTCCGATTCAACGGCTGGAGATTCGGCTGCCCGCCGGCTGTGAGCCAAAATACCCCAGGCAAAAGCAATCAGCAGCGCCGGGATCAACCAGGCAAGCGGGTCTGTGAGCCGGCGGAGGATAGAAATATTAAATAATTCTGCCCCCTGTCCGCCTTGCCGTGAAAAATATTCTGACAGAGCATTCGTTAACTTAGCCCCGAGGGATTGCAGATTGGGATTGGCCGAGACCTGCCAGTTTGATCCGACAGTCAATGCTGCCTGAAACAGGGTCCCCCCAACCAACATCAGGATAAATAAACCGAATCCTGCTCCAAGTCCCACGAGCAGCCCGGTCTTCAGGTCCTTTGCCTTATCCTGACCTTTCATCCGGTGAATTAGCCAGGCAATAACCGGTACCAGGAGCGGCAAGAACATGACCAGGAAATAAACACTGCGGGTTTGATAAGCCATACTGGGCAGCAAGCCCCCTGCCTGCGACGCGAAACCAAGGTAAAACGGCAGATAAATCAGAACCCCGCTGAATCCTAACAGCAACCCGACATGCAGAAACTCGCCTACCAAACCCCAGCCCCATTTTCGCTGCAAGGAGCGCTGCCAGGTATAGACCGCCGCATACAACGCAACATAGATCGGGAAGTCCCAGGTGTTCAGAAAAGCCAGGCCTCCAAGAATGATCCCTGTCGGCCAAAATTCCAGGCTGCGCAGCCATGCTGAGGTCTTCACCTTTTGGATCGGGCTGCTGTCCGCGCGGAAGGCGAGATTGAGGGCTAACCCGACCGCCAGCAGCACAAATGGCATACCCAGAACATGCGGGTGCAGATCTGCCAACAGGTATGAGAAAAACGGGAATTCGTCAATAATCTCTAAAGAGTTCCCCGTGATCGAAAAATCCTGAACGACCCGGGACCCCATCCACCACAACCAGCCTCCCCTCTGGGGGTACCAGCTGAATGGTTGCCGGGGTGCCACATTGATATCCCGGATGTTGAGCCAGCTCCAAAAACCTGACTGTAATTGACCGTCAGACGCTGTCGTCCAGAATAACCCGCGTGCATGCAAAATATCCAGGAATCCGCTCAAGTTTCCAACGATCAGGATAAAAAGCGGTGCCAGCAATGCCCAGCCTGCTGCAGATTTTACCTGAGCTTGACCGGCGTCATCCTTTCGATTCGCCAGCAGATTATAAACAATACCGTAAGCTGCCAGTGCAGTTAATGCAAACCACATCGCGATTGCCAAATTGAAAGCCACACTAGAGATCGTCCCGCTAACCTGGATCAGCATCGCAACCATGATATAGCCGAAGTAGTAATAAGAAATGGCGTAACCAGAGAGCCAGGGATCGTTGGGAGGGAAGCTAGTGGATTGAAGGATGGAATTGATAAAAGCCAATTCCATGGGCTTTTCCGTATAATTGACTTCCGGGTTGGCAGCTCTCACGAATGCCCAGGCAGCAAACGCCAAAACAAATAACACTTCAGCCGTAATTACTAACCGTTTGTTTCCTTTAACCCATCCCCACAGGCCCCTGGCTTGCTGCCAGCCAAATCCGAGGCTGATGGCTGCGAGGATGATCAGGGCCATCACAACCCCGCCTGGATTATTCTGTAAAACTTTGAGGTACGTCAACAGCCAAAAAATGTACCCCCACCCCAACATCGCCAGCGGCCGCGAAAACATGTAGCCGCGGTCAGGCAGGAAGCGAAAAAGACGCTGGGAGATTGGGAGCGTCAGCCATCCCGCAAGTGACACCAATACATACCAAACCAGTACGTCAATCACTATTCGTCCTCGGTTTGACCCAGAGAATCCGGCCAGGAAAATGAACCATCAGCCTGTGGTTTAAAGTCAATCACTCGGATCACAGCATCCAGGTTTAATTCACCATAGAGATGTGGGAAGAGCTGTCCATCCGAGATAGGCTCGTATTTCAATTCCGCAACCAGTCTTGCAGGATCGATCCATAACAGGACCACATCATCACGGCCGGAATAATACTTGTTGGCACTCCGCAGCAGCTGTTTACCGGTCGAAAAGTGGATGAAACCCTCTTGATTCAGCGACCCAGTCCAATATCTCCCGCGTTCTAGCGCTTGCCGCCATTCAGAAGCAATGGCAATATGGAAAAGTCTTGCCGGATTTGATTTATAACTCATTGGCCACCTCATAAATGGCGGTATTGCCATCAACATAGACCTGATTCCAATACTGACCATCGAATTCCTTGAATTTGGCCAGACCATCTGCATCGTAAGTGGCCAATTCCAACCCGCCCACCACAATATACTTTACATTATATTTCTGTAGGAATTTTATGGATTGTTGCAGGTCGGTTGTATTGTAAAAAAGTGAAACCTCATCGATGCGCATCCAGATGGACGTATCCGGCACCGCTGCACGCTGCTGGCGCTGGTGCCAGTTCCAGCCAATTGTGGTGGGTAAGCCCGTGTATATGGATATTCTTGAACCCCAGCGGTATTCCGTTAGATTCCCTTCGACAATTACAGGCGAGCCGATTATGTTTTCCTGCATCCATCGGATTGCCCGGTAATCAGCAGAAAGGTCAAGGGCGCCGTTCTGGTCGTAGTACGTGGCGCCTTGCATAAATGCCATACCGTCAAGGGTATGCGGGGCCTTTTCGCTCATTCGGTCGCGAATCTTGGCGGGTGCAGCCGTCAAGGGGTAAAACAGGGCACCGACCACCAGTAATCCGACAATCGCTGTCCACAGGTTGCGCCAGCCCGATTTCCAATTGACTTCAATATGTGGAAGCATCCAGTACAACCCGGCAGCAGCGCTGAGTGATAAAAGTGTCCAGGATTGCAGGTAAAACTTAAACACAGTGTTCATCCGGTTGATGTCGCCAACCAGGACGATCACCTCTACCGCCAGGGTTAGCACTGCGGCTGAACCGATCATGAACAAAACGACCCGCTTAGGTTCCGGCTGACCAGGTCGGAACAGGAGCAACAATGCCAGTACAGCCATGGTTAGCGCCAACCAGGCAATCTTCACCTTTTGCTGGAAGGTTAGGAACAGTACCACCACAAGCATTAGTACAGCAGCAGCGATGATCAAACTTCTAAATGGGCGCAGCTTATTCAAGGCCGAAACTGGTGTTTTATCCATCCAATCAACAGCTTCATGGATCAACCAGCTGATGATCACCACCAGGAAAAGACCCCAGTGCGTAAAGTAATCCTTTAGGGTCGTCCGGTCACCCCACCATAAGGTGATTTCAGAATATGCCTGGGCGTACCAATCCTGGAAAGGCTTGTACAAAATCAGAGTTATTAGAACCAGTCCGATGGCAAGACCGGCTGCAACTAAAACCCGGCGCAGAACAGCGGGGAACTTCGGTAGAAGCCAATGAGGCAAGTCCAAAAATTTGACCGCGCTATAGAGGACAGCCACGATTGCAAGCCCAAGGGATGTTGGCATATCCCAGGTGTTGGTTACGCGTAAAGCTCCAATAGCCAGGGCTCCAATAAAGAAAGAACCGCAGAGCGGCAGCCACTCACGCCGCTGATTAAGTGATTTCCACCGGGTATCATCCAGAACCAGTGATAGGATCCAGCCTAACACCAGGAGTGTGATCGGCAGTGCGAACATATGGGCATGCGGATCGCCGTAGAGGAAGGTAAAGAACGGGAACTCCGTGATTGCATCACCGCCCTTGACCGCACGGCTCGGGATCCAGTAATAATCCGCCGGGTAGTACGCCAAAGGCGTCCCAGCCAGGTACTTGACCATCCCCTGGAAGAACCATGTGATTTTCTGGAAAACCCCAAATCCTTCGATTACCCCACCCGGGGCGGCGAGCTTGACCGTACCTTCCCACATCATCTTAACCGTGCCAAGGTTACCCAGGATCATCATCCCTATTGCTGACATCAGACCGGCTATCCAGGGTGCCATTCTCGGCTGATGGGTAGCTGTCATTTCTGTCTCACGCTTTTTGTACCACTGCTGCAAGTTCCAGCCGAAACTAAATGCTCCCAATGCGGCAAATGAATAAAACGTAGGCAGAATCAGGTTATATGCAACTGAAGGGACGATACCCAGTGCTTTAGTTGGAATGGCAGCTATTACAAAACCGTAGTAGTAATAATTGATCCAGGATCCTGCGTACCACGGGTTGTAGGGTGGGAAAGTCGTGCTCTTAAGGACCGCATTGAAGTAAGCGAAATCCATCGGTTTTTCGCCGCCGTAATTCGGGTGCCACAGATCAGGATTGCCCAGGCGGATGAAAAGGAACAATACGAAGAAAGCCAGACCAACTGCCTCGACGGTCAGGAAGAAACGCCAATTCCTGCGGATGTCGCTCCGCAGCACCTCGCGCTGTCGAATTGCCAGGAAACTCCCAACAGCTGCCAATCCGCCAGCGGCTGCCCAGATCAGGCTGCGGCTAAAGGCGATTCCATTCGATCCGGCTACCCAGACTATCCAGGTCGCCAACAGCAGGGCGGTGATTTTTGAAAGGGGGTAACCGGAATCGGGTAAGCCTTTCATGAGGATGCGCAATATCGGGAAGAAAATCCAGCCCAGAAGAAGAATTGCCAAATACCAGACAGCCGTACCAACCCATGGATAGCGGTTGAGGACGCTTTCTGTATCAAAAATTTCCGACCACGTGCCGCCTTGCACCTGTCTTGCAAAAATTGATCCGGGAAGCATTAAATCTGCCGGATAATCCGGTGCACTTCCAGGTGTGACATGGACCACATTTGAAAGATCAACCGCATCCAGGATTGCTGCAACTTTCTGTTGAGAATAATCAGCGGATTTCTTAAAAATAAATACTTTGGGATGGTCGTAAACGGTGAATGCTTCTTCAGCAAATTGGTCGTTGATCTGAAAATTGGCAATTGACGGGTAGGATTCAAATACCTGGATCAGATCGAATCCAAGTAACCCATTGTAAGAACCTACTTCAGCAGTTCGATAGCAGTAAAGAAGGTCTACCTGTTCTGGACAGCCGATCAAATTCCGATAGAACTCGGTTGTGAGGGGGTACCGTTCAGGGACGCGGGTGGTAGTCCCCCACTGGCGGTTCGAACTAATAGTGACATAGTCCGCTCGATCCAGCACCGCCTTGAACCGGGACAACTTATCAGTATTGTCATCCCAGTACATCTCGAAATTTAGGTCGCCTTCGTAAATACCGCCGTAAGGATCATAATTATCGATTCGTATGGGTATTCCATCATCCCAGGTGCTCTCAACCGCGATCGTATCCCCAAAGACCGCCAGGGCACCGGGTGACGGCGCCAATTCCATCTTAATACTGTAAATGGTTCCAGCTACCAGCGTGACCGGTGTATCTAAAGTCCAGGATACTGCTTCACCGCGTGGGTCTTCATCTACCAGAAAATTCGAATTAATTTCGGTCTGCGCAAAAGGTCCAAGCGGGCTGTACATTTCACCGACTGAAAGCTGCAGGGTTTTGGTTTCAGAGCCCAACTGAGTGTCCAGGACGTGCGGCAGCCTGACCTCTGTCAGCTGCCCGGTTTGATTCGCCAGAAATTGAATTTCACGCGGTTGTTCTTGCCGGATCGTGTCAATCATCATGGGCAGGTCTTGTTGGATGCTGCTCCCCAGTGTATGGATGGTGGCAGCTGCAGCTCCGGAAAACCCTAGTCCCGTAATTGGTCCCTGAATGTCGAAATTCACCCGGTAAGTTTTTCCCCCTTCTACAGTTACAGGCATTTCCAATGGAATATTCCAGTGCAGCAAGGAACCGTCGTTGTAAGAAAATGTATCCGTTATGAACCCATATCCAAGAATATTCGATGCTGACCCTTCATCAAAAACGGTAACGTAGAGTGTTTTCACTTCGTTGTAAAAATTCAAGTCCTGGATACTGGTAAATTGAAAACCGGAAAGGATTCCTGTTGATTGGGCTGTAAAGTTCAGTGAAACCGTCTCGCCGCTGCTCAACACCAGGGTTGGGTTGTAGGGCAGGACCTGCTTTGCGAGCCCATCCTCTGTTTTGAGCGTGAGGTTTACCGGACCATCGATATTATCCATAATCCAACGGCTGGCTTCGACCCGTGTATGCGGACGGGTATAGATACGCGAGAAAGCAAAAGCCCAGGCAAAGGTGGCAGCCAGGCTGACCACCATCACTGCAGTCGACCCGAACTGCAACCATTTACCAGTTTTGATTTTCCCTTTTTCAATCTTACATTTCCCAATTTCCCATAGGCTTACCAGCCCCCACCCGCCGATCAATGCCAGACTAGGATAAATGGGAAGTTGATAGCGCATGGTCGGATTCCCCTGCATGGATTGCCAGGAGAAGTAAATGGCGGTCCAGCCCCATATCAGCAGGGTGCGCTTCCAGGAGCCGTTCAACTGACGGACTCCCATCCAAATAAAGCTACCCCAGGCAACGATCGCCATCGGCAATCCCATCCCCCATTTGATCATATTCTCGAAGGAGAAGGTTACCGAGCGGCGTGCCCACTGGAGCGCAGGCGGGAAATCCACATCACCGCTCATCTGGGCGGCTAATTCCCGCAGGTTGGCGAGCCATTTTTGATTCGGGAGCAAGCCAAAGAACCCTGGCCCCTGGAAGGCATAGGGTTGAAAAATACGGAATACCAAAACGGCAAAAAAACCGCCGATAAGCAAGTCGCGCATGGCGTTATAAACCAGATCGACCCTTTGCTGCTTTGGATGACGCATCCAATAAATGAACCATGCGGCGGGGAGCTGAACAGCCATCAGACCGGTATTTATTTTGCAGGCCATGGCCATGCCAATTGCCACTCCAAACCAAATGCTGTTGCGAACTGTCTCAGATTGGTACCATTTCTGAGACACTCCAGGGTACCCCTCAGAAAGGGGTTGCGTTGCCAGGCGGGCAGCAAAATATAAAGCCATGGTGGTAAAAGTTGTCGAGAAGGAATCCGCGGTGTAGAAATGCGACTGCTGGATTTGCATTACAGCAAACGCTGAAAATGCTGCGCTAATCACACCAATTTTGCGGGAAAATAATCGCGACCCGAGCAGATACACTAAAAAAACAGTGACCATATCCATAATCGCGGAAAATGCCCGGCCAACCTGTAAAATCTGCTCCCAGCCTGCCATTTCAAAAATCGACCCGACCAGATAACGGGTGGCGATGATTGGAAACGTGCCGTAAACGTAATATGCATCACCAACGTTATGCGGGTTCAGGGTTGAAGTTGCGGTATTGAAGTACTCCCCTAAAGTTTTTACCGGGGTTAGATGTGACGTAACCTGTATAAAGAAACGCTCATCAGGATGCAGATAGCTGTATTCGCCCCAGAATAGTCCGGTAAACCGAAAATAGGCCCCGACAGTCAAAACAAGAAGCAAGAGGGCGATCCAGATCCAGGAATACTTCGGACGAACTTGAGATCGGTCAGTATTGAGGGAGGGTTGTCGTGTCGAATCTTCTGTCATTAAGTTCTTCCAACGAGCATCCCGGTGGGACGGGGAAAATCCTTCAGTCGTGTCAATTGTAAACAAAAAAATTGAAACCATGAGCGACTGCAAAAACTCTCAGGATTTCTGGGGGAATTATTGCTGTTTCAACTCACTTGCTATCCTCTGGAACAGGGCTTCGTAGGCTTCTGCAACCACGGCCGGTAGATACATCTGCCGGATTGGGTCAGGGTCGCGAATGTAAGCCTGGCGCTGTCCAAGGATCTGTATCAGACTCTGCGCCAGAACGGCTGAATTACCAGGTGGAAAGGTCAACCCCATCTCATGCATCATCACAGGCTGTCGGACGCCCGGTAATTCAGAGGTAACAACCGGCACACCGCTAATCATGGCTTCAATCTGAACGATCCCAAAAGACTCCGTTGAATTTAGCGAAGGAAGGGTTAACACATCCAGATTGCGGTAAAAAGCTGGCATTTCTGCATCAGGAATGAAACCCAGAAATTTCCAGTTTCCAGACTGCTCATAAGCCTTAATACGCGGATATAACCTTTGGAAATACCGCTCCTCCCCGACCACATTTTTGTAAGCTCCCACAAACTGGACGGTCGCTTGCGGGAAAGCTGCCAGGACAGCCGGTAATGCATCCAGCAGCACCTCAATGCCTTTTTCAGTAGCAAAGCGGGATGCCAGTCCAATGACGGGATGTCGGTTTTGCGGATTATGCCGGTCGGCAAAGGCAGCCACATCCATTGATTTCACTTCAGGCAAAATCACCGGCGGTTGGACAACCTGCAGCTTCCCCAGGTAACGCTTCAGAAACGAAGAATGCTCCGCATAATCGCGGGTGTTGGTTACGATCCGGTGCGCAAATTTCGCTGCCAGTTCATTCATCCCGTGGATGGCCTGGTTGGCTGTCCAACTCAAGATGCCGGGCGGCATTCGCAGGTCGCAATGGTAGGTGAGGATGGTCGGTTTCTTCCAAAGGCGGCCGCGCAGCGAAACACCCCCCGCATCAAATTGCGGCAGGTGAAGTAAAAGCGCGTCGTGCTCTTGAACCAATCGGGTGGCAATACCGCCGAACTTCGGCATAATCACCCCCTTGGAGAGACGGAACGCAACTGGCACACGGACAATCTTAACTCCCTCGTCGATTTCCTCGAGGGGCAGAACTTTGTCGTACTGCGAGGTCATGACCGTCACCTGATGACCGCGCCTGGCAAGCGCTTTAGCCAGCCGTTCTGCATAGATTGTCAGTCCAGAGGCGTGTGGGCGGTAATAGGTCAGGACGGTAAGGATACGCATGAATTCCCCGCAATCAGGCAGACCGGAAGGTCAAGCCTGAGATTTTCGGTTCTGTAAATCTTTGAAAACAGCGCTAAGTGAACGTCCCTGGCGCAATAATCCTGTTAAACCAAGCCCGCCCGTGACCAGTATTTGCAAAAAGTGAAGCGTGATGGCATACGCCAGGCCTGTGGTTTCGTTGATTTTGAGAATACTTAAAGCTCCAACCATAGCTGCCTCGAAGGTCCCCAGGGCAGCCGGCGCAGAGGGTATGGCTATCCCAAGTGCGAGGACAGCATCCACAAAAACCCCCCACCAGATTGGTGCATGCGGTGCGATTGCAAACAACGCCACCCAATAAGTGATAACAGCCACAACCCAGGATAAAAGGATTAATCCAATGGATAGGATTAACCGCCTGGGATCATTCAACGCTGACAGCCCTGCTAAAAGAGACCGTATTTGGGGCACCAACCATTTGACCATGATAGGCCAGCGGCCAAGGATTTTTTCTATCCAATTCCCAAATTTTTCATGGTATTTTGCCATGAAAAACATACCCACCAGGGCAGCAATCACGACCAGCAGCATAATGACTGCCATAGGCTTTGCCCAGGCCATGTCCAGGGCTAGCGGTAAAGTTGACAGCAGCAGCCCCGCAGCAATTGCCAGATCGAGAGAACGCTCAATTATCACGCTCGAAAGGATTTGGGCTGCAGGAATGGCTGTCTGCTGGCTTAATAACACAGCTCGCCCCACCTCGCCTAAACGGAAGGGAAGAATGTTATTTAAAAGATACCCCTGATTAATTGCCCAAAAAGTATCGATCCACCTGGGGCGGTTATTCAGCAAGACCCGCCAGGCGGCTGCCCGGATGATCAGGAAGAGTAAGGTGATGAAAATTATCGCCAGCGCGTACCATGGCAGGAAAAGGGCCATCGCTGGACCCAGTTTTTCCCACTCTACCAGGCGTGAAACAAAAAATAACGCCACGCCACTGATTAAGACGCCCGGCAGCCAGCGTAGCGTGCTTTTAAGGAATGAATTTGAGGGGTTGGTCAATCTTCCTCCAGGCGCAAGATCGCCATAAAGGCTTCCTGGGGTATTTCAACATTCCCCACCATTTTCATGCGCTTCTTCCCTTTTTTCTGTTTCTCAAGCAGTTTCTTCTTACGGGTAATATCACCACCATAGCATTTTGCCAGCACATCCTTGCGCAGTGCTTTAACATTTGCCCGTGAGATGATCCGCCCGTCCGCAGAGGCCTGAATGGCTACATCAAACAACTGCCGCGGGATCAATTCCTTCAACTTCGTCACTAAAGACTGCCCTTTGTGATAGGCATCTTCCTTATGGACGATGGAAGCAAGGGCATCGACTTGCTCCCCACCCACCAAAACCTCAAGCTTGGTCAGGTTGCCAGGCCGGTAATCGGCTAGGTGATAATCCATTGAAGCGTAACCACGCGTTCGTGATTTCATATCGTCAAAGAAATCAACAATTAATTCCGATAGAGGAATTTCATAGGTCAGTTGTACCCGATTGGGTGCCGGGTATTCCTGTTCCTTGAAAATAGCGTGCCTTTTTTTAGTCAACTCCATAATGGTGCCGTAAAACTCGGTCGGCGTAATGATTTGCAACACCATCCAGGGTTCCCGGATTTCCGCGATTGTGCCGGGATCTGGCAATAATGCCGGCGAATCAATGCGGATCGACTCCTGGGTTAGCAATTCGATCTCATATTCAACGGATGGCGCAGTGACCACAATATCTAGATCGTATTCACGCTCCAAGCGTTCCTGGATGATTTCCATATGGAACAGACCAAGGAATCCGCAACGGAAGCCAAAGTTTAGTGCCTGCGATTTTTCGGGCTCATAAATCAAAGAAGCATCATTTAATTGCAGCTTTTCAAGCGCTTCCCGCAAGTCGCCGTAGTCATCCCCATCCACCGGGTAAATGCCTGCAAATACCATCGGCTTGGGGTGCCGAAAACCTGGAAGAGGTTCAGCGGCAGGTTGTGAGGGGTTTGTAATCGTGTCGCCAACCCGGCACTCCGCTACTGTTTTAAGGCCGGTTGCCACATAGCCCACGTCACCCGGCAATAATTCAGTCACAGGGCGCATTCCAGGGGCAAAAATACCAATCTCAACCGGGCGCACATCAGCAAAGGTGGACATCATCCGCAGCGAGTCACCGCTAGTCACTTTTCCTTCGACCACCCGGATATATGCAATCACACCTTTATAGGAATCGTAATGCGAGTCAAAAATCAGGGCTCGCAGCGGGATGTCTTTTATGCCGGTCGGCGGTGGTACGTTGGCTACCACAGCCTCCAGGACTTTATCGATATTTAAGCCTTCTTTGGCTGAGATAGCTATAATCCTGTCAGCTTCCACTCCCAGCAGATTGTGAATATCGCTCGCAACTTCTTCAGTTCTGGCAGAAGGCAAATCGATCTTGTTGATGACCGGAATAATCGCCAGATCGGCTTCCAGCGCCAGGTACAGGTTCGCTAAAGTTTGCGCCTCTATCCCCTGGGTTGCGTCCACCACCAGAATAGCGCCTTCACAGGCCATAAGAGCCCGGCTAACTTCGTACCCAAAATCAACATGACCCGGGGTATCAATCAAATTTAATTCGTACTCGATTCCATCCATTGCCGTGTACTTCATACGCACGGCAGAGGCCTTGATCGTCACCCCTTTCTCACGTTCAAGGTCCATGCTGTCGAGAACTTGATCCATCATGTCGCGGTCTGAGATGGTGCCGGTTAACTGCAACATGCGGTCGGCCAATGTGGATTTACCATGGTCGATATGGGCAATAATGCAAAAATTTCGTGTGGTGTCAGTGCTCATTCCGCGGATAGTATAACCGATATTGAGTCTGGATGCAGCGGGGCGCGGGAAATCCCGACGGCAAAAAAAATCAGGGGTATCTTTCGATACCTCTGATTGATCCCTTCTGGATTCCCGAATAACATTTTAAGAGGTCACAAATAACCTTAAGCGCTGCGTCTCGTTTTTCTCGACATTCTCCAGGCGCTGTTTTACCCGATCTGACAGGCCGACCATCGCTTTTGCGAAGGCTGAATCCCGCGAGCTTTTCAAGATTGGTTGACCAAGGGCATCTGCTTTTCGTGCAGCTACTGAATCCTCAGGCAGAACTGAACTAACCTGGAATTTTAATCGCTCGCCAACCCGGTCAACGGTGATTGGACTTTCGGGGTCAAATCGATTGAGAACAAGTTCGATCCGGTCCTTGGTCATGCCAAAAGCGTTCCACAGATCCAGGAATAGACGTGTATTTCGGATGGCATTAATGGACTGTGCGGTGACAAGTACCACCGTATCCCCGCTATCCAGCGACGCCAGGACTGAATCAGAAATATAGGAATTCGTGTTTATCAGCACATAGTCAAAATAGCGGCGTAAAAATTCCAAAATTCTCGCAAAGGATTCGCCAGTTATTTTTTCTGCAAACTCCGGACGGGGTGGAGCTGGAAGTATATAGACGCCGGTCATGCGGTTTAAGATCATCACACTCTCGACCAATTCCCGGTCCAGATCCATAACTCGAGGGACCAGGTCCATCACTGAAACCTGCCCAAGTTCGTTAAACATCAAATGGATATCACCATACTGCATACTGCCATCGACCAGCACGATCCGTTTGTCTTTTTCGTCTTCCATGAGCGAAAGGGCAAGATTAGCCGCAATCGTAGTGGTGCCGATCCCGCCCTTTGCACTATAGACCGTGATAACCTTCCCCTCTGGTTTACCAGGTGCCGCTGGAGCCTTTTCCGGTATTACCGCGCCAACGCCAAACGGAAGTTTGGCTCTATCTTGCTGTGCGAGTTTTGCCGCGCGTTTAAGAACATCGGTCAACTCTTTTACGGAAACATCATGGGTAATAAAATCACAAGCCCCGGCGCGGATCGCCTGAAGTACGATGTCAGTGTAGTTGTCCTGTGAAATTAATATGACCTGGGTGTTCGGATACTCTCTATGCAGGACCTCGGTCAGGTTAATACCGTTCATATCCGGCAGGTTGTAATCCACCAAAGCAACCAGGGGTTTGAGGTCTCGCACCATCTCGATTGCTTCCTGTGCGATTAAGGCATTACCAACAATTTCAACGCCATCAATTAACCCCAGGGTTTTTTGAAGGTGTTTTAGCAGCTGCGCATTGTTTTCAACCACCAGGATGGTAATTTCATCACGATCCACATTCATAGATTAACCTCCCTAAAACTTAGCCAGGTTCTAAAAACAATTGCTAGTGGTTAATAAAAATCCGCCCATAAACATTCATTCCATTATACAAATGGAACATTTTACGGGCAATCCAATCCACCATACAATTTTATGCATTCACTCTGGTTTTATGACTGCTATAATAATCTTACCATAGGGCGGAGGCGATAAATGAACTGAAGTCGCGGAATTCCCCCCTGTTAGGGTTTGTGATATGATAAATCCGGTATAGAAATTGCACCCTTTTAACACGAATGGTGAATTTATTCCGACAGTCAGGGGGTACGCGAACCCCCCTAAATTGATATGCCGGTCCATCGCAGTTCGAGGAAATAGGGTCACTAATAATGGCAACAACCAACCTCTTAGAGAAAAGACCATTTAAAGACAACGGTATCGATTTGGACGAACAAAACCTCACTCCATTAAGTCCTGAACCCAGCACTGAGGCTGAACATTCCAATCTAGTGGTGGAATCTACCAGCCTTCCTGCCCACAAAAAACAGGAATTTAATATCAATGGATGGTTCCAAAACCGAATCCAGAATGGCGTCCAATCGGTCAATGATTGGTCCGCACTTCAGAAAAACATACGCGCTTACCCTGCCCGGGTAAAAGGGCGCATGGTTGAGATTGAAAAACAATTTACGGTTTACCGCCTAACCTACGCTTCCCTTTCTTACAAGACCGCCAAGGTCGAAGAAGACATCCTCGGGGTATTCAACAATATCGTTGATAATATCCCCCGCCTTGAACAGCGCAACGCCAAACGCCCATTATTCTTGCATACGAACTCCGGTCTTCGAGACCTGTACCAGGCCTGGGAAAATCTATCTTCCTTACAGGATGCCCTTTCACGTCTGCTGGAACACGGGCCGCGCAAACTCGAATTCTACAATCGGATGGTGATCTACCGCGAAGAAAAACGACGTGTTGCAGTCCAGCACCGCCAAAATGAATCGCGGATAAACGCAGCATACGAGGCAGTCAAGAAAGCCATGAGCTTTGTTGATCGCCAGACGCGTGATGATGGCCCCATATTCTTTGGAAACGAAATCCTGACCCTTGAGGATGCGAAGGCAACCTGGAACGGGACGGTCGAGAATCTGCTCAAACAACGGGATGACCGTTCTCTCACAACCGAAAAAATATTAGTCCAGATGAGGTCTTTAGAAGAGACCATTCGCGATTTCCCATCCCTGTCAAAACACCTGCAACGCACAGCGGAAAGGTTCACCAGGGTCATTTCTTACCATGACCTGCTGGTATCTTCGGGCAAGCGCGTAATCCCACAGCCGGAAATCGCACGAGCATCGGTCATGATGTTTGAGCAGGTTCCAGAACAGTGGGCTACCGGGAACTTTTCGGAACTTAAATTAATTCTCGAACGTGTCGAGAATTTCCTCGGTTTCTACGAGAATACGGTGGAAATGGAAGTGGCTGTGGGTGAACGCCGTCGTTCGGGTTTCACCCAGAACCTGGCTCAGTCGATCATGCCTGGTACCGCTGGACTTTCCCCATTAATCGGCCTGGCCCGGGTGCTGGTCAATGCCATTGATCAGCGTGACCGGTTCATGATCGGTCACTCGGAAAAGGTGGCTGATCTGGCGGTAGCGACCGGTAAAAAATTAAATTGGGCTGCCACCGATCTCGAATTCCTTGAAATTGCCGGCTTACTTCATGATGTTGGAAAAATCTCCATCCCCGAATCGGTTTTGACCAAAGTCAAACCGCTTACGGATGAAGAATGGAAAACCATACAGATGCACCCCTACTACGGTGCTCAAATCATAAAACAGGTAAACCTGTTCAACCGGATCATCCCCTGGGTGTACCACCATCAGGAACATTGGGATGGAACGGGGTATCCTGAACAATTGAGCCGCCAGGAAATCCCGCAGGCATCTTCCATAATCGGCATCACAGAGGCGTTTACCGCTATGACTTCTGAGCAGCCCTACCACCCGGCGGTGACACCGTCTGAGGCAGTAGAGTTAATCAAACAGGATGCCGGGAAGCAGTTCGACCCTGAAATGGTCGAAGCCTTTGAGGATATGATTTCCGAGGAAGCCCGTGAACGAACCGATCAGCAAGAGAATCGGAACGGTTCATAAGGGAGACAAAAATGGTCAAGGTCCAACCAGTTATTCATTATGCCCCCGAGACGTGTGCATTTTGTTCAGGGAACGGCAGCGGCCGCTGCAAGGATTCAAATGTTTATGACGTGTGTCCGGTTTGTAAAGGCGTTGGCACAATTTTAGTTGCACAAGCTGCCAAAAAATGCGCATTCTGCTCCGGGAACGGTGCCGGGCAAGCCCGCGACGGGTATGTGTATGACCGATGCCCGATTTGTAAAGGAACCGGATGGGCATACGTTTTTGAGGGTGAAATCGAACACTCCTGAAGGCTTATTGAGGTGGGTTTAAATCAACGGGCAGATTATGCCCGTTTTTTTTTATTCCTCAATACCCTGCGGTTTGTCAACGAATAATGACGAAATTAAGGGTTCAATGTCCATGGGTTGCGTTCTCGGGGTTTTCAGCCATACCAGGAATTCGGTGTTGCCTTTTGGCCCCAGCAGCGGCGATCGGATCAAGCCGCTGATTTCGAACCCTTCCTGCCCAGCGGCGGTGAGGACTTCGTACAGCACCTTTTGGTGGACAGCCGGATCGCGGATCACCCCTTCCCCTTTAGCTGCATCCTGCCGTCCTGCTTCGAACTGCGGCTTGATTAAAGCCACAACCTGGCCAATCTCTTCAAACCAACCGCGCACAACAGGCAGGAGAATTTTCAATGAAATAAACGAGGCATCGATTGTGACCAATTGGACGGGTTGTGGCAATGAAAAAACGTTACGTGCGTTGGTACGTTCCATGACTTCAACCCGCGGATCCTGGCGAATTTTCCAGTGAAGGATGCCGTACCCCACGTCGATACAAAAAACCCGGCTGGCTCCATGCTGCAGCAAACAATCGGTGAATCCGCCTGTCGAAGCGCCAACATCGGCACAAACCGCCCCCTTTAGCTCTTCAAGACCAAAAGCAAGCAAGGCTGCTTCGAGTTTTTCTCCCCCGCGCGAGACGAAACGAGGTCCATGATCGATTGTCAACTCTGCCTGATCTTCCACCCTGTCCGCCGGTTTAATCAGTACCTGTCCATTGACCCGAACCTGGCCTGCCATGACCATGCGCTGGGCCAGGCTTCGACTCTCAATCAGCCCACGTTCAACCAGCAACACGTCTAAACGGCTCTTTGGCATTCCCTGATTGTAATCGTATTTTGGGCATCAAATCAGGGTATGCAGCAAATCACTTATGATAAGATTATTGCATGCTTCGCGCGCTCATCAAATCCATGCGGATTCGCCAGTGGACAAAAAATGCATTTGTCCTGGCTGCAGTGGTTTTTGACCGCCAGTTACTAAATCCTCAGGCTTTTGCAAAATCCATCGGCGGATTTTTTATTTTTTGTCTGCTTTCCAGCAGTGTTTATCTGATTAACGATATCCTGGATGCCGATGCAGACCGGCAACATCCCCAGAAACGCAACCGACCTATAGCATCGGGTAAGCTGCCCGTATCCGTTGCGATTGGTGCAGCAATTCTATTTATCCTGATCACAATCCCGGCAGCATTCTTGCTAGCTCCAAATTTTGGCTGGATTGCGGTCGCCTACCTGGTAATCAATTTGGTGTACTCAAATTGGCTCAAGCATATTGCTCTGCTTGATGTCATGATTATCGCTGCCGGGTTTGTGCTGCGGGTGGCTGCAGGAGTGATGATCATAACCGTCGAAAGGTTTTCTCCCTGGTTATATGTGGTTACCACATTGGGGGCATTGTATATCGGGTTCGGTAAACGCCGCTCGGAATTGGCCCTTTTAAACCAGGAGGCAAACCAGCATCGGCGGGTATTGGATGGATACACCATCCAACTCCTTGACCAGCTCATTCTGGTTGTTTCCAGCTCAACCATCATGGCGTACAGCCTTTACACGTTTTCGGCACCAAACCTGCCCACCAACCACAGTATGATGCTGACCATTCCGTTTGTTCTGTATGGCGTTTTCCGCTACCTGTACTTAATCCAGGTGAAACAGGCTGGGGGAGCACCTGAAGAATTGCTGCTATCAGACCGACCGCTGCAAGCAACGATCCTGCTGTGGGGAATTGCGGTTCTGATCATTTTTTATCTTTTTTAGATCAAATCATGCCAGCAATCTCAGCAACCGCTCCCGGAAAGATAATATTATTCGGCGAACATGCCGTCGTCTATAATCGTCCTGCCATCGCAATCCCTTTCACAGGCGTGCAGGCCAGGGCAATGATCCTTGCGAACCCGCTGGGACCTTCCAACCAGGTTCGCATCGAGGCAAGAGACATCGGATTTGACCGATTCCTTGATCAACTTGAAGCGAACCATCCCTTCACTATTTCCATCCAGGGCGTAAAAGATGCCCTGGGTATCGATAGGTTGCCTGCCATGCACATCCGCATCAGCTCAACCATTCCGGTAGCAGCCGGCATGGGATCAAGTGCAGCTGTTGCGGTTGCTATCGTGCGAGCCCTGTCGCTTTTTATCGGTCACCCCCTCGAAAATGATGCGGTTAATGCGATAGCTTACAAAGTCGAAGTACAAATGCACGGCACACCGTCCGGTGTCGATAATACGGTTATTACCTTTGCAAGACCGGTTTATTTTAGCCGTGTAAAGTCTTTAGAATTCCTTTCGATCAACGCACCCTTCGATTTGATCGTCGCAGACAGCGGACAGGCAGCAGCCACTGGTCCAATGGTCGAAGGGGTCAGGCAGCGCCGCTTGAAGGACCCCGGGGCGTACGATTTGATGTTTGACCAAATTGAATCCCTGGTTGAGCAAGCAAGGAACAGTCTTGAAACAGGCAATATTGAAAACCTTGGCCCGCTCATGAATGCCAACCAAAAAATCCTCCAATCCATAGGGGTCTCTACGCAGGAGTTGGATCGCCTGGTTCAAATTGCACTCGCATCCGGCGCAAGCGGATCAAAACTTACGGGCGGTGGTGGAGGCGGGAACATCGTGGCACTCGCCCCGGCAGCAAATGTCGAAGCAATTAAAGAAGCACTGCAGCGTGCTGGTGCCCGGCATGTCTGGCAGACCAGGGTGACTCCTGAAATGGGTACTGCCCATGATTGACTTCCTCAAGCTTGGCGGCTCGCTTATTACAGATAAAGACACCCCGCATACACCCCGGTTTGAAACCATCCATCGGCTTGCACGAGAAATCCGTGCAGCTCAATTGATGAATCCCGGGCGGAAAATGATCATTGGGCATGGATCGGGTTCCTTTGGGCATGTACCTGCCCGTCGGTATCGAACTCGGGAAGGGGTATGGACGTCCGAACAATGGTCTGGATTCGTTGAAGTGTGGAAACAGGCACGCGATTTAAATCAAATTGTTATTGAAGTTTTCGGACAGGCAGGCATCCAGGCAATTGCATTTCCACCATCAACATTCATTCAATCAGCAGGGAGCCAACCTGACAAAGTATTCTCGGCCCCATTGGCATCTGCGCTTCAAGCCGGGTTGACGCCCGTTGTCGGCGGAGACGTAGTTTTTGATTCAGTTATTGGCGGCACAATCTTTTCTACGGAAGATGTTTTCATGGCACTTGCGGATTTGATTCCTCCGGATCGGGTGCTTCTATGTGGAAAAGATTCCGGGGTCTGGCAGGACTATCCCGCCTGTACGCAATTTATTCCAAAAATAACACCCGAATCCTACACAGCCTTCAAAACAGCCATTATTGGATCCGCCAGTGTGGACGTAACTGGCGGGATGCGTGAAAAAGTTGAGTTGATGCTGGATCTAATTGCTAAGCACCCCATGGCTCAGGTCGAGATCTTCTCCGGTGATCATCCGGACAATCTATACCAGACAATTCTGGGAACTTCTACTGGTACTGTCATTTCCAATTCGTAAGGAAACAAAACATGATCTTCTCACGTGAACAACTTGAAAACATCGAAGATAAGTACCTGGCACCCTATGGCTGCCACAGTAAATATTCTCACGGACGCCTTCATCCGGAAGATGAACCGCGATACCGCACTATATTCCAGCGTGACAGGGACAGGATCCTTCACACAACCGCATTCAGGCGCCTCGAGTATAAGACACAGGTGTTTATAAATTATGAGGGGGATTATTACCGCACTCGGCTGACCCATACGTTGGAGGTAGCTCAGATTGGGCGTACCCTTGCCCGTGCCTTTGGCGCAAATGAAGATTTAACTGAGACAATCTGCCTGGCACATGACCTTGGTCATCCGCCCTTCGGTCACTCGGGTGAAACCGCGCTCAGCCGCCTGATGAAAGATTATGGCGGTTTTGAGCACAATAAACAATCCTTTCGGATTGTGACTGAGTTGGAACGCCGCTATGCTGACTTCCCGGGTCTTAACCTGAGTTGGGAAGTATTGGAAGGCATCGTCAAACATGAAACCGAGTACGACCGGTCTGATGCACGCGACTTCAACCCCGACCTGCGCGGGCACATGGAAGCTCAAATTGCCAATGTGGCGGATGAGCTGGCATACACAGCCCACGACCTGGATGACGGGCTGCGTTCTGGGATGTTGAATGAAGAATTATTGGAAAGTATTGAACTCTGGCAGGTAATGCGTGAGAGTATTGGCTGGCGAACTGGCAGCCTGGATGATTTAACCCGGCATCGCATTATACGCCGTCTTATCGGTACCGAGGTGGACGACCTTGTGGATACCACCGAGCGCCGCCTTTGGGAAGCCAACCTGACGTCTGTAGAAGATTTACAACGTCTCCCATACAATGTTGTTACCTTCTCCGAGAAGATGATCCGGCGAAACCGGCAGCTGAAGGATTTCCTATTCAGTAAACTCTATCGTCATTTTCGCGTTGTACGGATGGCAGTCAAGGCTGAGACCCTGATCAACCGGCTGTTTGAAGCGTATCACAGGCAACCCACAATGCTTCCTGATCATATCCAGGCACGCATTGAGGAAATTGGACTTGAACGGACAATTTGCGATTACATCGCAGGGATGACGGACCGGTACGCGGTCGAAGAGTCGCAGAAAATGTTCGACCCGTCCACGCTGCCTTAAAAGTCGTGGATGTGGATTATGTGGGTCTGCTTCCTCAATACGAATAATTGATGTTATCATTGTGGGCATTGCTACATGGGATGCCATGGCAATGATTCATTAACCTGCACGATTTTTTATTATCGGAGTAACCTGGAAATATGTCTGAACCATCATACCTCACGCAAGAGGGTTTAACGCGCCTTCAAAATGAACTTGAGCAAATGAAAGGCCCTCAGCGCGATGCCCTTGCGAAACGACTTAGAGCTGCCATTGATCAGGGTGATCTCTCTGAAAATGCCGATTATTCATCCGCAAAAGAGGATCAAGCGTTTTTGGAAGGCCGGATACAAGAAATCGAGGCTGTCCTTTCGAACGTGATTATCATCGACCATGTCGAACGCAATTTGAGTGAGGTAGGAATTGGCGACCACGTGACCATCCAGGAAGGCGCTTTCACCCCTGAAACCTACCATCTGGTAGGCCCAAAGGAAGCGGATCCTTATAACGGTCGAATTTCTTATGAGTCTCCGATTGGAAAAGCTTTAATGGGTCGGAAAATTGGCGATGAAGTAATGGTGGATACTCCCGGCGGCAGTATCCGTTTCAAGATCCTCAAAATCGAGTGATTTATTATCAACTAAAAAAAATCAGCGGCAGAACTCCTGCCGCTGATTTTTATATTCTAACGAAGCTTCTAGGCGTTAGTTTTTGGCCAAACAGCCAGTTCAAGCGTCAGGCGTTCGAAGAAGCTGTTTTCGGGCAGCGCACCGGCACCAAAATTAAGATCGACAACCCGGGCCTCGAGCACGAGTGTAGCGGTCTCGAGCACAATCCGTCGATCATGACCTACCTCAACCGGTTCACCTTTCGACTCGAGCCGGGCTCGGATCGTTCCATCGTTCATTGCGTGCGGGCTCATGACCACTTTCGTGATGGTCTGAATGTCGTTTTTATCGAATAACCATACTTCGAAGGCGGTTACTTTCTTTGGGTCGCCAACCCCGATGGTATCTGAGATACCGACACCGCACTCGCCAAGGAATTCTCCCGTGGGCGAGTCGATACTGAAGGAGTCGTCATATAAATCATCGCCGAGCATATAGGTGGTCATAAACTGGGCGATGGGCGGTTCCTGTCCCTGAGCGCTGTAATCAGTCCGCGGAGCTTCACGCGTCATTTCCTTGGCAGCGCTTGCCGGACTCTGAGATGGGGTACCAATGCCCACGCCTTTCCGGCGGAAGACCAGCAGGTAAACAAGCAGAGCGCCAACCAGCAAAGTCACAAGGCAAAGACCAACTACCAGGCCGATATTGCGGGTTGGGGCTGTCCCGGTTGTTTTTGTGGCTTCAGGGGTCAGCGTTGTAACCGGGAGCGGGACTTCTGGGCCCAAAACTGCGGCGCGGAAGGCATTGAGTTCTGCTTCATTAATGCTGCAGGTACCGGGCATAAATGCGTTTATGAGCTCCGTGGCATCCTCACCCAGCGCGTTGAAGCGCATTTTGGCAGCAGTGATATCCTGCCGGATCACGAAGGAATCGATCATCGTGCAAATATAGTCCTGTTTCAGGTCTTGCCGCAGCAATGCCGGCTCAGCATCCGTCCATTTGACCGGCCAAACTGACCAGCCAAGAAGTGGCAAACCGATGATCAAGCCAATCACGAAACCTACAGCTGCGGTAATAATTGGGTTGCGCAGTTGCTCTCGGATCTTATCCATGTCTCTGCTCCTACAGGTTTAGTCTTTCCCGCCGTTCTTTGTGCTGCATTCACTGGTATTGTAGAACAAATATCAGATAATGGCAACGATATTGCGGGCGTGTAATCTGTATTGTTGCAAGGTTTATGCCGATTCAGACGCAGATTCAAGTACCTGTTCAATCATAAAGGTCGATTCGCATTTGATGCACTGGACTTCGCGCTTATTGACAATCACCAGTAAACCGCTACAGGAGGGGCAGGGTTTGCCGATAGGCTTCTTCCAGGTGGTAAATCCGCAGGTCGGATAATTTGCGCAGCCATAGAATACTCTGCCTTTGCGGGTCTTGCGCTCAACCAGGTCACCACCGTCATCCGGACAGATAACACCGATTTTTTGCAGCAGGGGCTCCGTGTGCCGGCATTCGGGGAATGTACTGCAGCTGATGAACTTTCCAAAGCGCCCCCAGCGTATAACAAGTTCACTCCCGCAAAGCGGGCAGGCTCGGCCAACCTTTTCTAATTCTGTCTTGGTTACCGGAATTTCAGCCTGAGCTTTTTTAAGCTGGGGCTCAAATTTCTTATAAAACTCGTCAATGACATCCACCCAGGCACGACCGCCTTCAGCCACATCGTCCAGGTCACTTTCCATCTGGGCGGTGAAATTCAGGTTTACGATGTCTGAAAAATGATCTACCAGCAGATCATTTACAATAAAGCCGGTATCGGTAGGCAAAAGACGCTTGCTCTCGCGCACAACGTAACCGCGTTCCTGAATGGTGGACAAAATTGGGGCGTAAGTGCTCGGACGTCCGATCCCGTTTTCTTCCAGGGCTTGAATAAGCGTTGCCTCGGTGAACCGCGGAGGGGGTTGAGTGAAATGCTGTTCGGGAATTAAGCGGACAAGGTGTTGTTTCTGGTTTTCCAGTAATCCGGCGGGAATGCGGACATTTTCATCATCCTCGCCTTTAAGGTCCTCATCACGGGAATCTTCAAACACAACCAGGAAACCCGCAAAACGCACGGTTGATCCAGATGCACGAAACAGGTATGTCTTTTCGCCACTGCCGGTCACATCAACGGTTACGGTATCCAGCACGGCTGCTTCCATCTGGGAGGCCACAAATCGCTGCCAAATCATCTGGTAAAGTTTGAATTGCTCGCTCGTAAGGTGAGGCTTTACTTTTTCTGGCAGCCGCATTACCGAGGTGGGGCGAATGGCTTCGTGCGCCTCCTGTGCCCCTTTTGCCCTCGTCCGGTACTGCGGAGGTGTTGGGGGGACATAATCTCCGCCATAAGTTTGCTGGATGTAGTCGCGCGCCTCTTTTTGTGCAATCTCCGACACATTGGTTGAGTCGGTGCGCATGTAAGTTATCAGACCGGTAGCACCCCCATTGCCAACATCCAGGCCTTCATAAAGCTGCTGTGCAATCGCCATTGTGCGGCGCGTGGTAAAACCCAGCCGGCGCGAAGCTTCTTGCTGCAGCGACGAAGTAATGAAGGGAGCAGAAGGTTTTCGTTTTCGCTCCCCTTTCTTAATGCGCGTGATTTGATACGCTGCCTTCTCCATATCAGGAAGAAGTGCATCGACCAGAGCCTGATTGGGAAGAGTAATATCTTCGTCATTGATCTTCTGCAACCTGGCAATAAAGGTTTGACGGACATGGTCAGGCTTGAATTCAGCGCTGATCGACCAGTACTCAACCGGTGAAAAATTATCGATTTCCCGTTCGCGTTCCACAATTAATCTCAGGGCAACGGATTGGACCCGGCCGGCTGAAAGGCGGCTGCGGACTTTTTCCCACAGCAGCGGGCTGAGGTTATAGCCAACTAAACGGTCGAGAATACGCCGGCCTTGCTGGGCGTTGACCAGGTCCATGTTGACGGTCCGCGGGTGACTGAAGGCTTCGGCGATTGCAGGCTGGGTAATTTCGTGAAAAACCACACGCTTTGTGATAGCGGGGTCGATTTCGGCTGCTTCCAAGAGGTGCCAGGCAATAGCCTCTCCCTCCCGATCAGGGTCGGTTGCGAGGAAAATTTCTTCTGCGGTTTTGACAAGGCCTTTCAATTCCTTCACAATAGGCCGTTTTTCATTCGGCACACGGTATTTTGGCTGGTAATGATTTTCAACATCTACCGCAAGTTCAGACCGCAACAAATCGCGGACATGTCCGACCGATGCTTTTACAGTGTAGCCCTTGCCAAGGAATCTGCCGACGGTTCGCGCCTTGGCTGGAGACTCGACGATCACAAGTTTCCCATGCCGCTTGGGTTCACGTCTTACCTTTTCCGGGGGGGTTAACGTATCGTGTACTTCTGTACGCCCCATTCTGTACATTTTTGTTCCGCATACCGGGCAAATCCCGTGGGTTACCGGGGCTCCGGCAGCGTTAAAAGATGCCTGTGCGTTCGAAATTTCTCGTTTGGTTTTACATTTGACACAATATGCTTCCAAATCACCCTGCCTTACAGATAATGATTCTCACCAGAATCTTTCAATCGCTGCACAGCCTCGCGCACCTTCTGTGCGTCTTCGCGTTTGCAAATTAATAACACGTCTTGCGTATCAATGACGACGATATCTTGAATGCCAATGGTGGCGACCAGGCGTGCCGTTCCATCCGATAACACCAGATTATTCCTGGATTCGATACTAACGGCCTTCGCGTCCAACAGGATGTTGCCATTCACGTCACCAGGGAGGACATCGAACAACGAATCCCAGCTGCCTACATCATTCCAGCCCAATCCAGCGGCAGGAAGGACCACCACCCGGCGGGCGTGCTCC
The DNA here is from genome assembly GCA_964411135.1 of uncultured Anaerolinea sp. Lineage (GTDB taxonomy): Bacteria > Chloroflexota > Anaerolineae > Anaerolineales > Anaerolineaceae > Bellilinea. The sequence goes on from CAYPJS010000078.1 coordinate 54,641, forward strand.
ATAATACCATAATCAATCGTCTGAGGATGAATTTTTGGCCAAAGGTCCTGCATAACCACATCCTGCCGGGCAGTCCCCAAGGCATCACTAATGGTTTGTAAACTGGCTGCCAGGGTTGGCATCTGACGGTCGAATTCTTCCAGAATATCCACAACCCGCCAGATAAACATGCCGGAGTTCCAATCATGGTCTTGCCCGGCCAGCATCTCTTTTGCGGCTTCCAGCGTAGGTTTTTCTTTGAAACGGGCTACGGAAAACACTTGCTGATCATCAATCGATTCCAACCGGGTTCCACGTTGGATGTACCCGTACGCTGTGGACGGGCTTGAAGGGGTTATCCCCAACGTAACCAGCTGTCCCGACCGGCTAACCTGGAAGGCGGCGTTAAGCAGCTTCTGGAAGTATGCGACATTCTCAATCATGTGATCCGCGGTTAAGACAGCCATGACTGCCTGCGGGTCGCGTTTATTCAGGGTTATTGCCGCCAATCCGACCACGGACGCTGTACCGCGCGGCATCGGTTCAATCAGGTAGTTTTCAGGGGGGATCGCAGGCACCTGCATCCGCAGGGCGTCCGCCTGGTCCGCAACTGTAACCACGAGAATTCTTTCAGGGGGAAATACACCTTCAAGGCGGTCGCAGGCCAATTGAAACAGGGTGCGCTGCGAACCCAGCTTAAGCATTTGTTTTGGACGGTTGGAACGCGAAAGTGGCCATAAACGCGTCCCACCGCCGCCTGCCATTATGACAGCATAGAAGTTATTGTTCATAATCTCCTGCCTGGTAATCTTCAATCGCTTCGTGAATAGCCGAAAAGGTCATCGTCCCGGAATTCCGCACCAAGCCTTTAAGTTCCATCATTGCCAGGGTGGCAGAAACCATTTCAACAGGGATGCCTGTCAGGAAACTGATTTCATCCAGAGCCATTGTGCTGGCTGCAATTACCTGAAGGATTTTGGCCTCCGTGGCATCCGCCGGCAGTAGTTTACGGGCCATGCGACGCGTATTGACCTGCTCCAAATTCAGAGCCTCCAAAACATCTTCGGGTTTTAACATGGGGCGGGCACCGTTTTGGATGAGCATGTTCGTGCCCTTACTGTTCGGAGAATCGATATTTCCCGGAACCGCCAGCACATCGCGGTTCTGATCTGCAGCAAAGGAAGCCGTAATCAATGCACCGCTGGTCTCGCCGGCTTCTACAACCACGATTGCGAGCGATAGGCCTGAAATGATCCTGTTGCGCGGCGGGAAGTTACTGCTTTCAGGTTCAGTACCGGGCGGATAATCACTGATCACAGCCCCAGAATCGGTGATATCGGATGCAAGCTGGCGGTGTTCGGGCGGGTAAATTGTGTCTACCCCGCTTCCAAGGACCGCAATCGTCCTGCCGCCTGCACGCAGAGCTGCTTTGTGGGCCAATGCATCCACTCCTCGCGCAAGACCGCTGACCACAGTGACGCGATTGGATGCCAGACAAGCCGCAAGATCTTCAGTTACCGCACGCCCATACGCAGATACCCGTCTGGTACCAACGATGGCAACCGCGGCTTCATCTTCAGGCAGAATTTCACCGCGTTGGTACAGAATGGGCGGTGGTTGATCGATTTCCCTCAACAAACGCGGATAAGATTGGTCTTCCCAGGTCAGGGCGCTAATTCCATTCGCGGACATTTTTGCCCAAATCTTCTCGAGATCAACCTGGCTGCGAACTTTCAGCAGGTTGTCAATGATCCTGCTCGACAGTCCAATTTCCTGGTAACGCGAAATCGGGGCTTCCCAGGCTGCCTTCAGGTCATTGTCGAAGGCTTCCAGGATTGCCCGCATCCGGACAGAACCTATTCCCTTAACAAAGTTAAAACCAACCCAGTACGCTTTCGGATCCATTCGCCTGCCCGTTTATCCCCATTCAGGTGGAGCGACTGTTATCTCCCGGGCTGCCAGATCAATGCCTAAAATAAAATCACTTACCGCTGGGATCAGGATTTCCTCACCCGCAGCCGGCGTGATTACATAAACATCATTGGCTCCAGTTTCAAGGATTTCGGTCAAAGTCCCGATTTGGCGACCCGTATCTGTGACTACACGCAATCCGACCAGCTGATGATGGTAATATTCCCCTTCCGGTAAGGATGGGATATCCTTGGTCTGAACAAAAACGACTTGATTGCGCAGGTCACCCGTTGACTCTGGATCGGTATATCCTTCGAAGCGGATGAGCAGATCTTTATTGGCCTGTCGGATATTCGTTATCGTCAGCGGGCGGTGCTCTTCCCCGATATACACAATTTTCCCGGCAGCCAACCGCTCGGGGAAATCTGTGTGCACTTCCATGATCACGTCCCCTCGTATTCCGTGAGAACGCTTTAAGGTTCCGACTACCAAGAACACAGGCTCGCCCATGGGCGGCGAGCCTGTATCAGCTTGCTCGGAATTGTCAGGATGCGGAACCCTTCTTTTCACCTGGGCTCCAAAACATCCAGATTGGCCTGTTTTCCTTCACGGGCGGCAGCCACGCGTAAAAGAACCCGCATTGCGTTGGCTACCCGGCCGCTTTTGCCAATTACTCGGCCCATATCTTCCTTGGCGACGGACAGTTCAAGGTGAACCTTCCCTCCCATGCGTTCCTGTTGAACACTGACCTGGGTGGGATCCTCGACCAAAGAACGGGCGATATATTCGATCAACTCCTTCACGATTGCTCCTTTCAACCTGATCAGGGGTTTCCTGACCTTAAAAATACAGGTATCCAGAGGATTTAGTTCGTCTTGGTGTTGATCTTGCGGTTAGCGTAGTATTCTTCAGCTTCCTTGAGCACTACCTCGGCGGATTCTCCGCCTTTGACACGCTCGAAACGCTTCATCAGACCAACGCTGTTAAACAACTGCATAACCGATTCAGAAGGTTGAGCGCCGTTCTTCAACCAGTGGTAGATGCGCTCTTCTTGAACCTGAAATGTGAAGGGTTCTGTGCGCGGGTTGTATGACCCCAGAATCTCCAGGAACTTGCCGTCACGAGGACTTTCTTTCTCAGCGGCAACGATGCGGTAGCTGGGTTGACCCTTTAAACCTACGCGGCGTAATCGAATTCGAACCATTTTAAGACCTATCTCCTGTTGCTAGTTTGTACGTGAATGAATCTTACCATAGGGTTGCTCTTTAGCCTGGAAAATTTTCTGAGGGGCGCTGAAGGGGCGCTTTTCCCTGCTGCTGGCTACCCAAACAGGCGTGGCATTCCACGCCCGCCCGTTTTCTGAATCGTTTTAAACAACCGTTGGGCGTCCCGAAATTGCTTGAGCACCCGGTTAACGTCCTGCACTTCCGTACCTGAGCCGCGTGCAATTCTGCGGCGGCGGCTGGCATTGAGTATATCAGGATTCCGACGTTCTTTGTTAGTCATTGACGACAGGATAGCTTCCGTTAATTTCAATGACTTTTCAGCCTCATCTGGAGATACGTTGCGAGCCATTTGACCCATATTCCCTGGCAGCATTTCGAGCACCTTTGAAAAAGGGCCCATCTTGCGCAGCTGCTTGAGCTGGTTCGCGTAATCCTCCAGTGAAAACTGCCCTGACATCATTTTTTCAGCCTGGTCGCGGGCTTCCTTTGCATCCAGAGCTGCCTCGGCCTTTTCGATTAGACCAAGCATATCGCCCATGCCCAGGATTCGAGACGCCAACCGGGCTGGTTCATACGCCTCGATGGCTTCGATCCCTTCGCCGGTACTGAGGAACTTGATTGGCACACCGGTAACACTGCGAATGGAGATGGCTGCCCCGCCGCGCGAGTCGCCATCCATTTTAGTCATGATCAAGCCGGTCAGAGATACCGAATCCCTGAACCCTTCCGCGATGTGAAGCGCTTCCTGACCAATCATCGAATCAACCACCAGCAGAATTTCGTTGGCCGTTATCTTGCGGGTGATCGCCCGAAGTTCCTCCATCAGAGCCTCATCCAGCTGCGAACGCCCTGCGGTATCCAGAATCAAGGCAGTGACGCCACCTTTTTGGGCTCTGTCGAAAGCTCGGGCCGCCAGCTCAGGCGGTTTTGTACCGGGTTCGGTAAAGACCGGCACACCGATACGCTCACCAAGGGTCTGAAGCTGTTTGATGGCAGCAGGCCGGTAAATGTCGCAGGCGACGAGTTCTACGCGTTCGCCCTGTGACCGCAGTTGAGATGCTATTTTTGCCGCTACCGTCGTTTTACCGGCACCTTGTAAACCAACCAGCAGGATAACGCGCGGTTTTGGACCATTCAGATTCAGCCGTGAAGGCTCGCCAAGCGTTTGGATCAATTCCTCGTGAACAATTTTCACAACCTGTTGTCCCGGATTTAATGCACGGGAAACTTCATGCCCTACGGCACGTTCCCTAACCCGGCCAACAAAATCCTTGACCACACTGTAATGCACATCCGCTTCCAACAGTGCCAGACGCACCTCACGCATGGCAGCATCAACATCCTGCGGCGAAAGTTTTCCCCGCCGCCGGAGTTGTTGGAAGACCTGGTCTAACCTTTGTGTCAGGGATTCAAACACTTGTCCACCTTAATGCATAAGAAACCAACACCCCTGGACGGGGTGTAACCAGGGGTGATTTTAGCCGGGATTGGAATACAGGTCAAGGGATATAAAGAATAGGTGAATTGTAAATAAGATCCACTTGAGCATCCGATTGGTACAAATGAGCGGTCAAATTTCGCAACTTTTCCTCTTTAACAGTGTTGCATGATCCATAAGCAAATTGACCTTTAGTTTTAATTTTCGAGGAGAGATAAATGTCCAAAGTTGCCATCGTGACGGATAGTACTTCCAATATCCCAGAGGAGCTTGGTGCCAGCTACGGGATCACCCAGATTCCGCTGCAATTGATCTGGGGGGGTGAAACTTACCGGGATGGCATCGACATTGCGCCGCTGGAGTTTTACACCCGGCTAAAAAACGCCAAGGTCATGCCTTCTAGTTCTCAGCCTTCGCCCGCCGCATTCCAACGTGTTTACCAGGACTTGCTCGACCAGGGTTATGATATTGTCAGCATTCACATCTCCTCAAAACTTTCCGGCACAATGGATTCCGCCATCCAGGCCAAGCAAACCATCAACTCGGATCGGATCGCGATTGTCGACACGTTGAGCGCGTCCATGGCTACCGGATTTTGTGCATTGGTTACTGCGCGGGCTGCGGCTGAGGGTGCTTCGTTTGAGGAATGTCATAAACTTGCAGAAAAAGCGGTCAGTCATACTGGCGTTTTGTTTGTCGTCAGCACTTTGGAATTCCTGCACCGGGGCGGCAGAATTGGCGGGGCAGCGGCATTCTTAGGGACAGCCCTAAGCCTGAAACCGATTCTGACCGTGCACGATGGACGCATTGAACCACAGGAAAAAGTGCGGACCATGCGAAAAGCGATGGACCGGGTCGTTGATATCCTGGAGGAACGTGTCGGCAATAAGTCGCCGCTCCGAATCGGTGTCCTCCATGCGAATGCACCGCTTGAAGCTGAAGAATTGCTTCAGAAAGCAATAGAACGGTTCCCGGCTAGCGTGGTTAAGGAATCAATGGTCATTCCTGTCAGCCCGGTAATCGGTACCCATACTGGTCCTGGTACCGTCGGGTTTGCCTACATGCTGGGACTTTAGATTTTAAGGAACAAGTTCATACCCGCTCCCACCGGACTCCAGTGGGAGCGGTTTTTTAAGCAGGTTCCCCGGGTGACAGGTGCAGGGTGTTTTACCCGCATGCTTTGCCATAATTTGCTACAATAGCTCTGGAATTCTTTCCAACCTTCCTTTCTGGAGCCTATCGATGCGAAATTACCCCTCTGTTGGCATACAGGTGGCGGACGTCATGCTGCCAAAAAACGGTCTGGATCCACATAAATGGGCCACGATTGCCTGCGACCAATTTACGTCTCAACCAGAGTATTGGCGCAAAGTTGCCGATACTGTTGGTTCCTCGCCCTCCACATACAACCTGGTCCTGCCAGAAGTCTTCCTCGGGACACCCCAGGAGGTCGAACGGATTCAACTCACCCAGAATACCATGCGCGAGTACATTCACCAGGATCTGCTGGAAACCCATACCGGATTGGTGTATGTAGAGCGCACCTCCCTGGGGAAAATGCGCCGTGGTTTGATGCTTGCGCTTGATCTCGAAAATTACGATTTCAATAAAGGGTCGCAGTCGCTCATTCGAGCCACAGAAGGAACTATCCTCGACCGCCTGCCCCCGCGTATGCGTATCCGTGAAGGGGCAACCCTCGAGCTGCCTCATATTTTGGTGTTGATCGATGATGCCGATTGCTCCGTAATCGACCCCATCACCGCAGCGGCTGAAGAATTGCCGCTCCTGTATGACTTCGATTTGATGCAAGGCAGCGGTCACTTGAAAGGCCGCCTGGTCAACAAACCTGAACTGGAATCTGGCGTCGTTGAAGCGCTCGAGCGCCTGGCATCGCCCGGGGTCTTCTATCCCAAATACGGGGTGTCCAGAGATCAGGGCGTGCTGCTATTTGCTGTAGGCGACGGGAATCATTCGCTGGCAACCGCCAAGGCTATCTGGGAGAAGATCAAGCCGGTGGTAGGCATGGACCACCCGGCGCGTTATGCCCTGGTCGAAATTGAGAATGTGCACGACGATGGACTTCATTTCGAGCCCATTCACCGCGTCCTGTTCGGAATCACACGGGATCCGGTGGATGCTTTACAAGGATATTTTGGGGATTCTGTTTCTTTCGAACAAATGGATACAAGCGAAGCATTAATCAACTTCGTTGAACAATCCTCCGGTGAAGATCATGCCATCGGTCTTATCCAACCAGGCATATCCAGACTGATCCGAGTTAAGAACCCTTCCGCAAACCTTCCTGTCGGAACCATTCAGGCTTTTCTGGATCAGTGGCTTAAGGAAGGCACCGCTGGCAAAATTGATTATGTCCACGGCGCTGAAGTGGTAACCGAGCTCGCAGCCCAACACGGAAATTGCGGTTTCTACCTGCCTGCAATGTCGAAGAGCGACCTGTTTAAAACCGTCATCCTGGACGGCGCCCTGCCGCGTAAAACATTTTCGATGGGCGAGGCCGTGGAAAAACGGTTTTATATGGAAGCCCGGCGGATCGCCTGATCAAGCATGCACCGATTTAATCCACTCCATCCGACCGAAGGCGCCAAAGAGCCGGCTGACGTCCGATTTCTTGACCTGCATATCGAGCCCTGGGAGGATAACCGGCGCATCCGCGTCCATATGCGGTTAACCCCGTTTCAGAAACCCCCGAACCTGGAGGCTGTCCTGTTCGACTCTGAGGGCGATGAAGTGGCAAGCGTGACCATTATCGAAAATATCGACTTCGATCTTGTTTTTACCTTGCACATCCGCCGCGCAAATACCGTCGGTCCATTCCAATTAACCGGAAAAATCCTCTATGAAGAGGTGGGTACTGTAGACGAAAAAAGCGTCAAATTCAAATTTTCGCTTTGACCCGAATAAAGCGCTTGATGACAATTTCAAAAATCAGGCGCTTTTTCAATTATGGGGGGTTATAAATTTCGTTGCTAAGAGAAATTGGAAAACCGGCATTCTTTATGCACCGAAATGAGCAGGGGTAATTACACTATTGTTAATTGGGGTGCAAAAAACCTGAGAATCGCTTCCAGATGATTTTAGTGATGCTAAAATATTTTTACATTACAAATAAATGATTATTGGGATGGGAAATATTTGAAACGTCGTTGGCCTCCACAATTAGATGAATTGGAAAGGAAACCGACCCTGAGCCGGGCAATCATCGTTGGCGTTGGCATTATCGGTTTGATTGCACTTGCATTGCTTCTCTGGCCAGATTCCACCTCCGAAAAACAACCCTCCCCAATACCAACTTTAACCGGTGCGGCAGGATCCCCTACCGCAACCATAACACCCTTACCGCCTACCATAACTCCGTCTCCATTACCCCCCACACCGACCGTGGAGGTTTCCAGCCAGAACCAGACCCTTGAATTTTCAGACGGGTTGATGATCCTTTCTTTAGCGGACGGGTATTACAAACATTTGTTTGTATACCATCCTGTTGAAATGCAATTTACCCGCCTTACTAACAACCCCTGGGACGATATCGACCCGGCTGTAAGTCCGGATGGCACACGGCTGGCATATGCATCTCGTCGAAACGGATTTTGGGATATCTATGTCTTTGATTTCCGTACTGGCACTGCTGCCCGCATAACGGATACTCTGGCGTATGACGGTCATCCATCATGGTCTCCGGATGGGCTGTGGCTGGCCTATGAGAGCTACAACTCTGGCAACCTGGAAATCTTCATCCAATCAATCCAAAACCCCGGCGAGTCGGCGGTGCAGCTCACCGATGATCCATGGCCGGATTTCGAACCTTCCTGGTCTCCGGCTGGAGACCAAATTGCTTTCACGTCGTTACGCAGCGGTGAATCTGAAATCTGGACAGTTAAAGTAAACCAGGCGGATGACCGCTTCCAGAATATCAGCAAAAACCCGGACCATGCCGATGGACATCCGGCGTGGTCGCCGGATGGGAGCTTACTGGTCTGGTCAACTGCAAGTGAAGGGAATCAAGCAATTATTTCTTATAAATTGCAAACACCAGGATCAAGACCAGAGGTATTCGCTGCTGGAAGCTCACCGGTTTTCAGCCCGGATGGATCCAGGATAATCACAACCTTCGCAACCTCGAATGCCACAACCATAACCGGTTACGCAATCTCTACTGGTCTATTAGTTTATCCCGCATCGGTCTTACCCTCAGCAAATTTTGGTATGGATTGGCGGGGAAGCACATTTGCGGAACATGTTTCCGGTTTCCTCGAGGGTGAGCCATCCCTCCCGGTCTCACTCAGGTTCGAGGACCCATCCAACCGGGATATTGATTCATCCACAGGCCGCACAGGTTTGGTGACGCTGAATAATGTTTCTGCTCCACACCCTTACCTGAGCGACAGTGTGGACGATTTCTTTAATGCTCTGCGGCAGGAAATTTCACGTACCTCCGGTTGGGATGTTCTGGCAAACCTGGAAAATGCCTACCTGCCGATGACAGATCCAACGCTTCCTGGGACGATCGATGAATGGTTGGTTACCGGGCTGGCTTATTCGATCAATCCGTTACCTCTACAGGCAGGCTGGATGGCCATCAAACGTGAGGACATCGGCGGAGAGGTATATTGGCGTGTTTACGTACGGGCACGCTATCAGGATGGTTCTCAGGGGATGCCGCTGACGTTCCAAACCTGGGACCTGGATGCGCGTGCAAACGGCAACCCGAATGATTATGAGGCGGGCGGCGCCTTAAATGGAGTCCCCGAAGGCTATTGGATCGATATCACTGAAATCTCTAATCGGTTTGGTTGGTTTCGGTTACCAGCTCTTACCAATTGGCGGGCTTATTATTCGGCTTCTCGTTTCAACCATTTTGCATTCACGCGCGGCATGAACTGGGAAACTGCCATGCTCGAGTTATACCCGGCAGAGATGATCCATCAGCCGACCAGAGTACCCTCGCTCACTTCTACGCCCACGATAACCACGCTGCCATCTAACAGTCGAACAGCAACCGCGCAGGTGAATAACTGGCTTCTTGAGCCAACCAACCCGAATCCACGACCTACCTGGACGCCAATGCCAGAGGAATATTTCCCATGAGACAGGCAGCGTATTCAGGAAGAAAACTTTTAGCCATTTGCCTGACCCTGGCCGCTCTTGTGCCGGGTGGTTGTAATCCCAGGGCGGCATCAGCTTTCGACCTTTCTGCAGGGCCGATTTCCACCCCTACTCTGTTGCCCACACCCGCGCCTACATATCCTGAAACGCCAGCCAATACTGCAACAACTTCCGAAACGCCGCCTGCCGCAACCATGGAGTCGAGCAAAATATTGCCGGTGCCTGCACTGGAAGTCGAGCCGCTGCGGTTCACTTTTTCAACGCCTTCATCCGAATATGTATCTGCCTGGCGGCCGCCGTTATATCCTATCCCGTGGTCGCTTTCACCGTACGATCATTTTTATTTTTCACGTCCAATCGCCGCCGACAATGTCAATTGGCCCTCAGCAGATTACCGTTACGGTGACTTCTTCCCGGACAAAGACATCGTGCATACGGGAATTGATATCGGTGCTGAGCGGGGCACGTCAATTATCGCTGCTGCTGCCGGAAAAGTTGCCTGGGCTGGAGAAGGTCTTTATCGCGGTGAAAGTGCGGAGGATGATCCGTATGGTCTGGCGGTTGCAATCCGGCACGATTTTGGTTATGAACACCGCGAGGTTTACACCATTTACGCCCATATGGACCGAGTCGATGTTCAGGTAGGGCAGCGTGTCGAGGCTGGAGATCATCTGGGTATTGTTGGAAACACTGGAAACACAACAGGCCCCCACTTGCACTTCGAGGTACGCATAAAACAAAATTCCTTCTTTTCCAGCCGCAATCCAGAACTCTGGTTGGCACCACCTCAGGGACGTGGGGTCTTGGTAGGCAGAATGATCGACCGATATGGTTCGCCATTAACCCGCATCAGCGTAAGGATTACGTCCCTCTCAACAAATGAAACCTGGGTGGTACGAACCTACGGGCCAACCAGTGTCAATAGTGATGACTTCTATCAGGAAAACCTCGTATTGAGCGACCTGCCGGCTGGCGAGTACCGGGCGGATTTTCGGGTCCGCTGGAAGGATTTTAGCTACACACTTCAAATCAACCCCGGAGCAATCACCTATTTTGATTTTTACGAAAGAACCGGTGTTTTTTCAGACAGCCTTCCAAAAAACGACCCTGAGTCCCTGTTCGACCCGGCTTCGGATGAGAGCATTCTGAACCCCGGGGATACTGTCAACCCTTGACAATTTTCCATTCAGACCTGAAAATCGTTTCGTCGGAAATCCGATCAAGCACTGTCATAAACTGTCAGAGCTGATGAAATTTTGCACAAATAGTAATTGGAGGAATTTTTTGATGGTTAAGAAACGAAGAATTGGTGGGAGCATCCTCGCGGCAGCAATCCTGGTAACCAGCCTGGCTGCCTGCGGCGGGAACGCAACTCCTACTCTCAGTCCTGAAATGGTCTATACACAGGCGGCTCAAACGGTTGCTGCCGGGTTAACACAAACCGCGGTTTTGATGCCTACAGCCACCAGCACGCCAACCCTGCAGCCCACCAACACCCCGGGTCCAACCAATACCCCAACCATCACCCTGGCTGTAACAACCTCGGTGGCTACCATTGGTACCGGCGGCACAAAACCCACCGTGCCGGATAAGGCCGAATGGATCGGGCAGACCCCGGGTGATGGTACCACCTTCACCCCCGGTGAAGACTTCACCCTGACCTGGACCGTTAAGAATACCGGTACCACGACCTGGACAACAGGTTATCAGCTGCGCTTCTACCTTGGCGATTCAACCCTCAGGTTTGCGGCATCCGATATCAAGCTGCCCAAAGAAGTGAAACCAAATGAAAGTGTTGACCTTTCCTTAAAAATGGAAGCACCTCATGCCTCAGGCGATTACACCACGATCTGGGTCCTCACCACTCCTGAAGGTGCAAATTTTTATCCCCTCACTTTCAATTTAAAAGTAGCTGGATCGCAACAAGTATCCAGTACAGCGACGGCAACTTCAACACCGTAAACGCTGATTGAGAATTGGTTTGTGCACTTCTACACCATACAGGCAAACCATGGAACTAAAATTGGAATTGAAAACCGAGGCTTTGCGCCTCGGTTTTAATTTGGTCGGGGTAACTTCTGCCGACCCGCCTAAAACTTTTCCAGCATACGTACGTTGGCTCGAGCAGGACCGACACGGCACAATGCATTATTTAGAGGTTGAAAGGGCCGTCGAACGAAGGGCAAACCCGTCAAATATTTTACCTGAGGTGCGCAGCTTAATCGTCGTTGGTATGCGGTATTCCAATTCAAAAGCCCTCTCAAAGGCTGCTTCGGACAATTTGACGGGCAGGGTAGCGAGCTATGCATGGGGGAAGGATTATCACGACCTGATTGAATCCAGGCTGAATTTGTTGGTGGAATTCCTAAACAACCGGTCTCATCAACCGGTAGCGAGTAAAGTGTACACAGATACAGGTCCCATCCTGGAGCGCGATTTTGCCGTCCGTGCTGGTTTAGGCTGGCAGGGAAAAAATACCTGTCTGATAGAACCGGGTTCAGGCTCTTATTACCTGCTGGGGGAGATATTAACCAGTCTGGCGCTAGAACCGGATGACCCTTATCCATCCGACCGGTGCGGGACCTGCCGCCGTTGTATAGAGGCATGTCCCACCGAATGCATCCTAGCAGACCGAACCATCGATGCGCGCCGGTGCATTTCATACCTGACCATCGAGAATAAAGGAGCGATTCCCCTCGAGTTGAGACCGCAGCTTGGAAATTGGGTCTTCGGCTGTGATATTTGCCAACAGGTTTGTCCGTGGAATATCCGTTTCGCCAGTGGTCAATTCGAGGATACACTCCAACCAGACTATGGAATTGCTCAACCGGAATTGATTGGCGAACTCCAATTAACACCGCAAGAATTTAATAAGCGCTTCAAGGATAGCCCAATCAAACGGGCACGCCGGCGCGGTTATTTACGCAGCGTTGCAGTAGCCCTGGGCAACTCTAAATCCCCTCGGGCCATCCCTGTTCTGGAAAGTGCACTCAAAAATGATCTTGAACCGCTGGTGCGCGCCCATTCAGCCTGGGCACTGGGCCAAATCGACACCGGCAAGGCGCGTCAAGCTTTAATTGCCGCCAGAGCCAGAGAAGAGGATCCTCTGGTAATGCGAGAAATTAACGCTGTGCTTGACTGAAAATCATGGCACCCAGGCTGGAAGCGCAGCATCTTGCACCAGGATGTCCAGGCTGTCCGTATTGCCGCGCCACAGCATCACTTCGGGTTGAGAATTTGAAGATCCCGGCGTGTAACGCTGGAAGATAAGCTGGTGACCCTGTGGGCTCCAGGAATAGGCTGCATGCGAGGCACCCGCATCTGCCGTAATCGCATGGAAATCCTGCCCATCCTTGCGGGTTAAATATATTTGACGGCCGCTTTGATCGTCCAGTGCTTTTAGCCCGATGGCTGCCCACACTCCATCGGGCGACCAATCCACCCGCGAAACGTCAAAACCGGTTAATTGATCCCCCAAAATAGGCTGGCTCTGGGCCATTTCCAAATCGTATTGCATCAGTACAGATTGGGGCAGCAAACCATTATCTGCGAATGAGGTGTAAAACATTGCGGCTGGATCTTGAGACCATGAGACACGATCAGGATTATTGGAGGGAACAATCGCTCGATCGTTCTTCTCCAGATCAATAACGGAGTGACCCCCTTCCGAAAAACTATAAAATGTAAAGTATCGTCCGTCTGGTGAAAACGACGGGTAAGCCCCTTCGATATTTCCAGTCAACAGATCTGAAACGGGAAAGCCAGGTTTGACAGAAATGACCTTAACCACTGGATTGTCCTCCAGAACAGGAAAATATTGGCTATACGCGATCTGCTTGCTGTCAGACGACCAGGCCGTTTGGCTGCAATTGTACTTACCACAATCGACCAACCGTTCCATCTCTTTTCCATCGCGATCGATCAGGTAGATATCCATCCCTCCTGTGTCGTTATGAGCGCTGTATGCTATACGCTTCCCATCCGGTGAAACCGAAAAATCATAAATTTCTCCCCCGGTGGATGTCAATTGGAAGGCTTGCCCCCCGTTTGCAGAGATCAGCCACACCTCAGGCGAATCGAGGGGATTGCCTATATAAGCCACCATGGGACTGCTGGTAATTGACAGTTGTTGGCGAAATAGGACTCCAATCATCAAAAGGATCGCACCCAAAAGCGCTACTCCCAGCACGAACAACCGGTCAATGGGACGAATCTTGCCAATCATTGTTCCTCAATAGGCAAACAAGATACTCACGATCACAGGCACTGCCAGCCATAAAAGTTCCGTGATCTGGTTTCCGGATTGGTTTTCAGGTTCCAGATCTGCGGCACTTTCATCGGATCCGACTTTCAACTTGCCCTTGGAAAGGAGAACCTGCGCCAGCGCGACCAATACCAGACTGGAGATAAAAACAAGCGGGAATATACGTCTATCGAGGAATTCCAATGCTTTTCCATCCGCTAAAAGAGCAAAAATTGACAACCCCAGAATTGCGAGGGCAAGCGCAGTGTATTTTTGGAGGGCAGACGTTTTCACCACAATCCTCCCCCGAGAGCAAACAAGAATGTGGTCACCAAAGTAATTCCCAGGGCTAAAACACTCATGTAGATAATGGTACGGATATTAAAGACTCTCAAATACAACCCAATTGTTTTCAAATCACAAAAAGCACCAGCGAGGAGGAACACCAAACCTTGAAACGAAAACCTGGTGAGGTTCCAGGAACCAACAACAAGCAAATCGCCGACACTCCCGCCTGACGTCAGAATACCCCCAACTCCAGCAGTTGCCGCCTGTTGCAGAAACGAACCCTCAAACGGTGGCAGCCAGGGTTGAGCGAGGAATGCCTGGATAAATCCGGAGACCAATGAACTGCCTAATAAAAATGGCATGAAACCCAGCATGGTATTGACGATCTTTACACCAAGGGCTTGTATTTTAGGTGTAGCCGCGGGTGGGATTGGAACCTCGTCCAAATGAGGTGAAGGAAGGGAACTGCGATTTACCAGGACAGAAATCCGGCTCTCACTTGACAGAAATAACGCGAATATAACCGCGAAGACAAGCCCAATCCCAGCCCTAAGCCCAAATCCAATTAAAACGGGGCTGGATCCCAGCGCAGCGCTGAGCGATACGAGGTTTGTGCTTGCAGCTGAAATCATCAGCGCTGCAGCTGCTGGCAGGGATGCGCCTTTTCTCAAGAGCGACCTTCCAAGGACGATTCCGCCAACATCACCCAAAGGTAATAAGAAACCCGCAGCAAGCCCGATCCCGATCGCTTTCCATAAACTGGTTAAAAAAATGGCCTGAACTTCCTCTTTCGTGAAATATAGTTCGATCACCGCAGCTGCGAAAGAGCCTAACAGCAGGAATGGAAGCGCTTCCAGGAAAATCCCCTCGAACCCAACCACGAACCGGTGGATGGCATCTAAAAAGACTTGACCAGCACGAATAGTCCCGCCGAAAATGTTGACCAGCCTGCTGGAGATGCCTAAAACGACGAGGAGCGAGAGGATGACAAAAATCCCTGTCCGGGACCAAGTATCTTTTTTGTTTCGATCGATATTTAAATACGACATTGATCCGTTTATACCACTGAAAGTTTATAGTTAATACACAACCCCCCGAACCAGGTGTTCGGGGGGCATGATTTACATCAAATCAAATCAATTGGTTGGTGCGATTGTCGCAGTCGGTGGTGTGCCGCCCAGGGTCGGGGTTAAGGACGGTGCTCGAGTAGGAGTCGCCGTGACCATGTTTACCCGAATGATGAGGGTTTGCCCGACCTGGATACTGTTTCTATCCGTGAGTTTATTTTGCGCGATGATGTCGTCCACGGTTGTATTGAATTCAGCCGCAATTGTATCCAGCGTATCGCCAGACTGGACGATGTAATTGATCTTTGTACCGCGCGGCATGTCATCCGGGATCGGAGTCGATGTCGGTAAAGCCTGGTCAGGAGCAGGGATAAGGATTACGTCTCCCGGCCGGATTGGACAGGCATTGGACGGGAAATTGTTGATCGCCAGCAGGACTAACAAATCCACTTCATAGGTCAACGCCAAATCAAAACAAGTATCGCCCTCCTGAACTGTGTACTCAAAAGGGCCGCTCGGAGTCGGTGACACCGATGGTGAGGGGGTCTGAGTGATCGTAGGCGTCAGGGAGGCCGTAGCCGTGGGGGTTACCGGCGTGGGAGTCGCAGTCGCTGTTGCTGTAGGGGTAGCAGAAGAAAAAAGTCCGATGGATGGGGCGTTCGGTCCAGTGAACCAAACTACCAGCAGGATCACGCCAATCAGCACTAACAAGATCGCAAAACCCCACACCAGGTACGGCATCATCCGTTGGCGTTTTTTGTAAGAGTCAATGATACTTTGAGGTGAGCTTTTTCCACTCATTTTTTAATTTTTCCTATTCTGGTCGCTGGCATGATTACGCCAGCCAAGGATTTATCCCTAATGTTTCAAATTTGCCTTTGCTGCATTTTACCTGAAAACAATAAAAGGGGAAACCTTGCCCTATTATGTGGATCTACCCCTGTACAGCAAATCCATTCCAACCCAGCCATGTACCAATATCGGGATTTCGTTTGAATGATTAATTAGATAACACAAATATGTCAATCCATACAAGCCCCAGCACACCTCAGAGGATCCTCTATGCTGATTAATTCGACTCGAAATGGGATAATTATTACGAATATAAGCAATCAAGGAAGTTAGTATGGCACTAACTAAACAACCTCATGATATAATCACCAAATATATGAATCTTTTACTAGACGGGAGATAAAAATGGAAATCGTACACGACGAGCTGAAGCGCTGCGATATCATCAAGCTCAAAGGACGTGTTGACAGTTCAACAAGCCCCAAGTTTGCTGAAATAGCCAATGAAATCGTTGAAAATGGTCGATTTCGGATCGTCATCGACATGGAAGAGGTCGATTTTATCTCCAGTGCTGGTTTAAGGGTTTTAATCGGCACACAGAAAACCTGCAAGCGGTACAACCGCGGCGAGGTTGTTCTCGCGTCCGTGCCTGAAACGATAATGGCTTCGCTTGAGTTGGCTGGATTCACGCCTTTATTCAAAATCTTCAAAGATGCCGTCGCCGCAGTTGGCAATTTTTAAGGGTAATTTTAGTTGGGTGCCAACTGTGAAGTTTCCTGGACGGTATGATAGCCTGGCAAAAATTGCCGAAATAGTCCAACAGGCAACCCAGGAATTTGGATTAGACCCTCTGGCCAGTTATGGGGTCGAAACTGCCGTGGACGAAGCCTGCTCTAACATCATCGAACATGCGTATGGTGGAGAAGGCAAGGGCGATATTGAATTTAACTATCGTATCGAAGGAAATGCTCTGATAATTACCCTTCAGGACCAGGGAAAGGGATTCAACCCGAATAAAATTCCCAAGCCAAAGATAAACGTCCCCTTAAAAAACCGTCCCGAGAACGGACTTGGGCTGTATTTTATGCATCAATGGATGGATGAAGTCCGGTTTGAAGTCGTCAATAAACTCAACGTTTTGACGATGATAAAACGAAAAGGTTGATACCACATATGGATGATACCAGTCCGCAGCCAAATTCGGATTGGAAATTATTCCTTGCTCTGGGTGAGGAATTGCTTTCCCATGATACTGTGATGGGACAATGCAGTTCAATCATCCAGTTTATTGCAAAGCACCTCAAGGCCCAGGCGTCCATTTTTCTTGCCCGCCCGGCCTACCCTTTGCCTGGTGAACCAGTCCAATCTCTGCTGCCCGATGAAACCGCGCCCAGCCTGGTTCAAAAAGCATTTTTATCCCGCAAATTTCAAAAAAATCAAACAATAGATCAAGTCTGCCTCCCCTTAGTTGCCCAGGACTACCTCCTGGGTGTTTTATTGGTAGAGTTCCCTGGACCTTACCCGGCAAGCGAACCACAAATCCAATTTCTGCATGGGGTTTGTGGCAATGCCGCTCTGGCAATGCAGACCGTACGGCAAATTATTTTGAAAAACTGGCGCTTCGACCAGCTCGCCCTGGTTCGCTCGGTGAGCGCGCGGATTGCCAATCAACGCAACCTGGACGAACTCTGTCAACAGGTCACTCTCCTCATCCGCGAAACCTTCGACTTTCATTTTGTCAGTATTTTTACCCTTAACGAAGAGACCGGTCTGCTTCATTTTCAGGCTAATGCCGGTCCCGGAAATTTAGACGTGAAGGTCTGGGAAAATTTTACAATTTCGCCTGGCGAGGGGATTGTTGGCAAGGTAGCTGCTACCGGACAGGAAATACTGGCTCCCGATATCAGCACGGAACCAAGTTTCCGTTACAGTGAAATGGTTCCGGAGACCCGGGCTGAAGTCGCAATCCCTCTTAAAATCGAGGACCGTGTTTTAGGTGTGCTCGATTTACAGAATGACGAAACCCGGGCAATCCATGAATTTGATTTAAGCGTCCTTCGCACGCTTGCAGATAATATTGCCCTGGCGATCGAAGGCGCGCGCATGTACACGCATCTGGGGAAACGTGCGGCGCAAATTTCGGCTGTGCTCGAAATCAGTCATGCCGTCACATCCAATTTGGAATTCGACCCCCTGCTCGATGTGGTGGTTAAATCCATTAACAACCACTTCGATTATGAAACAATCCACATCTACACCACCAATATTGGGCGGCGGAAAATTTACTATGAGGCTGGAACTGGCATCCGAAGCCAGTCCTTCGAGGAATTACAGGTAACTTTTAACCTGGACGATCCCAACGGCATCATCCCCTGGGTAGCCCGTGAAGGAAAAACCCGGCTGGCGAACGACGTAAGCGCTGAGCCGCTTTATCGTCCGGCTTTTTTGCGGCCAGAATCAACAAAAGCTGAGCTGGCAATCCCACTTGAATATGCCGGTCAGGTATTAGGGGTCCTGGATCTGCAATCAAATCGCATAAATGGATTTGATGAACAGGATGTGCCACTGCTTGAGGCTCTGGCAGCCTCGATTGCGATCGCTATACGCAATGCCAGACTATATAAATCCGAGCGGTGGCGTCACCAGGTGGCTGATTCATTCCGGGAAATTGCAGGAATGGTCTCTGCCAATATCGCCCTGGAAGAGCTGCTGGATCGAATCCTGGCGCAGCTTGACCGAAACCTGCCTTGCCGTGCGGCAGCTATCTGGCTGCTTGAGGAAAAAACAAGTTCAGGGGAAAACGGGCATCCGCTTCGGCTTGCTGCTGCCCGGGGAGTGGAACCGAACAACCTGCGTCAGGTTATGGAAGCCGAGGCCCCGGTGCGGGACATTGTCTCGACGATCTTCGCTCTTGAAGAGCCCTATATTCGTAATCCACAGGATCCACCCGGCCCGCTCGGGATCGCAGCGAACTATGACCAGAATTATTCTTCGATATCTACCCCGCTGCGCGCCGGTGAGGAACCCCTGGGAGTTCTGATTCTTGCCCATCCAGACCCTGGCTGTTATGGAGAAGAGGCTGGCTTAATCTCCATGACCTTCGCTAATAATGCTGCCGTTGCCATTCAGAATGCCCGCTTGTTTGCATCTGCCCAGGAGCAAGCCTGGATTTCTACCATTCTCTTTAAGGTCGCTGAAGCTGCTCAGAACAGCCTGAGTACCGATGAATTGCTGCAGACTATGGCACGGCTTACGCCGCTCCTGATTGGAGTACAAAAGTGTGCCTTTCTCCTCTGGAATGAGGATCTGCTGGCATTCCTGGTCAATTCGTCTTATGGGATCGAGGCGGATTCCCTTGAGGGTGTTCTGCTCGATCAGAGCATCCCGGTGATTCAGCGCCTGCTCGCAACTCGCCAACCCGTTTACATTCAGGATCCCGAGGACGAGCTTTGCGCAACGGGATTAGAAATGCCCAAAGAAGGCAGCACCCTGGTCATGCTGCCGATGTTTTCCAGGGGCAAGATCCTTGGAGCGCTGTTGGTTGGCCATCACGTAGATAGTACAAACAACCTCAGGCGCGATTTTGATCAACAAACGCTGGCTTTGCTGCAAGGCATAAGTCAACAAACCTCGGTCGCTGTCGAAAATCTGCAGCTTATTGAGGGACGCCAGGAAGAAGCCTACGTCACGGCAGTGTTACTCCAGGTAGCTCAGGCTGTGGTCAGCCAGAGTTCGCTCGAAGACATTTTGGAAACGATTGTTCATCTCATGCCGATCCTGGTAGGCATCGATTCCTGTGCAATTTACCTCTGGGATGGACATGCCCAGGTTTTTAGGACCGCAAAAGAATATTCAGGCACAGGTCACGACTCTCAAGCGCAGGAAAAAATGATTTATGCTACCGGACATTTCCCGCTGCTGGATGCAGTCCGTGAGCGGGATGAATTGTTAGCCAGCCAGGTGGATGATCCATCCCAGCCAATATCGAGCTGGACTGGACTTACGCATTTTTTACCTGGTGATGAGCTTAACGAACAATATGGGCCGAAAACAAGCTGGCTGCTCGGAGTGCCATTATCGGTTAAAGGCGAGGTTTTTGGCGTTATGCTGGCAGCAGAAGCCAACGTACCCCCCTCTTTCCATGAGCGCCGCCAGGAAATTATCTCGGGAATTGCACAGCAGGTGTCGCTGACCATTCAGAATGACCGTCTCAATAAAGAGATGGTTGAACGCGAGCGGCTAGAAAAGGAAATTTCACTGGCACGCCAGATCCAACGAACTTTCCTGCCGTCGAAATTGCCAAAAGCCGCTAATTGGGACCTGGAAGTGGTCTGGCAGACTGCCCGCGAAGTTGGTGGAGATTTCTATGACATCTTTAAAATCGGGTCAGATAAATTAGGGCTGGTCATCGCGGATGTGTCCGATAAAGGTATGCCGGCAGCCCTTTATATGACAGTAGCAAGGACCCTCATTCGAGCATTTGTCCGCGAGATCCCGTCACCCGCAAGGCTGCTGGAAAGAGTCAACCGCTTGCTGGTTGTCGATTCGCAGGATGGACTATTCGTAACTGCTGTCTATGCTGTTCTCGATATCAAAGATGGCACCCTGACTTATGCCAACGCGGGACATAATTTACCCCTGCTCATCCACGGCGGCAGCCACACAGTTGAGCCGCTGCCGAAAGGCGGAATGGCGCTTGGCGTCCGTTCGTCAAGTAAATTAGCAGACCATATTGTGCAGATTAGTCCTGGTGACCAACTGGTCCTCTACACCGATGGAGTGACAGAATGCTTTTCGCCCGGCGGAGATGTCTTTGGCGAAAAGCACCTCATTCAAGCGCTCCAATCCTCGCCAAACACCAGTGCCAGGGCAGTTGTCGATCATTTAATCAAGACGCTTGCGGCATTCCAGCAGGGCTCTTTGCCCAGCGACGATTTGACACTGGTCGTAATCAATCACCTGACCAAAGGTCATTCCGAAGCCTGATGCGGGGTGGTCGATCTATTCTGGTATAAATCCTGCATTAAATAGTTATATGCAGCGTTTCTGCCAGGGAGGCGGTTAGGCTGGCAGTGGTTAGGGCTTAATCGCCGAAGAATAACGCCCACCAGATTTCCTGGTTCGTCACTTTGATGGTTGTGGGCGTCGGTTCAACCGCTTGCTGCGGTATTGGAGTATCGTTGGGAATCGGAACGACCAGTTTTTCCCCCTCACGTACCATTCCATTATTCCGAGCGTACTCATTTACTGCTGCATCACTGGTGGCGTATGCAATCTGCTCCTGTAAACCGCTCTGAGTTGCTTTACTTGCAGCCACATCGGTCTTCATGCCTGAAAGTTGCGTGTTCAAGCGGTTCAATTCATTTATTCGGCTGTTGAAATCCATCAACAGGAAGAAAAGGACGATAAACCCGCCGAATACTGCCAGTTGTTTCCAATTGATGTGGAACTTGTTCATGCCCCAATCTTACAGCACATTTACCAGCTTTACAAGGAAAGCCAATAAACAAAAAATCCCGCGATTTGCGGGATTTTAGTGCCGGAGGAGGGATTTGAACCCTCACGAGCGTAATGCTCACTACGCCCTGAACGTAGCGCGTCTGCCAGTTCCGCCACTTCGGCTCGTTCACGAACGAAGGATATTTTATCTGTTTATGGGTTTTTGTCAACCTTTTTCCCCTTTACTTGCGAAGTTGGTTGACTTCCCTGACATAAAACACACAAACCCTCTCATGCTATAATCATTTTCGGGGCAAGCTGATGGAAACAATCCTCTCACAGATTTTCAACCTTCTTGTGGAACCTCCCGGGAACCTTGTCTATCACCTGGTTCTGGTATTTGCGACCCTGTCGGCGCTTCAAGCCGTAACCCTGCTTGAAAGATCTGACAACCGCAGGCTCGCCAGTCGATACCGGATCGGTTTCCTGATCATTTTATTCGCCCAGGTATCCTTATTTGGGGTCAGTGCGCTCGGCTGGCAAAATCTAGTCGATTTACAGGTGGTTTTACCACCCCTTGACCGGGCAGTCATTGCAATCACCTTACTATGGATTGCCTGGATTGTCTTATCTTCCCAGCGGATCAAAATGCTGGATTGGGCTGCTGCTGCATTAACTGGGGCGATTGTGGCGTATTCAGCAATTACCATGGACAGCTGGTCGCACGTCGTTGGGCAGGTGCAGTTCAACACCACCGCGCTGGATTTTAATTGGGCTGCGATTTACGTCGGATCCGCTTTGGTCTTTGGCACATTGATTGTCTTCTTAAGACCGCCAAACTGGGGCACCGGTTTGGGGATATACATCCTGGTGTTTATTGGTGGTTGGCTGCATTTTTCAACACCATCTCCAGATAGTGATTACGCAGCAGCTTTACGCCTGGCATTAATCTGCATTTTTCCCTTACTGCCCGGGCTCACCAGCTCGTTGCGTGCGAGCCGCTCACTCCAGGCCGACGAAAGTGAACAGGCAGCTGGAGTAACTCAAAGGCAGCTTCAAGCCTATTCATACTGGAGTCAACTGGCATCTGTCGTCGACCGTCAGACCGCCCTTCCATTATGGGTCAAAGCCCTGGGATATTCATTTGGTGCCGATAGTTGTTTGCTTGTCATTCAGGAGAATCAAGACGCCCCCCCAATCGTGAAGGTTGGCTATGATCTGGAGCAGGGGAAAAATATTTCTCCCCCTGTCAATGGCGTGGAAGGTTTCAGCCAGCTTGAAAAAATCGTAAAGAACGGCGAACCTCACCGATTGCAAGGCAGCAGAGAAGAATCTGTCACTGAAAAAGAGTTTTTAGATAAGGTTTTTTCTACGGCAGAAGAACAAAACTATCTAATTATCCCGGTTCCTCTCAAAGATGCGTTTTGGGGCTGCATTATCATGAGTATGCGAGCGTCACGAGGCGAATGGACTGGCGAGGAAGCTGAAAATATCCAAAACCTGTGCATCGAAACCGGAAAAGATTTAAACCACCTTCCATCCGACAGAATCTCGGACCAGGAAATTTCGGTTCTGCAGAAGGATCTGGAGCGGGCAAAAACCGAAGTGCTTGAAATTAGACAGGAGCAGCGATTGCTTCTTGAGGAAATGGATTCGATTCGGTTCGAGCGCGAGTCATCTGCCCTGAACCTGAGTATGGACTCGCTGATGGCTGTTCAGCGGGAAACCCATGACACAATCGCCGCACTGGAAGCTGAAAATGAACTTCTGCGCAAAAAAGTTCGCGAAGTCCCGGCCGTTGTGAGTGAGGAGGATTCTCAATATCTCGAACAGGAACTGCGCGCCTCATTGGAAGAGACTGCCCATTTACAAAATGCTTTAGCCGAAGCGAGCATCACAATTATGAATTTGCAGCGGACTGGGGGGCAATCTGGTCCTTTTGCGCATGATGCCCAGAATAATCTGCTCTCGGCTTTCCAAAAAATGTACAATCCAGTATCGACCTTAGTTGCCTATACGAATTTACTTTCCAGTGAATCAGGACATAAACTAGATTCCCTGCAAATCAATTATCTTGAACGAATTCAAAAATCCACCGACCAGCTGCGTGAGGCGATGAATGAGGTGGTCCACAAGTTTAGCCAGACTAACCACCCGGTTGAACTGGCACCCCAACCCATAGCAATGGATACATTCATAGACCAGGCAATTGGCGAAATTACACCGTTATTGACTGAGAAAAACATTCATTTGCACCTCAATTTGCCAGAAGAATTGCCAGAGGTTTACGCTGATCGGGATGCGTTACAACAGATCATCATCTATCTATTGCAAAATGCCGCAGCAGCAACCCCTGAAAACGGGATGATCGGGTTGAAAGTCCGAATTGATAAATCGGAAACAGACAGTTTATATATGGTGCTGCAAGTGACCGATGAAGGCGGCGGAGTGCCGGCAGAGGAAATAGGGAAGGTATTCAATCGAGAGTACCGATCCGAACACCCTCAAATTCAGGGCATCATGGATGCAGGCACCGGGTTGGTAATTGCCCGCACTCTGGTGGAAGCACATAACGGCCGCATCTGGGTCGAATGCGATACACCAAATACCTCGACTTACAGCGTGATATTTCCCCTGGAAAATCAGCCGAAAATTGGATTGCACCAACCTTCATGAAAACTCTCCGTAGTGGGGTAATCGGGA
Source organism: uncultured Anaerolinea sp. (assembly GCA_964411135.1). Lineage (GTDB taxonomy): Bacteria > Chloroflexota > Anaerolineae > Anaerolineales > Anaerolineaceae > Bellilinea. The sequence goes on from CAYPJS010000078.1 coordinate 78,851, forward strand.
TGCTGGCAGCGTTTGCAGTGGGTGCAATCGTGCTTGGGGCACTTGCGCTGGGATTGTTGGAAGTTGTCCCAATTCTGGAGCCGACGCAACCACCTAGTTTTACTCTGCCACCGCCTAACCTCACACCCGTCGAAGGGACTGGCCCAACGCAAATCTTGCCAACCCCAATCGTTGTACCCCCGGCGACCCCAACACCATGCCCTCCGCCTGCGGGTTGGGAACCCTACATCGTGATGCCCGGAGATACCCTTTCGGCGATTGCTATAACCCGAAATGTTTCATTGGAACAAATTATGTCCGGAAACTGTCTAGTAAGTACGATGGTTATTCCGAATGCTTTGGTCTATTTACCACCAGCACCAACTGCGACAATTCGTGTTGTCGTACAGGGTGAAGAGCCAACTTCAGGGATTCCAATTATTCCAATTACCCCGGCTGCTACAACCGCAGCCTGCCAGCGCCCTGCAGGCTGGATAAACTACATCGTAAAAACCGGTGATAATCTGACTCGGATATCCATCGCATACCGCATCTCAACCTGGTACTTGAAACAGGTAAATTGCCTGCACGGTGATACAATTTGGCCTGGCTGGATCCTGTGGGTGCCTCATGTTCCAACTTCCACATTCACACCTTCGCCGACCGCAACGCCTCGACCGCCAGTCATTAAGACCACGATCAGCACCTTAATACCCTCCATTACACCGAGCTTTACATTTACGGTGACAAATACACCGACGTCGACACCCACCGACACACCGACACCGACCGATACGGCAACGCCTACCAGTACCCCAACAGAAACGCCGACAGTAACACCCACCGATACGCCAACACCGACTGAAACACCTACGGAAGCACCAACACCAACGCAGACACCTTAACAAGAGAGTAATAGAGCAACCAGCTCAATACATTAATTATGAAAAGATTATTCATTTTCTTCGCAATCCTCGCAATCACAGCCCTGGCATGCAACATGCCAGGAATTAATGCGTCTCAAGGTCAAACCCCTCAAGCAATTTCTCAGCTTCTGGTAACCCCGGATCCGAATGCAACCTCTACCCCTACCCCTTTTCAGCCGGCAGCTGCCACCGCTACAGCCCAGGCGACACAAACACAGCAACCGACCGAAACCCCGACCGTCCAGGTTATAGATGGTGGTGAGGGTGTAACCAAGATACTACTGCTTGGCTCAGATTGGCGGCCAAGTTCAGGCTTCCGCACTGATGTGATCATGCTGGTATCAATTAACCGCCGTACCGGTGCAACGAGCGTCGTATCCTTTCCACGCGACCTCTACGTAACACTCCCTGGCTACCGGCAGGAACGCATCAATGTTGCCCAGGCGCTGGGTGGTTTTGAGTTGACGCAAGCGACCTACCAATACAACTTTGGCTTCATGCCTGATTACTATGTGATGACCAACTTCCAGGGATTCAAGAATATTATTGACAGCCTGGGTGGTATCACCGTAAATGCTTCACGCGAACTGTATGACAGCTGTGATTTATCCTGGCAGGATGCGGCAGGCAAGTGTTCGGCTGGGCCAGGCGAGGTCCAAATGGACGGTGAAACAGCCCTCTGGTATGTTCGTTCTCGCTACAGTTCAAGCGATTTCGACCGTACCCGACGCGCCCAGGAAGTCATTAAGGCTACCTTTGTAAAAATGATGAGTCTTAATGCGATTTCTAAACTGCCGGATCTTTATAGTGCTTTGAAGAGTAATGTCGAGACCAACATCCCATTGGATGTGATTATCAGCCTGGCACGTTTTGCCCCGGGATTGATTTCGAATACGGATCAAATAAAGCAATATGCCATTGGGTCGCAGGACGTCTGGGCATGGATGACTGCCGAAGGTGCTCAAGTCCTGTTACCTAACCCGGATCGGATCCAACCGATATTGTCTGAAGCGCTCAATATCGAATAAGCGTACGCCTGGCGGGGTTACCCCTTACAGATTCCATCAAAAGTTTGACTTTCGTGGAATTATGTTGTACACTCATAAAACAATAAAGCTATACGCAAATTCGCGGAGCCGCCATGCAAAAGGAAATATCTCCCGCCGTTCACATTACCTCCCAGACGCCGCTCATGCCAGCCATTCGGTCCTGGGAGATATTCCTGCTTGACCAGGGCAAGTCTCCTTACACTATTAAAGCTTTCCTTGGCGACCTTCAACTTTTAGCGGGTTCATTGCCGCCGGACAAACCTGTCGGATCCATTACCACCAAGGATTTAAACAACTTTTTAACCTGGCTGCAAACCGGCCGTGGTGTTCCATGCAGTCCAAAAAGCCTTGCCCGCCGCATCACATCCATCAAAGCATTCTTCCGCTGGCTGCAAAAAAGCGGACGCATTCTGGTCGATCCGGCCGAAAAGGTTGTCCAGCAATCCGTAATCAGTCCACTTCCGGTGGTCCTGACCGTTGCGGAACAAGAAAAGGTCACACAGGTTGCCCAAAAATACCGCACGGGAAAAAAACCAGACGCGAGAGCTGCAACATTATTTGGCTTACTGATGGCAACCGGCATCAAGAAGGGTGAATGCCTTGCAGTCAATGTGAACCACATCGATCTTCAGGCTCCTGGCGGCCCAATTTTATTCGTACGCTACGCCAGTCCGAGCAATCGGTACAAGGAACGAAAAATTTCTCTGCCGCAAGAATGGGTGGAATGCTATTTGGAATACCAGGCACAGTATCAACCCAAGGATGTGGTTTTTCCGTGGTCGCCGCGGCGGTTAGAGTACTTGCTGGAGGATCTTGGCGAAGAGGCGGGACTGGACAAACACCTATCCTTTGATATGTGTCGATGGACCAGCGTCCTGCGGGATTGGCAGTCTGATTTGGATCACGAACAGATCCGTCAGAAGTTAGGCATTTCGAAGATCCAATGGCGAGAAATTAGCATGAAACTGCGCCAGCTTTCAGCCCAACAAGCCTGAATTCTCACTCCCCATTCTTAACAGGCTCGAGTCGCAATTTGATAAAATTGCGTGTTTCATGGGTAACCTTAACCGTTTCAGCGATCTGGAGGCCAGCAACCCAGATGATTTGATCCCCTGAGAGGACAAGCGGCCAATTCTTGCGCAGTCGGGAAGCGATCTTGAGATTGGTGAAAAAATCACCGATTTTCATGCGTCCTTCCGTCATACCCAATTGCTGAAAGCGGTCTCCATCCAACCTGCCTCGGACTGTAAATGGAAGTTGCAGCCGGTCGGCATCCAGGATGACTTCGTTCCGGGGGTTGCCAATCGATATCGGTTCATCAATGGAGAGCCTTTCCGCGATGATTACCCAGTACGGATCCAGCGCGACCGCACCCGGAACCTTCAAATCCAATACCAGCCCGGATGTCAATTGAGGATAGCGTTTATCCCGGATCTCAGCCCCTTCACGGACGATATAGAACCGGTCTCCATCCACCATACCCACAAGGCCATCTGCCAGGTCAACACGCTGCGAACGCTCTAACTGGTCCACCAGGTCGACTGCCCGCATGATGGCGGACTGGTCAACATCGTCGTGGAGCGGCAGGATCTCGCGCACCGCTCTTCGCACCAGCTCAGAGCGAAGGGTTGCAGGCATCGTGGTTACTGCCTGACGGTCAAAACTGCGGTAATCCCGGTCGAGGTCGCGTAGAGCTTTCTGGTACTGTTCGTTGACGACATCGTCCACGATTGATAGGGATTCCCTGGCACGCACTGATAAGCTCAGCAATCTGGTTTTAATTTGAGGATTGTATTCTGCCAGAACGGGCAGCAATTCATGCCGAATGCTGTTACGGGTATATTCAACGTCTGCATTGGAAGCATCAAAGCGTGGAACAAGACCATTTTCATGACAATAAGCTTCAAGGTCGGTACGCCAGAAGTTTAGCAAAGGGCGGATGAGGGGTATATGGGTGGAAAACTGTGGCAGGAAGGAGCGAGTCTGCATTCCTGCAACGCCAGCCAGTCCGCTGCCGCGTAAAATATGAAGCAATACTGTCTCCACCTGATCATCGGCATTATGACCGACCGCCACTGCCTGGGCTTGATGCGCCTCAGCTTGCTCAAAGAGGAAAGTGTAGCGGGCTTTACGAGCAGCGGCCTCAAGCGATAGACGTTCTACAGCAGCTATCGATTTCACGGCCCCTTTTCCGCCAATAAACTGGCAGCCATATCTCTTGGCAACCTGTTCAACATACAGGGCATCTTCATCGGCTTCCGGGCGGAGTGAATGGTTATAGTGAGCGACAATCACTTGATAACCAGCCGCACCCAGTAAAGAGAAAAGAGCCAGGCTGTCGATCCCGCCTGAAACACCAACCAAAATCGGCTGGTCATGCTTGAGATGATGATATTTGTCGAAATCGATCTTGATCATTTCAGCCCTCTATAATTATTATAGCGCCAGGTACCTGTAAATCTTATAAATTAGAAAGAACCAGTACATTAACCGCTCCAAACCGATTCTATTTCCCTTATAATCATTATTGTCTTCAATGTGCTTGAGTAAATTCTTAATGGTTCGATTGAAGAGTTTGATTCGATATTAATTACGTCCCTATCATAGAGGGAACCCTGGACTTTTCCCACAAGTAATGCACCTGGCGGAGGACACTGCAGATGGCTGAAAAAATCCTGATTGTTGATGATGATCTTGAAACGTTGCGATTAATCGGCATGATGCTGCAAAAACAGGGCTATCAGGTAGTCTCTGCCAAAAATGGGAGTGAAGGGCTGGCATTGGCCCTCAGTGAGCGCCCGGATATGGTTGTTCTAGACATTATGATGCCGGATACGGACGGTTATGAGGTTGCAAAAATCCTGCGCGACAATCCACAAACGGCTCCCATTCCAATCTTGATGTTCACAGCCAAGTCCCAACTGGAGCACAAAGTCGCCGGGTATGAAGCTGGGGCGGACGATTACCTGACCAAGCCGGTGCATCCAGCTGAATTAATCGCAAGGATTAAAGCCCTGTTCACGCGCGCAAAGACGCGCGGCACCGGACCGCTTCTCACACGCAGAGGATATGTGGTTGGTGTCATGGCTGCCAAAGGGGGGTTGGGCGTATCTACGCTGGCTTTAAACCTGGCGCTTGCTTATTATCAAAAAACCCGGGCAGAAGTAATTGCGGCTGAAATGCGTCCGGGGCAGGGTACCTGGGCAGGTGAATTAGGTCTCCAGAATGACGATGGGTTGACCAACCTGCTGTCAATGAGGGCTGGAGATATTACTCTGGAGGACGTGGAAAAACAACTCACCAGCACGACTTACGGTATACGACTCTTGTTATCCACGAACAAAGCCTCAGAATGCAACCGGTTGGTCAATTCGATTGCTCAGCTTGAGGTGATTCTCTTTCACCTGTTCACACTTGGATCGTTTTTTACCCTGGACATCGGTACGCCTTACACGCCAGGACTTGAAAAAATGCTCAACATGGTGGATGAGCTCATCGTTGTAACCGAACCTCAGCCGCATTCGGTTAAACGGACGCACCAACTGGTGAGCGAGCTCAATACCATGGGATTCTCTGCCAATAAACCTTATACAGTGGTCATTAATAACCGCGTTCGGGCTGATATGCAGCTCTCGGCAATCCAGATTCAGGAAATGTTAAATCTGCCCAAAACCCCCTTCATACCCGGGGTGAGTGAACAATCGTACCAGGCGGCAGTACGCAGTATACCGCTTGGTTTCCTGCAGCCGGACGGTATTTACATGCAGCAGATCAACGAAATTGCCGCTCAATATGCAGCCCGCTTGCGAAATGAAAAATATACCAACCTCGGATACAATCCAGCGCGCAGCTGACCTGATTTTAAGTTCCAGCAGCATCGTGGTGTTCACCGGCGCAGGAATTTCCACTCCGTCCGGGATTCCTGATTTCCGTTCAGAAAATAACGGATTATGGACTCAATCGAACCCGATGGAGGTTGCATCGCTGACTGCTTTCCATCACCATCCAGAAAAATTTTTTAATTGGCTGCGACCTCTGGCTGCAGAAATTTGGAAAGCCGCCCCGAACGGTGCGCACTACGGACTTGTAGAGCTCGAAAAAGCCGGATTCCTCAGAGCAGTCATCACTCAGAATATCGATGGTTTGCACCGGAAAGCTGGCTCTTCAGAAGTTGTTGAAGTACACGGTTCCATGGTCAATTTGGAGTGCGATAAATGCCGCGCTGTCTTTTCGGCGTCGGACTTCCTTGATCCCTTTATAAAGGACGGAATCATCCCAACCTGCCGTCATTGCACCAGAATACTCAAACCCGGGATTATTTTATTTGAGGAGATGCTGCCGTATGCAGCCTGGACCAAAGCGGTCGCCCACAGCCAGAATGCCGACCTGTTTATCGTCATCGGCAGTTCACTCGAGGTCACTCCTGCAGCCAGCCTTCCACTCGAAGCGCTGCGTAGTGGGGCCCGTTTAATAATCAATACACGTTCGGGCACTTATCTAGACTCGCGTGCAGACGTTCTAATCCACCAGGACGTAGCCGAGGTTATTCCCGCCATCACGCGTATGGTTATTGAGTCGATAACAGGTAGGCGTCCTTAACGGCTTCCTCGCCGCCCAAACTGCCGTTCGAGCAGATCGACCGAAAGGTGGATCATGGTTGGACGACCATGCGGGCATGTCCGAGGTGACTGGCAGCCTTCAAGGTCGCGTAATAGCGCTTGCTGCTCGTCACTGGACAGCACCTTCCCTGCCTTCACCGCTGCCCGCTTGCATACTCTGGCGATAATTCGTTCTTCCAGTACGTTTGCCAGTGGAGCTTCATCTTCCTCGAAATCCTCTACCAGAACGCGCACAGCGGCTGCAGGGTCTATCCCGGTAAAGATGGAGGGGACAGCCTTTACCCTGAAGGTGTTTGGGCCGAAAGGATCCACCTCGAATCCGTATTGTGAGAGTACATCCAATTGTTCTTCCAGGATCTGTGTGTTTTGGGGAGACAACACGACCAAGGCTGGTTCGAGAAGGGCTTGAGAATGGATCGACTGTTTGCGGATAATAAGTTTTTCAAAAAGAACCCGCTCATGGGCAGCATGCTGGTCGATTAAATACAGCCCATCGGGTCCTTCGGCCACAAGATAAGCCGCTCCTACCTGGCCAATAAGTCGTAATAATGGAACCTTCCCTGTCGGCAAGGTCGCCTGCTGGACTGGTGGAGGTTCGGGCTCACCACTGGCAAGATCAATTTTTATGTCACCGGCGATTGCCCAGGCAGGATCGACGGTTTTTTGCTGGAAACCCTGTGAGGACCAGTAAGGTGTGGCTACATTAGGCACTGGCGAATAAGCCAGCAGCGCCCGCCTTACTCCACGCTGGACCGCCGAGAATACCCGGTCCGGCTGTCTGAAACGGACCTCTGCTTTTGCCGGGTGAACATTAACATCCACTTCCTCCGGGTCGAGTTGCAGGAATAAGACTGCCATCGGATACCGGCCGACCATTAATAATGAGTGGTATGCCTGCATTAAAGCCGAAACCAAAGCCGTCTCCTGGACCCACCGTCCATTAATAAAAAAGGTAATTTCGCGACGGTTCGAGCGGGTAAGTGCAACCGGGCTGATGTAGCCTGTGATTTGGATGTCCTCTTCCAGGCTGACCTCCAACATCTGGCGTGCGACATCCAACCCATAAAGCTGGGCCAGAATTTCCCGGCGATCACCATTGCCGTTGGTATGGAGCATCGACTTTCCATCAATGCTCAGTTCAAAGCGTACCTGCGGATAAGCCAGAGCATAGCGAGTCACAAGTCCATTAATCTGACTGCGCTCAGTCATATCTGATTTTAGGAACTTAAGCCTTGCCGGTACGTTATAAAAAAGGTCTTCCACGCGTACCACAGTTCCCGGAGGGACCCCTATTCGTTCAACGCTACCGTTCTTTCCTCCCTCGATCTGAATCCTGGCTCCGATCTCGGATTGTCTGACCCGCGAGACTACGGTCATTCGCGACACGGATCCAATCGAGGCAAGAGCCTCGCCGCGGAATCCCAGCGAACGGATATGAAATAAATCCTCAGCCGAGCTCAATTTGCTCGTCGCATGGCGTGTTACCGCTAACGGCAGGTCGTCCATGCTGATGCCCGCGCCGTCATCCGCGATTTCCATTAACTTACGGCCGGCTTGTTCAACCCGGATTTTAATGAAATGAGCCCCGGCATCCAGGGCGTTTTCCATCAGCTCTTTAATCACTGACGCTGGTCTTTCAACCACTTCCCCGGCAGCGATCTGTGATGCGACATCTTCCGATAATATGCGAATAGGCATGCGTCCCTCTGGCAGAATTATACTTGAGGCCGCTCACCCCTGGACATTCTGCCGTTGTCTAATAATATGCTGAGAAACCTGACCACGCTCGAACCGCACTATCCCAATCAAAAACCGTTTCGGTTATACTCAGGGGACCATGATCGAAACCCTCATTTTTGACCTGGATGACACGCTATATCCGAAAACAACTGGTGTTTGGGATGCAATTGGCGAGCGCATAAACCTGTTTGTTATGGACTCGTTGAGTATTGACCTTGCTGGAGCCCGGCGTGTAAGGGACGAATTATTCCACGAATATGGCACCACCCTGCGTGGTATGCAGGAGGTCTATGGTATTGACCCGTATGCTTACCTCAATTTTGTTCATAACATTCCGCTTGAAAATTATTTACAGCCCAATCCCAGTTTACGCAAAATCCTGAAATCTATCAATGGCAGGAAAACAATTTTCACAAACGCAGATCAAAACCATGCAATGCGGGTTATCGATCAATTGGGATTATCCGGGATTTTTGAACGCATCATCGATGTGATGGACGTGGCACCCTACTGTAAACCGCAGCCAGAAGCCTTTGAGCAGGCACTTCGGATCCTTGGAGGGATTTCACCTTCAAATTGTGTCATTATCGAAGATTCTATTTCCAATGTTCAGTCTGCCAGACAATTGGGCTTTTACACCGTTCTGGTTGGAAATCATTTTGATTACGACAATCCTGCCCATGCCACGCTGGCATCTCTCGAAGAACTGCCCCGCCTTGCAAATATCCCATTCCTGAGCGGAATTTGGAGGGTAGATTGAAGGAAATTTCTACCCTGGGTTGGGTACTCATTGCTGTTATCAGTCTAATCGTACTATCCAGCTATTGGAGCCTTCTTTCGCTGGTACGCAAGAAAAACCAGCGGTCCGATGCACCTTCCTGGACAAAGTCGTGGAAGGCACTCAGCAATCCCTGGGAAAATGAAGATAAACAATTGGATGAACTTTCAAGGCAGGTGAGCAATCTGCAAAATCTGGAAGCCGCTGATAAAAGTAATGATCCCCAAAAACCACCAGGGCTTCATCCGTAGAACATGAAAGCTGCTTCTCCAACCTGCTGAATTTATACTTATTGAGGAAAAAATGGAAATTAAGCCCTTGCGTGTCTTATTGATCATCCTTCTCGGAGGAGTACTAATCCTGGCGGGTTTTGCAGGCGGAATTTTTACCGGGTACCAGTTGCCGAGGAATATTGCGCTACTTGAAGGATTGAACATCTTACAACCCGAGGAGCCACCCCTCGCTCCAGAAACCTCACCAACCGAAACACAGCCCGCTGATCAAGACACCTTATTTGAGCCCTTCTGGCAGGCCTGGGATCTGGTGCACGAGCAGTACGTCGATCAGCCAGTCGATGATGAGACGTTAATGCGAGGTGCCATTAGCGGCATGCTCAGCTCCCTTGGCGACGACTACACTGGATACCTGGATCCGATGCAGTATGATCAGGCAACAGCCCCGCTCGAGGGTGAATATGATGGAATTGGTGCGTGGGTAGACACTTCCGGTGAATTTTTGACCATTATCAGCCCGATGGAAGGCTCCCCAGCCGAAGAAGTTGGACTGCAAAGTGGAGATTTTATCATTGCTGTGGATGGGATTTCAGCTGTTGGCACAGATCCGAGTCTCGTTCTGCGGAATGTTTTGGGCGAGGCTGGTACGCCAGTCGTGTTAACCATCCAACGCGAAGGAATTGAAGAGCCATTTGATGTCACGATCATTCGGGAAAAAATTACAATTTCGCTTGTCAGCAGCCGCATGTTGGACAACAATATCGCTTACCTGCAGATCCAACAATTTGGTGAGAATACTGAACAAGAGGTCAAGGATGCGCTGAGGAAACTGCTGGACGAAGAGCCGATTGGACTTATTCTGGATTTACGCAATGATCCAGGCGGTTATCTGGATACCGCTATCGGCATCGTGTCGCAATTTATCCCCGATGGGGTTGTAATGTATGAAGTGCATGGAAATGGCGAAAAAATCACCTTTACCGCCCGCCGCGGCGGTTTGGCAACAGAGATACCACTGATCGTGTTGGTAAACGAGGGATCAGCTTCGGCCTCCGAGATTACCGCGGGCGCAATCCAGGACCGCGAAAGAGGCATCCTGGTGGGTACAACCACCTTCGGTAAGGGCACCGTGCAGATTTGGAATCCACTAAAAAACGACGCGGGTGCGGTTAAGATCACCATCGCCCGCTGGCTGACTCCGAACGAAAGGCAAATTTCAGAGGTAGGTCTGACGCCAGATTATGTGGTCGAAATGACCGAGGAAGATTACGCTGCTGGACGGGACCCTCAACTGGATAAAGCTGTGGAATTGATGCTGGCGGGTGCCGCCAACTAAGCGCCCGTTTGGAGGGATATGGCCCTTAGGGAGACAGGCATGAAGCAGAATTTTGCAATCATCCTGATCATCGTCATAATCGTTTCGATTATTGCAGGTTCAATAGGAGCCGTTGCAGGCGGAGCTGCTGTATTTGCGTTCATGCAGAGGAATACTGCGGGTGAGCTCCAATTTCAGTCGACAGAAACTGCAAGTCAGGACTCAACTCAATTCCCTTCGCAAATAATCTCGGTTGAATCTCTGCAAGTCGAATCGGCCATAACCGCTGCAGTTGAAAAAGTGGGACCTGCCGTAGTGACTGTGGTAGCTGACCTGCCTGACCAACAGAGCTTCTTTGGCACCATTTCAGGCGGGCAATCTTCTGGCAGTGGCTTTGTCATTTCTCCCGATGGATATATCGTCACCAACAACCATGTCATCGAAGGCGGGGAAGCTTTCCGCGTGATCCTTCAATCTGGCGAGGAACGTACAGCCCAGCTGATTGGCAGCGATCAATTTTCCGATCTTGCCATCTTAAAGGTCGAGGGATCGCTTCCAGCCGTAGCTGAGCTGGGTAATTCGGACTTCCTCCGCCCGGGAGAAACGGCTATCGCCATCGGCTCACCACTAGGTGATTTCAAGAATTCTGTCACCGTCGGGGTCATCAGTGCAACAGGCCGTACCTTGGATACCGGGGAAGATTACCAGATGGAAGGCTTGCTTCAAACGGATGCGGCCATCAACGAGGGAAATTCCGGCGGACCTCTGGTAAATCTTTCAGGTCAGGTCGTTGGGGTAAATACCCTCATAATTCGCGGGTCAAATTCCAACACCACTGTAGAAGGGCTGGGGTTTGCCATCCCTTCGTCCAACGTGCAGGTAATCAGTACACAAATTATTGAAAATGGCTATGTCTCCCGCCCTTATATTGGTATCCGGTATCAAAACATCAACCCGAGCATCGCCTCCAGGTACAATTTACCAGTAGAATGGGGAGTGTATGTATCTGCTGTGGTTACAAACAGCCCCGCCGATGATGCTGGATTGCAGCCAGGAGACATCATCACCCAATTAGGCAATATTAAAATCGATGAGGCTCATCCGTATTACAATACGCTCTTCAGCTTTTCTCCCGGCGACAGGTTGGAAGTCCACTTCATCCGAAATAAAAGCGAAAGAATTATCGATTTAGTCTTAAGTGAATCGCGCTAAATCAAGAGCCGTTCCAAATTGAAAAAATTTGTAGTTGCCCTCATTCTCCTGCTCGGAATCATCTTTATCATCGGCAGTTTTAGTGAATTGCGCGAGATCGGTTCAGTATTAAGCAAAGGGAATGTATGGTTTCTTGGTCTTGCAGTCTGCATGGAAGGCTTGTGGATTGTCAATTTTGGCATGTCCTTTAAAACACTTTACGGTCTGGTGGGAATCGATAAGAAGCTTCTGCCGCTTACTCGCCTGGTTTCTGCTGTAAACTTTGTCAATATCGTCGCGCCCAGTGCCGGTGTGAGCGGCATGGCAGTTATTTACTCTGACGCGACTCGTAACGGCCACTCCTCTGCCCGGGTTACCGTGGGGAGCTTGCTCTACCTCCTGTTTGATTACTTTGGCCTTTTGTCCGTAATATTTATCGGCCTGATCATCCTTGGGTTTTACGATAAGCTGAATGTCACCGATATTTTGGCGTATATATTATTTTTAACTCTGGCAATAACCCTTGGTGGTGTATTGGTTCTGGCTGCCAGGTCAGAGGCAAAACTTACCCGGGCAACCATCGTCGTATCCAGATTCATAAACAAAATCACCGGCATGTTTATCAAGCGGACTCTGCTAACCGAAGAAGCCGCCGAAAATTTTGCATCTGAGGTTGTTGAAGGTGTGACCGCATTAAAGCATATCCGGCGCGGTTGGTTGTGGCCTCTGGTGCTAACCTTGACCAACAAAATTCTTCTGGTTGGCATCCTGGGAGTTACTTTTTTAGCCTTTAATGTTGAAACTACCCTCGCCGTGGTGATTGCGGGCTTCTCAATCGCCTACTTATTTGTGATTATCAGTCCCACCCCGGCTGGGGTGGGTATTGTGGAAGGCGTAATGACATTGGCGCTCAAATCGCTTGGCATTGCGCTAGAAGCCGCGGTAGTGGTAACTTTAGCTTACCGGGCTGTCACCTTCTGGCTGCCGTTATTGATCGGAATGATCTCATTCCGTACCCTGCACCAGCCTCAGCCGCAGCGGAACCTGCCGCCTGCCTGAAATTCCCCGCAAATTACGCGCATTTTTATGGGAAGGTCCAATATGACATCCTTCCCTAATTTATATGCAGAACACCTATAAATACGCCCTTAATTGACAGTTCAGGTGGCAAAGGTTATAATGAACCCTTGCTGAAAATTGAACTTTGGGAGAAAAGTAAATGGAAAATCCCGTCGTATCCGAAAGTACCGCCGTCGAACTCAAACCAAAAATGAAATTCACGGGTAAGGTACTAAAAACCTCTCTGGCTGGCGCCGTTTTAGACATCGGTGTCGGCAAACCGGCCGTAATCCATGTTTCACAACTGGTAGTTCCCTCTGGCCAAACTATTAAAAGTGTCAAAGAAGTGTTGCAGGAAGGCCAGGAAATCGAAGTTTGGGTTCGTCGTGTCCGCGAAGACCGCATCGAACTGACTATGATTAAACCCCTCGTCCTCGACTGGCATGAAATCAAGAAGGATATGGTCGTCACCGGTACCGTGGTTCGCGTTGAGACATTTGGTGCGTTCCTCGAGATCGGCGCTGAACGCCCCGGCTTGATTCATATTAGTGAACTTGCTCATGGATATGTTCGCACTCCAGGTGATGTCGTCAAAGACGGCGACGAACTTGAAGCTCAGGTCATCGACGTTAACAAGAAAAAGAAACAGATAAAACTCAGCCTGAAGGCTCTTCAACCCGAGCCTGTCAAGGAAGAGGTCGAGCACACTGCACCTGAAAAGAGCAAAGACAAACGCCGCAAGAAAGATACCCGCCGTAAGAAGGGCGACGAAGGGTATATGTCCCCTGAGGAAATCGCCTCATTAACCGGTGGTGGCAGCGAGGCTGAAGCAGAACCAACTGCCATGGAAATTGCAATCCGCGAAGCCATGGAAAAAGCAAAATCCCGCAAGGTTGATACCAAGGTCAAGAAAGTCAAAGCGGCCGGGTTACAGACCGAACAGGAAGATTTGCTGGCCCGGACTCTGGAAAAAAAGAGCAGCTCGGATCGCCAGAGTTAATTTTTCTCCGGAACCTTGTCTCATTAAGCTGAACCGCTCTTTCAAATCTGCTCAATAGTAAAAGCAGGTACTGCAAGAACCTTTCAAAGTTCACCGGATAACCCTAAGCGGCAATCCGGCAGTTTCAGCAAACCCTGAGGAACAGTACGACTGCCTGGTCAGATTGACCAGGCAGTTTCAATTAAATTGATTAATCCGAGATGGTATTCTGTTTTGTGGTAAACTATTTTGATTGGTTTGTATTTTTTTATTAACCGGGGAAAGATGTGAAAAATTTTCTCCGGTTTTATAATGAAAGGGAAGATTACGACCCTTCGATATCCACCCCAATTGATGGTTTCTCGCATTTCCCGGAGGGAGGCGTCGGTTCAACGGCCCTCCCTCCGCCGCTTAAAAGCCCGTTGCTATTATCCAAGGAGGACCGATGCCTACTAAATATATTTTCTATACCGGCGGTGTGGTGAGTTCAGTTGGGAAAGGTGTCACAGCTGCTGCGACCGGACGCCTGTTGAAAGAACGCGGTTTCGAAGTTGCGGTTCAAAAGCTGGATCCATACATCAATGTGGATCCAGGTACGATGAGCCCGTATCAGCACGGCGAGGTTTATGTGCTGGATGACGGTGCCGAAACGGACCTGGACCTAGGACACTATGAGCGCTTCATCGATATCCGTCTGAACCGGGTTTGCAACATGACCACGGGGCAGGTGTATGCAGAGGTGATTGGCAAGGAACGCCGCGGAGATTATCTGGGGGGCACAATCCAGGTGATTCCACACATCACCAATGAAATCAAGAAACGAATTACCGCGGTAGCCAAAGCAACCGGTGCCGAAATTGTCCTGGTAGAAGTTGGTGGTACGGTCGGTGATATAGAAAGCCTGCCATTCCTAGAGTCGCTGCGCCAACTTCGGGGAGACCTTGGGCGCGAGAACACTTTCTACATCCATGTCACCTGGCTGCCTTACATCGGCGCTACCGGCGAACTCAAAACCAAGCCCACCCAACATTCGGTTGCAGAGCTTCGCTCAATCGGTATTAATCCGGATATGGTGGTAGCTCGTTCTGATTACCCGGTCGACAAATCTATCATCGATAAGATTGCGTTGTTTTGCGATGTTGATAAGCGCGCAGTTGTCCCAATGGTTACTGCCTCCAACCTTTACTCCGTGCCGCTGCTCCTCGAAGAAAAAGGCGTCGCGGATTACATCCTTGAAAAACTCGGCCTTAATGCCCGCAAGAAACCGGATTGGACCGAATGGAAACACCTGGTAGCTCAGGTTGAAAAACCTCGTCCTAGCGTTCGCGTGGCCCTGGTGGGTAAATACGTCGAGCTTCATGATGCCTATATGAGTGTAAGAGAAGCCTTGAAACATGCTGCGCTGCACCTTGGCGTTGACGTCCAGATCGACTGGGTGCATGCTTCCGAGCTGGAGCGCGGCAAGTTCCAGGATATCGTGGAGGCTGCGGATGGGATTTTAGTGCCCGGGGGTTTCGGTGGGCGCGGCATTGAAGGCAAAATAAAAGCTGCTCAGATTGCCCGCACCGGCAAGATTCCATACTTCGGCTTATGTCTTGGTATGCAGGTGATGGTTGTCGAATTTGCCCGGCACACACTTGGAGACGAGAGTGCAAACTCTACCGAATTTGACCGGACTACAGCTCACCCGGTGATTGACCTGATGCCCGATCAACAGGATATAACGGACATGGGCGGTACGATGCGCCTGGGCCTCTACGCCTGCAATCTTCAACCCGGGTCAATCTCCCGCGATGCATACCAGGCTGATCAGGTGCAGGAGCGGCATCGCCACCGTTTTGAGTTTAACAACTCCTACCGTGAGCGTCTCGGCGATGCTGGCCTGGTTTTTGCCGGGTTATCACCGGATGGCCGCCTGGTTGAAATCGTCGAACTGGCTGACCATCCCTACATGGTTGGTACCCAATTCCATCCGGAATTTCTCTCCCGCCCAAACCGTCCGCATCCCCTTTTCAAGGCATTCCTGCAGGCCGCATGCGACCGCGCAGGGATTAAAACGACACCCCTGCAGAAAAACCAGAACCAGGGCAAAGATAAAACTATTTGATTGTGCCTGCGTTCACAATAACCTCACCGCGCAGGGAAAAACGGTTATACTTGAGGTACTCAACCAAAAAATAACCAGGCGGATAACCGCTGGATCTCACCAAAAAAAAGAGGGATGAATGGATACCACAATTGAGTCAATTTTCGGGCAGGAAGTATTGGATTCTCGCGGGAACCCGACCGTTGAGGTCGAGGTTATATTAAGTGACGGCAGTTGGGGGCGTGCCGCAGTGCCCTCAGGAGCCTCCACAGGCACCCACGAAGCGTTGGAAATGCGGGATGGTGATAAATCCCGCTATCTAGGAAAAGGCGTCCTGAAGGCTGTAGAGAACGTCAATACTGAAATCGCCGACGCTTTGATCGGTTGGGATGCAGTCGAACAAAAGGCCATAGACATGGCTCTGTTGGAGCTTGACAGCACACCGAACAAATCAAAACTCGGCGCAAACGCCATCCTTGGCACCAGTTTGGCAATAGCCAAAGCAGCAGCCAACGCCCTGAGCCTGCCTCTTTACAGGTACATCGGTGGGGTTTACGCCCATGTACTGCCGGTTCCGATGATGAACATTCTCAATGGCGGCGCCCACACTGCCTGGCAGTCAACCGATGCACAGGAATTCATGGTCATGCCGTTAGGCGCACCATCCTTCAGCGAAGGCTTACGCTGGGGCGCTGAAATTTATCATGCGCTTAAAAGTGTGCTCAAGTCTCGCGGATACCCCACTCTGGTAGGCGACGAGGGCGGGTATGCACCTCCTTTGAAAGCCAATAATGAAGCTGTCGAGGTCATCCTAGAAGCCATCGAAAAAGCCGGATACAAGGCCGGAGAGCAGGTCTGTATCGCACTGGACCCGGCTGCTTCCGAGTTCTACGAGCCCGAAACCCGGACCTACAATTTGCGCAAGGAAGGCCGCAAGTTGTCTAGCGATGAGATGGTCGATTTCTGGATCAACTGGGTGAACCAGTACCCGCTCGTTTCGATTGAGGATGGACTGGCTGAGGACGATTGGGAAGGTTGGAAGAACATCACTGCCAAGGTTGGCGACCGCATCCAGCTGGTCGGGGACGATCTGCTGGTGACCAACCCGGCCCGCGTACGCCGCGCTATCCAGGAAAAAGCCTGCAATGCGCTGTTGGTCAAAGTAAACCAGATCGGCTCCTTGACCGAGACCATTGAAGCGGTTGAAACCTGTCATCGGGCTGGCTGGCGTGCCGTGACCTCGCACCGATCCGGTGAGACCGAGGACGCGACTATAGCTGACCTGGCTGTTGCTCTGAACACTGGCCAGATCAAAACAGGTGCCCCTGCCCGGTCAGACCGTGTGGCCAAGTACAACCAGCTTTTGCGTATCGAAGCCGAATTGGGCGACACTGCAGCATATGCCGGTTGGAGCGCAATCCGCCGCGGTTAATTCCATTTATGACCGCCTGAAGAGGAGCGAGAACAATCTCGTTCCTCTTTTATTGATAATTATACGGCTATGCGCAATTGTTTGCGGATTATAAACCAATCAACGGGCTAATAAGTCTCGATAAAATTTAGAACTGCTGTCAGGAATACCTGGGGGCATTCCTCCTGTGGTACATGCCCGCATAGAGGGAAGCTTTCATATTGAGCATTGGGAATGTCCGCTGCCAATTGTTCACTCAACTCCGGCATAATGATACGGTCATTAGCGCCAGTAACAACCAGAACAGGCTGCGATATCTCAACCAGTCTCGGCGTTAGGTCAACGTTGCGGTTGGCTTTTGTCAACTCCCACAGAGCAATATCCCAATTTTCAGCCTGGAGCGGCTTGCGGTAGGCCGCTTTATCTTCCTCGGAAAATTTTGTAAAGTCATACCAGGCAGCTTCAAGGAAAGCATCACCTTCCTTGCCTGCCAGAGACCGGGCAAAAAACGGTCCAAGCCGCTTTAATTGAGGGGTATTTACCAGGAACCGGAGCGCGTCCGGGATACCGCGCGAGCCGTACAAAGCGGCATCGACGAGTACCAGCCCGCTAACGCGCTGCGGGTAAGCCAGGGCAGTTTGAATAGCAATTGTACCGCCTGCCGAGTGACCGACCAGAATAGCCTTCTCAATCCCCAGAGCATCCATCAAACCAACTGCCATTTCTACCTGTGACTCGTTGGAATAGGGGCTTTCACCGACCCACTCCCCCGGAATGGGCCTTTCCGTCAGTCCGAAGGCTGGTCGATCGTAGGCAATTACGGTGCCGTGTTCTGCCAGAGGCTGTATTACGTCTGCCCAGGTGTATGTGCTTGAGCCAAACCCATGCATCAACAGCATTACCGGCTCGCCCGATCCGTGGACCTTGTAATGCACCAGGATTGAATCAACTTCAATAAACTGGCTGTCATCGTCAGCCAGCTGCTCTTCTGGAACGGTGTCCATCAACGGTGGGACAGGGATGACCAACGGTCCCAGCAGCACCACCAGCAAGACCAGGATGAGAACAAAACCGAGAAATCGCAATGGCCGCATTTTGTATTCCTTCTGAATTGGTGGGTTATCCCGGGGAGTTCTAATTATTTACCAGATCAATTGCCCGCTTCCAAACAGCATCAAACATCTCTTGTGTCAAACGGCCTGTCTGCGTATTCTGCCGGCTAGGATGGTAGGATGCCAACAGCCAGGGCTGATCCTCTCCAAAGCCAAAGAATGCGTTGTGGGCGAACTCCAATTTATCGATTCTGATCCCTTTTTGACGGAGGATCGAGATAACCTGTTGAAAAGCCAGGCTGCCCAGGGCAACAACACCTTTAAAGCCGGTTAATAGTGCCATCTCTTCCTCAAGGAATGGCTGGCAGGTTCGAATTTCCTCAGGTGTCGGTTTGTTATCCGGAGGAACACAGCGGCAGATGGCTGTGATAAAAATATCCTTTAACCTCAGCCCATCGCCGCGGTCGGTTGTTGTGGGTTGGTTAGCCAGCCCGACTCTGTGAAGTGCGGCGTAAAGAAACTCTCCTGAAGAATCCCCGGTAAACATGCGGCCTGTTCGGTTGGAGCCATGAGCACCGGGCGCCAATCCAACAACCAGGATACTGGCGTTAGGATCTCCAAAACCGGTTACCGGTTTTCCCCAGTAATCCCATTCCCGGAAAGCCCGCCGCTTAACCCTGGCAACTTCTTCCCGCCAGGCGACCAACCTTGGGCAAAGCCGGCAGGCAATAATTCTCTCATCCAACTCCTCCCATTTCTGGGAGGAGTTATTGATCGTATTCATTCCACCCTGCCTGCTGTCCGGCATAGGGTTTGTGTTTAACATTATTCGCTTTCGGTAATAGTGACTTTAAGCAATTTCCCTGCCGGGCTGCCAGACCGCATTGGATCGCGCTCCGGAATTGCAAAAACGACGTCCATACCATCAATTACCTCACCGAAAACGGAATGGCGGTTGTCCAAATGCGGCGTGGGCACATGCGTGATAAAGAACTGGGACCCATTGGTATTAGCACCAGCGTTCGCCATTGAAAGAATCCCGGGTTTGCTGTGTCGTAAATCTTTATGGAACTCATCCTTAAATTGATATCCCGGACCGCCGCGGCCGGTACCGGTCGGATCACCGCCCTGGGCCATGAAATTATTAATTACCCGGTGAAAAATGGTGCCGTCGTAAAAGCCTTCCCGCGCGAGAAAAACGAAATTGTTTACAGTTGTTGGAACTTTGTCTGCAAACAGTCTTATGACAATGTCACCTTTATCCGTTGTAAAAGTTGCGGTGTATTTTTTCTTCAGATCCAGTGCAAAATCGGGTTGCTTACTCCACTGTTTGGCCATTGATATTCCTTTCCAAGTAGTATTTGTGTATCCAAGGATTGATTGTACCAAAGCGGACGCTTATATTTCAAATATCGACGTCCGTCAAACCAGCAGCATGGCATCCCCAAAGGAGTAAAACCGGTAGTCCAGCCGGACAGCCTCCTGGTACGCGGCCAGAACACGCTCGCGCCCGGCGAAAGCACTGACCAGCATCAGCAGTGTCGATTTGGGGAGATGGAAATTGGTGATGATTGCGTCTGCCACCTGGAATGTGTACCCGGGCAGAATAAATAAATCCGTAGGCCCGGAATACCTGCCCACAACTTGCCCACCCTCAGCAGTCCTGGCGGCACTCTCAAGCGTACGCACGGAGGTGGTACCAACTGCAATAACACGCC
Organism: uncultured Anaerolinea sp.; assembly: GCA_964411135.1. Lineage (GTDB taxonomy): Bacteria > Chloroflexota > Anaerolineae > Anaerolineales > Anaerolineaceae > Bellilinea. The sequence goes on from CAYPJS010000078.1 coordinate 98,986, forward strand.
CTCCCGTAATTTTTGTCTGGTTAATTCGGTCTGCAGTATCCTGGGAGAGCTCACACCATTCTGTATGAATTTGATGCTCGAGCGGGTCATCCTCGATCACTGGCGCGAAAGTGTCAAGCCCGACGTGCAGCGTTACTCGCGCAAACTGGACACCGATTTGCTCCAAATGCTGCATTAATTCTGGCGTAAAATGCAGCCCAGCTGTCGGCGCAGCAGCGGATCCATTTTCCCGCGCATATACCGTCTGGTAGCGTTCCGGATCCTCCAATCGCTCATGGATGTACGGCGGCAAGGGCATCTGCCCTGCCCTGACCAGGTAAGGTTCTACGGGTTCCTCAAAGCGGATCAAACGTCTGGATCCTTCGAGCTCGCCAACCACCTCAACCCGGGGTCCATCCATCAAGGTCAGGCTGCTGCCATTCTTGATTCTTTTTCCGCCGACCAATGCTTCCCAGGTCACCAAATCCACCCTGCGCAACAACAGCAGTTCTACTTTTCCGCCAGTGACTTTATGGGCAAATATTCTGGCGGGAATAACCCTTGTTTGGTTTATCACCAAAAGGTCGCCTGACCGCAAATAATCACCAACCTGCCAGAAAGTGGTGTGTTGCAGCGCTGGTTTACTGCGGTCGAGCACCAGCAAACGCGAAGAGTGGCGCGGCTCTAATGGCGTCTGGGCAATTCGTTCGCGAGGGAGGTGATAGTCAAAATCGGATGTTTTCATAGTTTATTAAATCAAGGAAAAATGCCGGATTCCATGCTTATAACCCGGTGTAAATGTTGATAAAGAAATCTTCAGATCAGGCGCGGCTGCTGAGTCTCTTCAGAATATCGTATCCCGAGGTGTTCGAAGGCGCGCCGGGTTGCCACGCGCCCCTGCGGAGTGCGATCCAAAAACCCCAGCTGCAGCAGATACGGTTCGACCACATCCATGATTGTGTCGGGTTCCTCGCCGATTGATGCAGCGATTGTGTTCAGCCCAACCGGGCCACCGTTGTATTTTTCAATAATCGTCACCAACACCCGTCGGTCAACCTCATCCAGCCCCAACGGATCCACATTCAGCAGGTTGAGTGCTTCCCTGGCAACCTCGCTGGTTATGATCCCTCCTGCTCGAACTTGAGCAAAATCGCGTACGCGGCGCAGCAGGCGCAAAGCAACGCGAGGGGTGCCGCGAGCCCGCCGTGCCACCTCATCAATCCCGCTGGGATCGGTGCCCACAGCCAGAAGCCTGGCTGCGCGGTTCACAATGGTAGTCATGGCAGGCAGGTCATAATAGTCCAGGCGGTAGACGGCACCGAACCGGGCTCGTAAGGGTGAACTCACCAGCGCTAGCCGCGTCGTTGCGCCGATAACCGTAAACCGGGGTAATTTAAGTCGAATCGAGCGGGCGGATGGCCCTTTACCAATCACGATATCAAGCGCAAAATCCTCCATTGCCGGGTAGAGTACTTCTTCTACGGCCCGGCCTAAGCGGTGGATTTCATCGATAAACAAAACGTCACCCGCATGCAGGTTCGTCAGAATTGCAGCCAGGTCTCCGGCACGTTCAACAGCCGGACCAGCCGTAATCTTAATGGCTACGCCCATTTCATTTGCCAGTACATGGGAAAATGTTGTTTTTCCCAACCCTGGAGGTCCATAAAACAGCACGTGGTCCAGCGGTTCCTGGCGTTTTTGGGCAGCTGCGATAAGGATCGAAAGATTTTCTTTAACCTGATCCTGACCGATTACATCGTTTAAAACCTTCGGTCTAAGCGCCTGGTCCAGGCGGTCATCAGGGCGAGCGTCGGGGGTGATCAATCGGCTGGGTGTTTCGCTCATGGTCACGATTATACACGTATTCTCTGGCGCATTTGTACTATAATACCTGAAATCCTCAGGTAAGGAGCCCGTATGAATCAGGTCTACGTATCTCAACACCCCCTGATTGCCCATAAACTTGGCAAATTACGAACAGCCTCTACAGAACCTAAAAAATTCCGCGAACTTGTACGTGAAATTACTGGCTTGCTGGCGTACGAAGCCACGGCAGATTTAAAAATCTCCCCTGTTACGGTACAGACTCCCTTAGCCACAGCGCCTGCTGTTGAGCTGGAAGAGAAAATTGGTCTGGTGCCAATATTAAGGGCAGGTCTCGGGATGGTAGAAGGTATCTGGGAATTGATGCCTTCCGCAGAAGTCTGGCACATTGGCATTTACCGGGACGAAAAAACGCTCAAACCCGTCCAGTATTACAATAAACTTCCCACCGAACCAACCGTCTCGGTCTGCTTGATTCTTGATCCGATGCTTGCTACCGGCGGCTCCGCGGTTGCCACGGTAGATATTCTAAAGAATTGGGGTGTCAAGAAAATTAAATTCGTAGGTTTAATTGGCTCGCCGGAGGGAATTGCTGCTATGCAGGCACACCACCCGGATGTGCCGATTTACCTGGCTGCGGTGGATGATCACCTGAACGAAGTGGGCTATATTGTCCCGGGGCTGGGGGATGCTGGCGATCGCCAATTCGGTACTGGCTAAAAATTTTACGAGGCAGAAAAATCTGCCTCGTTCTTTTTTATTGTGAACAATAATTCCTAGCCGCCAATTTGGATCATCCGCCGGCCGTTGGGGGCTGCCTCGGTGGCCAATTTATGGCCTTCGGGTTTCATCTCTACTGCCTGTTGAAGAAGCGGAAGAACCGGTTCGCCCGCCCTTAACGCATTTAAGACCGGGATTTCGAGGTTGCTCATCAGGCAGGGTCTCAGGAACCCATCCGCGGTCAGGCGCAGCCGATTGCAGCGTTGACAGAACTGGTGCTCGCTCAACGGCGAAATAAACCCGATTTTTCCATTTCCACCCGGAATGCGGTATTCGATGGCGGGACCGCTGCCCGTTTCGCCAGCTTCCTGGACCAAACCAAGAGGTTCTAATCGTTCGAATATTTCCTGGATGGTAATAAATGCGTCCTGGGGAGTCGGGAAATCTGGACCCCAGGGGATCTGGTTGCCGATCGGCATCAACTCGATAAAGCGGATGTGCCACGGATGATCAATGGTTAAGCCTGCTAATGCCAGGAATTCGTCGTCATTGATCCCCCGCATGGCAACAGCGTTTATTTTGATCGGCATTAGCCTGGCTTCTTCAGCAGCTTTGATGCCTGCCAACACCTTTTCCAATGAGCCACCGCGTGAAATCCGGCTAAATTTCGCTGGATCCAATGTGTCCAGGCTGACATTGACGCGGGTCAAACCTGCCTCAGCCAAATCGAGCGCAAAACGTTCAAGCAAAGTTGCGTTTGTCGTCAGACTGATATCTTCGATACCGGGGATACCAGCCAGCATCCGCACCAGTACAGGCAGGTCCGCCCGAACCAATGGTTCGCCACCGGTCAAGCGGATTTGCCTGACCCCCTGTAATGCGGCAGCTCTGGCTACCTCGGTGATCTCTTCGTAGGTTAATATCGCGTTGTGGGGCTGCCAAACCAATCCTTCGGGCGGCATACAATACACACAACGGAAATTACAACGGTCGGTTACCGATATTCGCAGATATGTAATTTTCCGACCCCAATTATCTATCAGCATTTCATTTCTACCGTCAATTTGGGATGGAAGTATTTTACCATCCTCTGGAAAACCTTGCAGAGAGGTAAACGCTCTAAACTACACGCAATCCAGTCATTCTGGATATGACTATGCGAATCAATATTGCTGGAAGAACCAGGACAAGGTGGATTAACCCGCTGGCAGCGAAGACGACTGCCAGCGCCCTCAGTCCCCGTGTAACCAGCGGAGCCAGGTTTTCTAGCATCCAGGCGCTCGTACCCGGGATAATTGCCAGTGCAAACGCCAGGAGCACAAACAGCCCTATTGACCACCAGGCACGCCGGTCCGCGGATGACGGCAGCATGGTACTGCTGACCGCAAAAACAAGATAGAACCATAACCAGAAATCCGGCCTTGCCGGCAGCTGCATAACCTCTGGCCAGAAATTGCCCCAAGACCCAGAAAATAGCAATTCGGTAAGCGGAAGGATGCCTAAAGGTTTCATGCCGAGTATGGTTACCACTGCCACACCGCTAATCAATGGTGCTGCGCCAATCAGGGTGTCACGGATCGGATCGGTTGCCGCCGTCTCGACATAGCCCATGCGAATTTTGCCATTCGCAAGCGCTTTTGGGATAAGAGAAAAACGGCCGGTCCGCACCAAAAGAATTTTCGCCATGACAAAATGGCTCAACTCATGCAGGAATACCCCGGGAAATAAAAGCAGTGAGAAAATCCCGAGGGCAGTATTCGCCTGGCGTGTGATCAGAAGGAAAATTGCCTGCAATTCACGGTACAACCACCGTTGTACCGTGATGAAAATCACCAGACTGCCGGCAAAAAACAGGAAACCGTCAAACAGGGGACGGCTCAAACCGCTGCGGCTCGAACAATCGATACGAAATCCGCCGGTTTAAGACTCGCGCCGCCTACCAATGCGCCATCGATTTCAGGTTGGGAAAAGAACTCGGAGGCATTAGCACCGGTGACAGACCCGCCGTACAATATGCGCATTTCCGCTGCCCCGCGTGTGCCAAATAAGTCGCGCAGAACAGGTCTTATGGTAGCTGCCACAATTCGATTGGCGTCCATGCCAGTGGCTGCACGCCCGGTACCGATCGCCCAGACAGGTTCGTAGGCAATGACCAACCTGTCCAGCTGCTCCACCGGAATATCTTTTAATCCATCTCGCAGCTGACGCTCCAGAACGGCCCCAGTCTTACCAGCTTCATTCTCTGCCAGGGTCTCGCCGATGCAAACGATTGCGATCAGCCCATTCGCAAGTGCCGCATTCAACCGTTTATTGACCGTCGCATCCGTCTCCCCAAAATACGTACGACGTTCAGAATGGCCGATGATCACATAGCTGCAGAATTCCCGGATCATTGCCGCGGATACTTCTCCAGTAAAAGCGCCGGATTTCTCCCAATGCAAATTCTGAGCGCCAAGGCCAATCTCGGTGCCGACCAGCATGGCTGAGACCGGCATCAAACTCATAAAGGGCGGGCACAGCACCTGCTCTACAGATTTGACTTCCTGCAGGCCGGGCAGCATTTCTGCCACCAAACTGCGTGCCTCTTCCACGGTCTTGTTCATTTTCCAGTTACCAGCAACCAACGGTGTTCGCATTAAGTTCCTCCCCATTCAGGTATACAGACTTGGGAAATTATACATCCAACTCCCTCAATCATCTGAATTTTCACAAATTGACGGAAAAGAGCGAACAAGGTATGATCGATGGTGCTCAGGTTGGCCGGACGGTCGCGGTCCTGTTTGCAGGATCGAGGAAAGTCCGCACTCCACAGGGCGCGGTGCCGGAGAAACTCCGGGGCGAGGCAACTTGCGGGATCGGGCCACAGAAACAAACCGCTGTTCCTGGTTCTTTGGAACCTGGTGCGGCAAGGGTGAAATGGTGGTGTAAGAGACCACCAGCGACTGCAGTAATGCAGCGGCTGGGCAACCCCCGCCGGGAGCAAGGTCAAGCAGGGATAAGGAACTGCCCGTTCCATTTGAATCCCGGGTAGGCTGCACGAGCTGCCTGGTAACAGTCAGCCTAGAGAGATGACCGTCCTTCGCCAGACCGTCCGTTCGCGGATACCCTGGCGAAGACAGAATGCGGCTTACAGGTCAACCTGAGCATCTATGATTAACCATAAAAGAGAGCGAGGACACCTTCTGGTGTCCTCGCTTTAGTGCAATCTACAGTTTCAGTTCAAATCCCCAGGTAGGCAGCTTTGACCTGCGGATTCTCAGAAATTTCCTTTGCCGTGCCTGAGAGGACAATCCTTCCGGTTTCTAGCACGTATGCCCGGTTCGAGATCGAAAGCGCCATTTGGGCGTTCTGCTCAACCAGCAGAATGCTGGTTCCGGAAGCATTAATCTCTTTGATAATCGAGAAGATTTCCTCGACCAGGATCGGGCTCAAGCCCATGGATGGCTCATCCATCATCAACAAATCCGGCCTGCACATCATTCCGCGCCCGGTAGCCAGCATTTGCTGCTCGCCGCCGGAGAGCGTCCCGCCCAACTGATTGATGCGTTCTTTCAAGCGCGGGAAGCTGGTAAATACCCGATCCATCGAGCGCTGAATTTCGCCCTGGTCCTTCACCGTGTAAGCACCCATGATCAGGTTTTCCTTGACCGTGAGAGGGGCAAAGATCTTTCGGCCTTCAGGCACATGGCTGATACCTGCCCGAACAATCTGCTGTGCAGGCGTCATGGAAATATCCTGATCTTTGAACTTTACGTATCCGCTGCGGGAGCGTAGTAATCCAGAGATCGTGCGCAGCGTGGTAGATTTTCCCGCGCCGTTCGCGCCGATCAAAGTTACGATCTCCCCCTGGTTGACGTTAAATGACACGCCATGCAGCGCATGGATAGCCCCGTAATACACATTCAAATCATGAACATCAAGCAGCATGACCGGCTCCTTTCCCCAGGTAAGCCTCGATGACCCGCTGGTTTTCCTGGATTTCCTTGGGATTTCCCCTGGCGATCACCTGCCCAAAATCCATGACCGTAATGTAACGGCAAATTCCCATGACAACCCGCATCTGATGCTCGATCAGCAGGATGGTCAAATCGAAGCGATCGTGGATGAAATGGATCAAATCCATCAATTCGATAATTTCCTTGGGATTCATGCCTGCTGCCGGCTCATCCAGGAGCAGCAGCCGCGGATTGGCAGCCAGTGCCCGGGCAATTTCAACCCGCCGCTGCTGTCCATAGGGTAGATTCTTGGCGGTTTCGTTCTGAATGCCCTCCAAGCCGAAGATCGCCAGGAAATCGAGTGCCTGGTCTGTTAATTCGTCTTCCTTTTCATAGTACTTCTTCGTCCTCAGGACACTGTCGGTCAGACTGTATCCGGCGTGCGGATGATACGCAATGCGCACATTGTCCAAAACCGACAGATTGGAAAATAGACGGATATTTTGAAAAGTACGGGCTATCCCCAGACGGGTAATCTCGAACGGTTCGAGCCCGGCGAGATTTTGCCCATTGAATGAAATCGAACCGCTGGTGGGGACGTAAATGCCGGTAATCAGGTTAAACGCAGTTGTCTTTCCCGCACCGTTCGGCCCAATCAAGCCATTTAGATCCCCTTTCTTGAGCTGCAGGGAAAAATTTTGCACAGCACCAAGGCCACCAAAATACTTGGTTAGGTCTTTAACATCCAGGATCATTTCGGGAGTGGTTGCAGTAGTATCCATGTTTTTCTCCCTAAGCCTGTGTCACCGGTGTGTCGGTTGGAACGGGAGTTGGCTTTTGACGAGTCAAAACCTCCTTGGCCTTCAAGAAACCCCACTCAACCGTTCCCAGCAGCCCCTGCGGACGGATCAGCATCAGCAGTAAAAGCGTAATCGGGTATAGCACATAACGCCAGGTAGGCGCTTCTGTGCCCATCTGCCCCAGAAGCACACGCAGCAAGCCCTCCAGGAAGAACATCCACCCGAATGAGGCGGCAATCGTCCCTGTCATGCTGCCCAAACCGCCGAATACGACGATGATAAGCGGATTGAAACTTACCAGGAAGTCAAACGAGCCTGGGGAGAGGAACCCAATAAAATGGGCATAGATCGCACCTCCTACCCCGGCAAACAGCGAGCCGATTACAAAAGCCATCAGTTTTGAGCCCGCAATGTCAATACCCATGGCCTTCGCCGCAGTCTCGTCCTCACGCACAGAAATAATTGCGCGTCCGGTGCTGGAGCGGAGGATATTGCGCATGATGATAATCACCAGGATCATGAAAAAGAAAGCCCAAAACCAGGTCGTTAGTTTCGGAATTCCGACCATTCCGCGCCCTCCCTTCATCTCAGGGAATGGCAGGATGGTATCCGAGTTAACCATCAAAACATTAACCACAATTGTGAAGCCAAGGGTAGCGATACCGAAGTAATCAGATCCAAGCGTCAGCACTGGAAGACCAAAGAGGAAGCTGACTTCGGCGGCGAAAATACCCGCAAAAATCACCGCAAGGAAGAACATGATCTGCAGTGGGATGCCTTTTGCCAGAACGCCCGGCTCGAGGTTCGTACCTAACAGTGGTTGGAAGACCGGGAATAGCAGCTTCCCGATTAAGACCGCCGCGGCACCGGCTGCGATCGCGCCTATCAGGTACAGGGTAAATTGCGAAAGAATGGGGATTCCCCGCTTCATTTTGATCAATTTACCGATCCCAATTAAGGCTGCGCCGCCCAGAATGGTGCCCACACCCACTACAACCAATCCACGGGCATCCCCATTGACCCACCGATAGGTGATGTCGGCAGCGGTATATGCGCCAATTCCATAGAAACCCCATTGTCCAAGGCTGAATTGGCCATTGAAACCGTAGATCAGGTTAAGTCCCAAAGCAACCATTGTCATGGCGCAGGCCTGGAACAGAAGCCCGCTGTCAAAGTTGGTCAGCAGTTGAAAACCGCCGAATTTTGTCAAAGCCAGTTGAACAATTCCAAAGGCTACGACCAATCCGCCAATTTTCACCCATCGGCTCGGCTGGTTCATCACCCACAAAATGCCGTAAATGTATGCCAGCAGAGCGATAATTTTAACAATTGATCCGATTAAAAATCCGAATTCCATGGCAAGCTCCTATGCTTTCTCTTTTTCGGGCTCGCCGAAAATACCGGTAGGCTTGATCAGGAGAACGATGATCAGGATGGTAAAAGCAACGGCATCGCGCATCGGAGTTGAGATGTATCCAGCTGTCATGGACTCAGCTTGACCCATGATTAACGCCCCCACAAATGCACCCGGGATGCTCCCGATACCGCCCATCACTGCGGCAATGAAAGCCTTCAAGCCTGGCAGGATGCCCAACTGGGACCAGATCGAGCTGTAAGCGATGGCGTAAAGCACACCTCCCAGTCCAGCAAAGGCAGCGCCGATGGCGAAGGTAAAGGAAATTACCGAGTCGACATCGATCCCCATTAATCGGGCAGCGGGCTTGTCAAAGGATGCAGCCCGCATGGCGATCCCAATTTTGGTGCGTTTCACCAGGAATTGCAGGAAAATCTGAACCAGAATCGAGGCTAACATGATAATGACGAGGATGCTGGAAAAAGTTACGGACCCTTCAGGAGGTGCCTGTCCAGGTACCACGCGATGGATACCGCCTTTGATGTACCAGGAAATTACTTCGAAGGGGCGGTCATAGGGGATAAAACGCGGCGAGAAAACAAAGTTCAACGCCCCGAAATATTCCAAAAAGAATGAAACTCCAATGGCGGTAATCAGGGCCGCAATGCGCGGAGCATCGCGCAGCGGTTTATAAGCAACCCGTTCGATTGTTACTGCTAGCAAGGTGCAGACCAACATCGAAAGCAGGATCACCGTGATTGACCCGATTACGACCGAAACTCCCTGCGAAATACCCGGGAAGACAACCATCGGCCATTGGTGCAAATTAAAAATTGAAACAGCAAAGTAGCTAACAAAGGCCCCGACCATGAATACATCGCCGTGGGCAAAGTTGATCAACTTGACGATGCCGTAGACCATTGTATAACCCAGGGCAATCATCGCATACACAAAACCAAGTTGCAGACCACTGATAAAAATCTGAGAAAAAAGACTCGGGTCTTTAACCAGGTTGCTGCCTAAAATATAAACAACAAGCAACCCCAAAGCAATGAAAAACAATTGCCCGACCCAGGCCAATGGAGGTCTTATCTTGGTCTGAGGGATTGGGGTTTGGGAGGGGGTGCTTACTTGTTGCATCGGATGGACACCTCCTGTTGAAGGATTAAAGGAAATTGGAGGGTAACCAGGCGGTTACCCCCCAATCATTAGTCGTGCTTTACGCGAATTTACGGCGCAACGCTGGTTTCAAATTTTACGCCTTCAGGTGAAACCGACAGGATGGCAGCCGATTTAATCGGGTTGTGTTTCGCATCCAGGGTAATGTGACCGGAAACGGCGTTGAAATCGATGGCTTCAAGCGCAGCCTTCACGGCATCCACATCTTCGACAGAGTTGGCTTTTTCGATCGCGGTCAACAGCATGTTGGTCGCATCATAGGCCAGAGTCGCGAGGGCATCCGGTACCTTGGCATTGCCGGCGTCGTCCTTGTACTTGGCGCCATAAGCAGCCAGGAAGTTCACGACCTCGGGACGAGGATCATCGGGGGAGTAGTGGTTGGTGAAGTAACCGCCAGCTGCGGCAGCCAGATCAAGGTCGGCGGAATCCCAGCCATCACCACCGATGAACGGAGCGGTGATACCCTTTTCCTTAGCCTGTTTGGTGGCCAGGTTGACAATGTTGTAGTAATCCGGCAGATAAATCACATCCGGGTTGGCTTCAGCAACCTTCGCGAGGATGGTTGAGAAATCGGTATCCTTGGCAGTATAGCTTTCCTTGCCAACGATCGTTCCGCCCATGGCTGTGAAGTTCTTCTCGAACTCTTCTGCCAGACCCTTCACATAGTCGTTGGCCTGATCGAGCATGATGAAGGCTGTTTTCGCGCCGAGGGTTTCGGTGGCGAACTTAGCGCCAACCATGCCCTGGAAGGCATCGATGAAGCAAGCGCGGAAGGTGTAGGGTTTTGTGAGACCATTGGCATCGACAGTCACGGCTTCGGCTGTTGAGGTACCACTGATTACGATGACTTTGGACGTCGTGCCGATATCCGAGATCGGGATTGTAGCCTTTGAGCAAACTTCACCGACCACGAATTTCACACCATCCTGATTTACAACTTTATTCATGGCGTTTACAGCAGGTTCTGGTGTGCATTGGCTGTCTTCAACAATCGGGACAATCGTGTAGCCCAGAACACCACCCTTTGCATTCCACTCCTCAATCGCCAGCAAAGCACCATCGCGGGTGGATACGCCAAATGTAGGCACAGGTCCTGAAAGAGGTGCCAGAATGGCAAGCTTCAGTTCCTTTGCGCCACCAACACCGCCGCAAGAGGCCAGTAGCATGGCAGCAATGATAAACAGACTGAATATTTTCAACGATCGCATTATGTTCTCCTCCTAGGAAACAAAACGAATTTGGACACACTATTGAATTGGTCGCATCCCCCTTATGTTAGCCTGTAGAAAGGTTGCTCAAGCCTAACCCACAGAAAGAACATCGAACGGAATTTTTATATACAGGTACTCCACCTCCTTGAAATCAAAGGGTACAGCAAAAGGATATTTGATATTGTCGTTTGTTGTGGAAATATAGATAATGTCTTTCCTGCAATAACATTATCCACCAATAGCTTATGATAGGAAATGTCAGTCAAAATGTCAAGAGGTTTTTTTCGATCAGATTTCTTCAATATGATTATCTCACTTGACAAACACACATTTTATTTATAAGATAATTAGATAATTTTTATTCCCCCAAAGTACTAAGTAAATTACCTGCGTTCCACGGAGTAATCCATGCTGCGAAAATCCATCTCTCAGCCCACTGTGGTTAGTGCTCTCCTCATCCTGCAAATTATTCCCCTGTTATTATTTCCAGCGGAATCTTATTCGCCATCTACCCAGCAGTTCTGGCTGCCAGTTTTATTAACCATTCTGGTTGTCATCGCCATCGTAAAAATCGTAATTCAGAAGTCTTCGGAGAGTTGGCCGTGGTATTTAGTTTCTTTTTCTCAAGGTTTCAATATCATTAGCCGCTTAATGATGCTGATGCCGCATGCCTCGAACAATGTAAATGGCGTTCAAGTGGCAGACATTCCATACCTGGTCACCAATATCCTTGCGATGTTTGCATCCGCTTTCTATATCGTCTTTGCTGAAATGCCAGATGTCCGGTTGAGCCTTTTGTCTCAGAAAAAGGCAGCTGCCTGATCGAATTCCCTCTGTAGTTGGTCCTGAATTCTTCTTCCCACCAGGGGTTCGCGGTGCCTGGTGGGTTTTTATGTTAAAAAATCATTACCCCTGGCCGATGAACCCGGGGTAATGATTAAGTTGAACGGAGGTCACCCTCAATTTCCGTTCATACAGATGTCAGATCGAATAATTTCACAAAACTATTTACGACCAATGGATCGAAATCTTTTCCCGCACAGCGTTGTAGTTCGTCCACTGCATCAGAGAGGGACCGGGCAGGCCGATATACCCGATTGGTTATCATGGCTCCAAAAGCATCGACCACACCCAAAATCCGCGCTCCTACCGGAATCTCATCGCCCTGTAAACCCAGGGGATATCCTGATCCGTCATAGCGTTCATGGTGGGCCAAAACAAGCCTGGCAACGTCCGAGAGGCCAGCGATCATCCGAAGTATACGGGCACCAATTTCTGGATGCTGCTTCATGACCGCCCATTCCCGGTCATTGAGGAGACCAGGTTTGTGCAAAATGCTGTCCGGTATACCAATTTTTCCGATGTCGTGTAGAAGAGCCGCCCGCCGAATTGCCTGAATTTCATGGAATGAACAACCCAGGTCAATTGCGATGCGCTCGGTTAACCGTGTGATTTGCCGGCAGTGTTCGCCTGTGGAGAGGTCGCGGGTTTCAAGTGCCTTTGAAAGGGCCATAACAATTTCAACAATACTCTCTTCATCCGAGAAGGGTAAACTTTCGCGGTGAAGGATCTTGGCAGCCTGGTCGGCGAAATAATACACCTGAGTCAATCTGTCGCTCAACTGCGTGTGGGAATCAAAACCTAATACCAGGATGCCTACCGGCTCGGTATCGATCCGCATTGGAAATAAAAAAAGGTTGTCGTTCGGGGAAACCCTCAAGACAGCCTGCTGTTCGTAATTTAGAGGTGAAATATGCTGGTCAATGTAGGTAGGTTCATCCGCCAGGATGACACGCTGTAACAGATCCTGGGTGCGATAATGATCGCGGGAAGCCGCGGGACGCAGCGAACCTGTTTTGTACAGTCCGCTGGAGGCCTGAACCCTGAAAGTGCCCCCTTGAGCCAGCACCAAAATCTGGCACTGCTTTACTTTTAATACTTCGACTACTTTCACAGCCAGTTGATTTAATAAACTAGATGACCCCTCGTAGCTGAACAGGTGCTCGGAAGTCTCGCCAACCTCCACCAAATGTTCAACTGAAGGAGTAAACAGCGGCCGTGATGTCCGCTGTGATTCACCTAATAAACCAGAGCTACCAGATAACATGTAAATATTCCTAAAACCCTAATCTCGTTATGAAAGAAAACGCAATAAATGGATGTAAATTATGTCAGTGTGCACAATTCTCAGTCGGCGGCGATGGCTGACATTCCCATTCGGGGAGATTTCATTGCGACATTGAGCTGGGAGGCAAAATCGGCCAGAGAGGTTGCGCGGATAGCGGTCAGGCGATTGCGGTCTTCGTTTTCCAACAGGAATTTCTCGCCGGCAAAACCTACGGACACTGCCATGCCTGGATTGGAGAGCAATAATTGGCGGAATTGTGAGCTGACCACAGCTGCTGAAAGGATCCGGCCATATTCGCGAGTGACATCCTGCTGACGGTTATTCGGACGGGCGAAGATTGTTTGAGACATTTTGATTCTCCTGTAAGGTTGAAACGCGCTCTCTGCCACCGATGGACCACAAAAGCCAGAAGGCACCCAGGGCAATCAGGATGTCGCCGATGGAAAAAGCGACTTTATACGACCAGCCCGCGGGAGTATGGATAAAGTCCGAGAGGAACCAAAGGGTGGTGTCCTCTATCAGTAGGACGATATCCTTGCCGTAGCCTAACCGTTCACCCACCTGCCAGGAGTCTGCTGAACCTGGCACCAGCCATTCAACGGTTTCGGGACTGATCGGCATCCATCCGCCATTCAAACTGATTACCAGCAGGTTCAGCAGCAAGCCAGTTCCCAGCACCAAAAAACCAGGGGTTCGGATGTTGGCTGCCACGAAAATGAGGAGCGCAAGTTGTGAAAGTACCAAAATCAATCGGATACCGAGTTCAGGTATGCTTGACCGCGTCAGTGGAAATGAAAATGCTAACCACTGGGCGGTTATTGCCAAAAATACAAGCCATACGAGTCGCAAAGGGTACGGCTGATAGGACCGTTTGTTTACCGCCGCCCGGAGGGTTCCCCCCAGGAGACCGGCGGCGACACCAATAAGTAAAATCATCTAGGCTGGATGATTAGAAACCGATCCCGAAAATCTGGATTTTTTCGATTACACCACCACCAGCAGAAGGAGCACCAGAGCCGATAACGAACATCGCAACCGTCAGAACGAAGAGGATAATGCGAGCCTTGGAAGCGGATAATTTAGCCATTTTGTATTTCCCTTTCAATTTGTGTTTTCAGTTTGTTATAGAATTAGTTTACCGAAGGGTAGGCTTCAAAGGTGGCTTCAATAAGGTAGGTTTTTAAAATTGGTTGAAAATTGGTTTGATATTAGTATTTTAGAAATGCACTAATCCATTATAAACAAATTGCGTGAAAAAAGGACCTGTGACACAAATTCTAAACTTTTGGATTAACCGTCCGCCGTTCGCGCGTGAGGTTATGAAATAATGTAACCGTTCCCGGGGAAGGCTTGGCATCTAATTCTTCCCGGAGAATTTGTTTCAATGCATCATACGCCTGGACAACGCCGCTGGTATTTCCCTTGGCTGATTGAGCCCGCATCACAAGGCAGACCATAGGTTCATAAGTCGGGTCAAAATTGAGCAGGAGCTGTGATGTGGTGATTACCTGGTCCAGTTCGCCTTGCTGGAGCTGCAATTCTGCCAGCTGCATCATGGCATCCATTGCCATCTGATGATAACGTTCCCGTTCTGCAGTAACCCAGTGATCGGACAGTTCGGGCAGGAGATAACCTTTATAAAGCTTCACTGCCGAAGTGAGATACTTAATGCGCTCATTTATTTTTACTGCACGTCGAGCAGCGGCCAGGTGCTGATTGAAATTTTCATAGTCGGCTTCATAATCCATCCCGCGGTTAAACAGGTAGAGTTCATCCTCAAATAACACTGCGTCTTTGCCAGCTGCGTGCCTCAAGCGGTAGATCGTATTTTTAAAGCGCAGCTTCAACTCGGAGGGAGTTGAATCTGGCCAGAAGATTTCACCAATTTCTTCTTTGGTCAAACCCTCAGGGTGCATAAGCAAGAGCAGCAGCAAATCCCGAGCATTTTGAGACATCCACTCGGCCCCGGTAATTGTATGATCGCCAATTTTGATTTGAATTTTGCCGAATGTCAGGAAGACCAGCTCTGGCGGAGCCAATCTTACGACCTGCGATTGGCGCCGGATCTGCTTTCGGATACCAGGCAGTTTTTGTTCGAAAATCGAAACCTGAGATAAAAGGCCTGAAAATTTCATTGACAGATCTTCAGGAATCGATTTTTGATTTAATGCTTTTTCGATACTTCTGCTTTCGGACATCAATAAATGGGTTAATTCTGGATTTTGGATAATGGGTGACAGGTTTTCGAGGATGTGTCGGGTCGAGGTGAATTGTCCAGATGCGGCGGTTGCCAATGCCGAAAGGATTCTGCATCGGTTTGCTTCAATATGATGGCCTTCCTGAGCAAAAAATTCCATCGCCTTGCCGAATTCAAAAACGGCAGTTTCAAAATCATTATTTTCAAAAGCAATTTTCCCTCGCAACAATCCGCAAAGGTTGACCTGGTAGGGTGAGTTCGCGTCACTCGCCAGAGTCATTGCATCTTCAAGGGCTTCTTCAGCTTTCCGGATAGATTTTCGACCCAGGGCGAGGTCAGCATTGGTGTACTGCAGATAAAAGTGGAGGAATTGATCATCAATTTGCCGGTCAATTTCAGCAGCCTTGGCGTAGGCATCCTCAGCCTCCCGCATTGATTTCAAATCGCGGAAAAGGTCTCCCAGACTGGTCAGGGCATAGGCTTCCAGGCGTTGATATCCCCCCAACCGGGCGTATTGGATGGACTGCTCAAACTCGAAAAAAGCTTTCTCATACTCGCCAACCAAAAAATGAACCACCCCGACGTTATTGAGTAAATTGGCCTGCCAAACCACATTCCCGGTTGATTGATAATACGCAAGGACATCCAGATATGTTTGCTCAGCTTCCGCGAATCTTCCCAGGTACTGCAAATCCCCGCCGATGTCCAGGGCAACTTTTGTTGCGCCTTGTTCATGGCCTGCGTTTTGATAAAGGACCCTGGCTTTTTGCAGCCAATCGAGGGCATCCACCAGTTTCCCCGATTGGTACAAGGCGGATCCTTTCGCGTGGTAGGCACCAGCGAGAAGAGAACTCAATGAGGTCCCATCCGATAAACGGATAGCTTCCTCTGCATCCTCCAATGCCTGCTGGAGGTTTCCCGCCAAACGGAAAGCGGTAGAACGTCTCACATGGGTAATAACTGCGATTTCATTGTCAGGCCGCACTTTCAACAAAGCTAGAGCTTTGCCTGTGAACTGAATACCAGCCTTTGGATCACCCAGCATCATCATCACCGCGCCGTAGATGGATAAAATGATGGCGGATTCATCCACCAATAACGTCGGTAATTTCTCCAACCAGTCATGAACTGTCAGGAGCCGCCCCTGGGTAATCATGAATTGACCTGCTCGCTCGATCAACCGTGCGGTCAACTCTTTATCACCAATCCGTTCACAGACCTGATAAGCCCGCTCCCAATCCAATTGTTCCTGGAAATACTCAGCCAATTTAAAGAGGATTAATCTTGTTTCATCCGGGTAAAGCCGGCTCATCTGTGCCTGTAAAAAGTCTCTGAACAGATGATGGTATCTCAGCCAGATCCGATCCTCGATCACAGGTAAGGTAAATAGATTATTGCGCTGGACTGTATCCATTAGCATTTGCCAGTCCGCAGTCATATTGAGGGCAGCCCCAATCACCTTTTCGCACCTGTCAACATCGAACTCGTCCAATAGCGAAGATCGGAATAGGAAAAGCTTAACCTCATCAGTTTGATGCTCTAAAACCTGCTGGGCTAGGTAATCGTAGAGGCTGACGCCTGCCACATGTTTTGCCTGGAAACGTGTGGTCACGCGCCCATTCTTAATTTCGGTCGAGAGCACCAGACCTGTGATCCAACCTTCGGTGAGCGCTGCCAGGTTGGAAGCATCCGCCTCATTCAGGATGATGCGATGGTTCTGCAGATAAAGGGATTGGATTTCTTCCATCCGGAAGGCCAGGTCTTCGAACCCCAATCCGCCCACGGTTGATCGGGCTACCAGCAGGGGCATATCGGAAAGCGGAAGCAGCCTTCTGGAAGAGATGACCATGTGGCAGTTTTCATCGACCATCATCAGGAACCGGTTGATGAAATAGTTGATATCCTGGGTATCTTCTACCAGATGGTAGTCATCCAGGACGAAGAGGAAGTGCTCGGTTATGGTTTCATAAATATCATTGACAACCAGAGACACCAGCGCATCCAGATTTAATCGTGCCTGCGACATTCCCTGCAAGGCTGGCATGCAGCTCTTACCAAATTCAGGGAAGACGGCATTCATGGACGCAATGAAATGGGCAATAAAGCGTTGAGGATCTTTGTCCAGGTCATCCAATGCCAGCCAACACACAGGCTGCAAGGTTTGATTCACAAAGTCAACCAGTAAGGAGGTTTTTCCATACCCGGCCGGCGCCGCAACGATGATCAGGCGGTTATCGATAGACTCTTCAAGCACACTTAACAATCGTGGCCTTGAGAGTAATTCTCCTCGCCGGCGAGGGATTATTAATTTGGTTCGTGTGATCGGAATTGAGATATCCATCATACCCGCGGGCAGGCAGCTACCCTGTCAAATCTGGTGCTTGTCGCACACCCCGAATAAAAACTTATGTCGGGTCGAAGAACATAAATGGTCGGTCTTAATAATACACGCTAATCAAAATCGATCCAATGGATATTTTGTTGGTATTTACTAAACAATAAAACACCTGGCAACACTTTTAGAAACAATTCTTACTGTGGGTACTCGGTAAATCGATGTTTCCGATTACAATTCAGAAAGCACAATCCTTGAGGAGGTTCGAATGGAATATAAATTCTTGGGGCAGACCGGGGTCAAGGTATCGCAGCTATGTTTCGGCACCATGACCTTCGGCGACGAAGCCGATGAGGAAATGTCAGCCCAAATGTATAAGCGCTGCCGGGACGCGGGCATCAATTTTTTTGATTGCGCAAATATGTATTCAACGGGGCGTGCAGAAAGCATACTTGGCAAGTTAATTGAAGGCCAGCGCGAGGAAGTTGTCATTACCTCCAAGGCATATTTCCCGATGGATCAGGACCCAAATGCGCGCGGTGCCTCCAGGTATCATATTTTTAATTCGGTTAATGCAAGTTTGCGGCGTTTAAATACAGACCGTATCGATGTGTTCTTTATCCACCGTTTTGACGAATATACCGGTATGGAAGAAACCTTGCGGGCTTTGGATGACCTGGTCCGCATGGGAAAAATCCTTTATCCGGCAGCCAGCAATTACGCAGCCTGGCAGATAATGAAATCCCTTGGGATAGCAGATATCCATAATTGGACCCGCTTCTCTGTGATCCAACCGATGTACAACCTGGTAAAGCGTACAGCAGAGGTCGAAATTTTACCCATGGCTGAGTCAGAAAACCTGGGTGTCATTCCGTATTCTCCTCTGGGTGGCGGTCTCCTTTCCGGAAAATATGCTGGCGGAACCAAACCTGAACAAGGGCGACTGATCCGCAGTCTGCGCTATAAAACCCGGTACCAGGAAGGATGGATGCACAAGACCGCCGAAAATCTCAAATCCTTTGCGGAGAAGCTTGGTGTCCATCCCGCTTCGCTTGCAATTGCCTGGGTTGGGGCCAATCCGGCAGTTACTGCTCCCATAATTGGAGCCCGAAACCTTGACCATCTCGAAACTGCCTTGCGGTCTGTGGATATCGATATGACGGATGAACTCTACGAACAGGTTACGGCATTATCCCCAACACCGGCTCCGGCAACTGACCGGAACGAAGAGCGTTTGGTCGACACGTATGGTCCACGGTAAGAACACTCACCTGTTTCAGGGTATTGGAGCGTTCATCAGATGGTAGAAATCAGGCCGATAACCGAGATTCGTCCAAAGATAAGCAGCGAATTCGACCTGGGTGAGTTCGTTCCCCGCACCGAGGCTATCGCCCATGCTTATAGGCTTGGCAAGCAATTGCATGGCGGTCAATTGCGGATGAGTGGTGAACCTTACTTCGATACGCACTGCGTCTGGGTGGGCGGTTTTCTGGACAAGCTGGTGCAAAACGAAGCCTGGACTATTGCAGGCTTACTGCATGATAGTGTTGAAGACAGGGGTGAATCACTCGAAAAAATAAAATCCGCCTTTCCTGGCATGCTTGGAGAAGAGGTGGCGTTTATTGTCGACGGCGTAACCAAGATCAGCAATCCACGGGATGGACGCTCGCGCGAAATTGAAACCTTGCGGAAAATTGCTCAATTCCGCGATCCAGGTGTATTCCTGGTCAAACTTGCCGACAAGAGTCACAACTTAATGACCCTGGAACACATGCCGGTTGAAAAGGGCCGCCAGAAGGCGACCGAAGCGATACGGGCTTATGGAAAACTGGCGGGAATCTTAAATTGCTACCGGTGGCGATGCTGGATCGAGGACCTGGCTTTTCCCTTTGCCGAACCGGAAACCTACCAATATGTCCGGTCGCAGATTGACGCCGACCCTAGGTTGGATACCCGGTTCATTAACCAGATGATGGAGCAGTTGGGTTCTCTCATGGAGAAGGCGGGCATCGACGGACGGGTTGATCTGGTTGTAAATGGTTATTGGCAGACCTGGCAGAAATTACGCCGGCTGGCGCGAGCCCGAAAAACCTCGATGAATAGTTTTAAAAACATTAATGACTTGATCAGCTTCCGTATGGTCGTGGCGAGTGATGATCCTACCCAATGCTACAGCCTGCTCCCGCATGTGAACCGTTACCTTGGCGCCTACCTGGATCAAAACAGCTTTGATGACTACATAGCATGCCCTCAGAACCGTTACCGGGCCTTGCAAATAACTGCCTGGATCCCTGATCGGGGAGCCGTAGAGGTGGCGATAGCCACTGAAGATATGGAAGGCGAAAACAACTGGGGAGTGATCCATGCCATCAAAAGAGGGAAAGATATTTCCTCATATTCTCCAGTGGAAATCCTGACGCCGACAGGCGGCGCCCGATTCTTACCAGAAGGATCTACTGTCCTGGACGCGGTCGCATCAATCCAGCAAGAACTCCTGCTGGATAAAATCAGTTCGGTCAAAGTCAATGGTAGCCTGGCAAGGTTATCGGACCGTGTTCACCCTGGAGATGTCGTGGAAGTAGTCACAGGCAGCGGGAGACTGATTCCCAATGAGGAGTGGTTAACTTTTGCCAACCCATCGACGGCGCGGCTCTTGCGCTCAGTGCTGGTTACAGAAGCGTTAAAAAAATCCGCCGAATCTGGCCGTCAAATAATCAAACCAGCTCTGGCTCAGAGGGGAATCCTTGCGCTAGAGGACGTACAAGCGCTCGAACCTGACCGCTTTGACAACCTTCTCGAGCAACTCGCCTGCGCTTCACTCGAAGATTTGTATGCATCACTCGGCTCAGGGGCAGTCCGGTTGATTGATTTGGAAAAAGCACTCGATGGGGCCGGAATCGCTGCCCAAGTATTAAATTGGACTACCGTGAATTTTATCGGCACGCAAGAATCGAACAGGCCGGGGGTTCTGGCACGTCTGGCTTCTTTAATTTCACAGGTTCAGGGCAACATATTGAGATCTGTAAACAATACTCTGCCGTACGGAGGCTTCTACCTGCGTTTGGTCATTGGAAATCTGACCGCTGAAAACCGGATCGAACTGCGAAAGGCCTTTGAGGAATCCGGAGTCGAATTGGAATCGTTGGATATTGCTGGGGTTTGAACATGTTGATTGCGGTAATAAGTGACACCCATAACCGTGTTGAAACACTGCAGGCTGCAATTGACTATGTAATTTCGAGACAAATTGAGAATATTTTTCACTGCGGTGATGTAACCAATCTTGAAACCGCCCGCCTGCTGGGTGGATTAAATGTCCACTTTGTCTATGGCAATGGAGATTCAGACGCTCAAGCAATCACTGAATTTTTGACGTCTATGAATCCAAAGGCCACCGGCGGGCCTATTTTTTCAGGTCAGCTTGCCGGGAAAACCATCGGGGCAACGCACAGCCATATTACAGGTGTATTAAATTCATTGATTACAGACGGCACCTACGATTATGTTTTTCATGGGCATACCCATATTCAAAGAAATCAGAAAATCGGAAGGACGAGAGTTATCAATCCTGGCGCGTTGGGTAGTTCTCGGTATAACGGGCAGACCTTATGCGTTCTTGACCTGGAAACCGATCAAGCCGAGTTTCCAGAATTCGAAGGGGTATAACCCCTTTTTAAGGTTAATCACAATGGAACGAATAAGATATAATTTTCATATGGATGATCGCCCAACTCCTCTCGTCATTGCCATTGCTGGCGGTTCAGGCTCAGGGAAAACTACTGTAGCCAATGAAATCTTAAAACAGGTTGGCTCGCACCGCATTGCTTATTTACCGCATGACGCCTATTATCGGGACCTGACCGATTTACCTTTGAACCAACGCGCTGAAGTAAACTTTGACCACCCCAACTCACTCGAATCCAGTCTGTTGATTGAGCATATTCGAAAACTAAAACGGTGGGAGCCGGTCGATTTACCGATATATGACTTCACGCACCATAGAAGAACTGGTGAGACTCGGCGAGTCGAGCCCTCAATGGTCATAATCGTTGAAGGAATTTTGATCTACGCCGAACCAGAACTTCGCGAAGAATTCGATGTAAAGATCTTCGTAGACACTGATTCGGATTTGCGGTTTATCAGGCGACTTGAGCGAGACATTACTGAACGCGGGCGAACCACAGAAACGGTCGTTCGCCAGTACCTGACCACCGTTCGTCCAATGCACATGGATTTTGTAGAGCCGTCAAAACGTTATGCGGATGTCATAATTCCAGAAGGCGGCTTTAATACCGTTGCCCTCGACATGGTCATTTCCCGCATCGAGTCGCTGCTGCATACCAATCTTCAAGGCACTAAATGACCAAAGAACAGCGCTTAAAATTCCAGCGGATTCTTGCGCTGGTTTTTGCGCTTGCTATTACATTGATTCTCTATTTAAACCGCGATAAAGTCCAGGACCTGGAAGGTTTAGGGTATCCTGGTATTTTCCTATTCTCATTACTCTCCAATGCAACTTTGATCTTGCCTCTTCCAGGGGTCTTGTTTACTTCTGCAATGGGTGCGGTCTTCAATCCATTCTGGGTCGCTGTGGCGGCCGGGAGCGGTGCTGCCTTAGGAGAAATTTCTGGGTACCTGGCAGGCTACAGCGGTCAGGGATTGGTCGAACGCACAGCCTGGAGTCAGCGCGTAGAAGGATGGATGCGGAAATATGGAAGCATAACCGTGCTGCTGTTGGCGTTCATTCCAAATCCGCTATTCGACATCGCCGGGATCACGGCAGGAATTTTAAAAATGCCGCTGCAAATATTTCTTTTCTGGTGTGTGATTGGAAAAATCCTGAAAATGCTGGTGTTCGCCCTGGGCGGTTCTTTTATCTTATCCAGAATCCCCTGGCTTCAATAAATTCAGGCAGCTATTTTAATTTCAATTCAACCTTTTTGGCTGGCCCCAAATGCTGACGGGCATTCCCGTTCACAACACACAAACTCAGGGCATCCCCGCTGTCGAAGATAGCGACCAGCTCGCCGGGTCGAGCACTGCCAAATGTTGTTGAAATACCATGAATCCTTTGATCCCCGCACCGAATTTCTTGCACAATTTCGTCTGCAAGGTCGGTTCTGGTGATATTGGTCACCAGGTTTCCAAACGTATCTGAATATAGTATTTGCCCCTCAATTACATTGCCTATACGCATAGGCACCGGGGTTTCGATAGAAATAGGATTGTTGATTTTTGGCCCGAAGGCAGATAAAGGCGTTCCATTGGCAACAAACGCTGCCGCAGGGGCAAAAATATCTCGGCCATGGAATGTGCTGCTGATGGTTTGCAGTTGCAGCTGGGTATTCTCCAGGGCATACACTTCGACCGGCACCCCTGAGGAGAATGGGACGGTGAACAAACCGTTGTCAGGCCCGACAAAAAATTGATCTCCCGCCCTCGCGATAAGCCCGCGTCTATTCGTGCCAACACCCGGGTCTACCACGGCAATATGGATCGTACCGGGTGGAAAATAACGATAAGCCCGTCCAAGGATAATGGCACCTTGTAAAATGTTTTGAGGTTGTACGGCGTGGGTAATATCAGCAATCTGAACGGTGGGGTGGATTTTCCAGATTACCCCTTTCATCACCCCGACAAACTCATCCTGAATGCCAAAATCAGTCGTTAGAGTTACAACCTGAGTTCGCATTTATTGATTATAAATGGTTAGGCGCTAGAAGACACCTTTGAAAAGAGATTTTCCATGGTTTCCCCACTCTAAGGACTATCCTGCCGGCCGTAATCCAGTACAATCATTTGATATTTTTATATTCTAGAAATGTTCGCCGGATCTTACCAGGATAAAACGAACTTTGCCGCTACATGGAACCTTTCGCCAAACCAGGACGAGACCTGAAATAATAATCATAGTTATGCTGGCCCTGGCCAGCATTTCAGGCTTTCTCACCGTCGGGTACATGCTCACGATACCGACCGATCCGACGGACAATTTTGTGTTCGGTTTCTCCGCAAAACGTACGGCGATTCTCGCGTTTATCGTGGGCGCATCTTTTGGATTTCTATTCCTAGTCTTAAAAACACTATTCCGGAGAAGCTGGGCAATTGAGGTTTCGACAGCGCTGTCTGCCATTTTTTCTAAAATCCAATACCGTTTGATTACATTCTTTGTGCTTAACATCGCGCTGGTGGTTGATTTTTTCATTCTCACCAAACCAATGTACGATGAGACCTTTTTGGATGAATTCGGAATCCTTTATTCCAGACTTGCCCCTCCCCTCGTTTGGGCAGGATTGATCACCTTTTTTAGTATTCTTGCATTATCTTTGATTGGTATCGAAAATAATGGCTCGCGAAAAACCGGGTCCGCCCGAATCGAGTTTCTTGATATCAGCCGCGGGTTTGCGATCCTCCTCGCGATTTCCATCCATATATTCCTCTGGACTGATGCGCTCGATATTCTCGGAGGATTTAAACTGGCAATCCTCAGCATCACCAGGACTGGCACCCCTACTTTTATTATATTAACCGGGATTATGGTTGAACTGGTGTACCTGCGTATCGCGCAGAGTACCAATTTGAGGACTGCTGCAGCCCGTCTGGTTGGACGCTCCTTGATGTGCTACCTTGGTGGTTTAGGGTCAATGATCATTCTTGAAATCCGGTATGGAACCACCTTAAGAGAGTTGCTGGATTACGTATTAATGAGGAAAACCTTCGGATATTCATCCATACTTCAGGTTTATATTTTTATCCTGCTTCTGATTATCCCAATTCTGTGGCTTAGAATGAAGACCGGGCCTTATTTGGCTCCATTTTCACTAATCGGTTTATGGGTGTTCACGCCAATTTTTGATCATCTTACCTGGCCAGCAGAGACATCCAACTGGTCAGCTGTCCTTTCCATTCTGACCGGTCACCCGCATGGGTTATCCTCTTTCTCAGCATTTCATTTATTGAGTCTTCTGGGTGTTGGGATGATCCTTGGCCGCCTCTTACAAAATGGTTTCCCTGGAAATCATTACCGCCTATTTTCCCGCACCATCACCTGGATGATCATTGCTCTTGGTGTGGTAATCATTGGTTTTGGCTTAAAGATTGGTTTTCTGAATTTCCTTTCAGGATACACTGGAAGCTATCGGGTGGAACACCACCCCGGATATTACCTGGCTGGGACATTTGGTAGTCTGGTCTTTATCCAAATATTTTTCCTGGCAAGAAGTTCGCGATTAGTAAACTGGATAAAGCAACCTTTCCTGATCCTCGGGCGTGATTCACTATGGGCATTCGCAGTTGGAAATTCCATCATTTTCCTTTGGCCGATCATCAGGATTGACAACCTCCTCGAAATGGCGGGTGTATGGCTTGCCCACTGGATGGTGATCCTCTTTATCCTCAATCAAAAACGATTTTTGCTTTCCTGGATTCGAAAACCCGTTGGAAATTAAAACCATTCATTAACCCGATGGGTTTTCTGCTCACGTTGACACAATAATGGGGGCAGGTACTTTTTTCAAACTGGCGCAGCTTGATTGAACCAGTTAAAATAAAAGAGCCACCGAAGGGATTCGGACCCTTGACCTGGCGTTTACGAAACGTCTGCTCTGCCAGCTGAGCTACGGTGGCCTCGGCCAGATTATACCAGACCGATTCAAAAATCAGCAAGGAAACCACATGAACATCGCTATGCTTTCATACCACACCTGCCCGCTTGCTACCCTGGGTGGGAAAGATACAGGCGGCATGAACGTTTACGTTGCCGAACTTACCCGCCACCTTGGAAAGCATGGTGTCCATGTGGATGTTTTTACACGCTCCCAAGATGAGCATGTCCCTCATGTACTGCATAATCTGGGATATGGCAACCGCGTAGTCCATATCCCTGCGGGCCCTGAATTTCCTTTGCCTAAACAACAATTGGTCGAACACATCCCGCAGTTCGTGGAAAATATTCAGCATTTCGCAGAAACGAAAGGCTTGAAATACGATCTCATTCATTCCCATTACTGGATGTCCGGTGTTGCTGCTGAACTGCTGAAAGAGACCTGGCAGGTTCCGATCATCCAGATGTTCCACACCCTGGTGATGATGAAAAATCGGATCGCCCGCAGTCCTGAAGAAATGGAAGGTCACTACCGTCTCGACGGCGAGCAGCGAATATTGAAACTTGCTGACCGGATCATTGCTGCGACCCTGGCTGAACAGGCTCAGTTGGAATTTCTTTATCGAGCCGACTCATCCAAAATTGCCATCATCCCGCCGGGAGTGGATACCAGCAAGTTTTATCCTATTCAAAAGGATGAAGCTAAGGCTGCTATAGGTATGCCAACCGACGGCCAGATGATCCTTTTCGTCGGACGCATCGAGCCGCTCAAAGGCGTCGATACCTTGCTGAATGCCCTTGCATACATACAAAAAACACGCAACCTGGATTGCTGCCCGCATTACCTGGCCATCATTGGCGGTGACCCGGAGGATACTGAGCAAAGGTTGACCCGCGAAATGGGACGTATCAAGACCCTCAGCCAGGAGCTCGGTTTGAGCGAGATCGTCATGTTCCTAGGAAAACGCAGCCAGGACTCACTACCCTATTATTATTCGGCCGCCGATGTGGTCGTGGTACCGTCCCATTATGAATCCTTCGGCATGGTAGCTCTGGAGGCGATGGCCTGCGGTACTCCGGTAGTTGCCTCGCAGGTTGGTGGATTGGCGTTCCTTGTTCAGGATGGGGTAACCGGGTTCGTGGTTCCAAACGGCGAACCTGAGTTGCTCGGTCAACACCTGATTGAAATAATCCTCGACCCGGACCTGCGTGACCGGCTGGGGTCGCAGGGGGCAGAAATCGCCCGCGGTTACTCGTGGGACACAATAGCAGCCAGGATTCTCAAGGTTTACAACGATCTGATTGGATCACCAGTGCATTCCCACCAGGAGATGCATCACAATCCGGTCGTGTAAACCAGCGGTTAGTAGAGGATTCCGAAGGCAACCGACAATCCAATTAAACCCACCTGCCATAGACCCAGGGCAGCCCAGATCCGGTGAATTTTGTAAGAAGCGCGAAAAATCAAGTAGCAGACGCCAAATAATATTCCGGCGGCTGCCAGAAACCCGATGAAATAATACAAAGCGGCCGAGGATGTTCCAAGGCGAGCCTGGACAAGAATTTGCACCAACAAAATCCGAGTGAACCAGCTGGTCAGGAACGAAAGGAAAAAAAATTTTACGCCCAGAGGTAAAACCGGCCGCCAGAGGGTGAACCCCAGCCATGTGACCAGCACAAGGATCATTATAGATGCAACTGACCCCAGATTGATATTGGTAAAAACCTGGATCAACAAGAGCGAGTGCCAGAAAAATTGGCCTGCGATCATACCCGAAACTGCCCGGAACACATCTTGCTGGCTGGAAACCGTGCTCCGATCAAGTGCGATTACCCCCATAATAACCGAGATGAAGAAATAAATGAGCAGTCCCTCATTCCGGGCTGAAGCCTGAATAGGGTAAATCATTAAATCCATCACCAGGGTAAGGGCAATTAACAGTAGAGCCGGCACGACGCCTTCAACAACCCTTTTTGACGCTCCGGGTGGGATATTCCGCCATGAAAGCGGAGTGTGGAGAACCTCAGACCAGGTTTGGCGTATGTGTTTTTCGACGGCTGCCGCGTGAGTCGGACCAAAAGTATCCTGATGAATTAATGAATGTGGTGTATCAATTTTTTGCATGCTGCCCTCATTTCATGTCTATCAGGATACGAACAGGCCTAAATCATCAGGGGTCTTTTTCTTTTAGATCTTTCTTTTCCAAAGCGGTCCCGCGCTGTACAATTCGCTTGCCAAACCGCCCCTTTAACTCATCCACCGCTGCCAGCAGCCTGCGCTCCTTTTCGTCGGGAGTATCCCATAAAGAAAGCTGCCAAGTCTCACTGCTAAGGCCGCTCACCCCGACCCCAAGCAGCCGGACTTTTCGCGTGCCATCCCAAATGCTTCCCAGCAATCCCTGGGCAGCTTTTAAAATCACCGCGTCTTGCGATGTAGGCTGAGGAAGCGAAAGTTGACGGGATTGAGTGCTGAAGTCAGGCCATCGGATTTTGATACGAACGGTGAGCGCGGTGAGATTGTTTTTTCGAAGTCGAAAGGCCACCTGCTCAGCCTGTTCTCTCATAACCCTATCAAGCACTATCGCATCGTCAACATCGCGGTCGAAGGTCACTTCCTGGCTGATGGATTTGATATCATGTTCAGGTTCAAGCGGGCTGTTATCAATCCCGCGGGCATGACGCGACAGGTCGTGCCCGTACTTGCCAAACAACTTCACCAGGTTCGATTCGGGTTCGCGAGCCAGATCACCAATTGTGTGGATCCCCAGACTTTGGAAACGCGCCGCCGATTTAGGTCCAACTCCCCATAATGCCCGTACCGGTAATGGTGCCAGAAAAGCTGCTTCCCCTCCTAATGGAACTTCCGTTACAGCACATGGAGAGGTAGTGCCGCGGTGGCCCTCTTTTCCTGCATCCGTTGCAATTTTGGCTACCAGCTTGTTGGATGCAATTCCGAGTGAGCAGGGCAAGTCCAGTTCCGTGCGAATTACTTGCTGTATTTCTCGTGCAATTTCCACGCCAGGACGCGGGATATCGCTGATATCCAGGAACGCTTCGTCAATAGAAATCTGTTCAATCAAGCCGGAATATCTTTTGATGATCTCCATTACTCGTTGGGAATAGTCAGAGTAGTGATGATGGTCGCCAGATATCAGGATCAGGTTTGGACAACGGCGAAGCGCCTGGCCTGTAGGCTGGGCGGAATGCACACCGCACATACGCGCCGCGTACGAACAGCTGGCAATCACGCCTCTCGATTCAGCTCTGCCGCCTACAGCGAATGGCTTACCGCGGAGTTCGGGATGGCGCAATTCTTCCACCGAACAAAAGAACGCATCCAGATCCAGGTGAATAATCCTTCGGGCCGCCATCGACCGCCACTCCTATAATATATGAATTTCCGTCTGGTTTAAATTTACAAACACTTTGCAGTTTTGCAAATCTTTTTGTCTCTGCGCAACTCGGATTACGGTTTGGTAGGAGGGTTTTCGAGTCGCAGACCATAGCCTCTAACGGTAACCAGGTACTCATGAGAGCGGTCAATTGTCGCAAGCCGGTCGCGCAGGCGGCGTATAAGTGCATCCAGAGCTTGTTCCGATACTCCAGCGGACTCCAGGTCCCCCCAAACCGCCACCACCAATTCCTGGCGAGAAACAACTTTACCCTGGCTGTTGAAAAGCGCTTCCAATAACCGGAATTGAGGGACCGAAAGCGGTGGATTCAATTCCATGCCGTCCACCCATACCCTTCTGGACAACGGCTCGAGAAGTAATCGCCCGGATCTAGCTCCATGCGTCTGGAATATTTCAGGCAGCGGCATCCCGGGTCCCAACGGCATGGTGGAATCAGAGCTCAGGTAGACAAAATGCTGGATCATGGCAACCTGGATCTTATCGCCATCCTCCAGGAGGACGGGTTCATCAAGGCGGCTGCCGTTCCGGAAGGTGCCATTTTTACTTGCAAGGTCCTCTAATACCACCCCCTCTGGCGAAATGGCAATCCGCGCATGATACCGCGAAACCTGGCGGTCCTGGATGATAACCGAGCACGTTTCATCGCGCCCGATGAGGATTTCGTCAGCAATTTCCCAGCGGTTTCCGTTGAGAGGGCCTGCCTGACCAATGAGTACCGGTAAATCGGCGGTTACCTTTTTCACTTTTCCCTCCCACAGTCCAAAATAGCTATGCCGGGCTTCTACCGGTGTACGGTATAATATAACAAAATTTCAGTGTTTTGTGTAAACGCTGACCTTTACCTGTCCGATCTGACGCCGAATATGAAGATCGGAATCTCGAATACCCAAGTAGGAAAAATCAATGCCGTTACCCCTTAAATCGGGGGAAATCCTGCGCGGTCGATACCGGATAAAACGGATTATCGGCCAGGGAGGGATGGGATCCATCTACCTGGCTGATGACGTCCGGTTGGAAGGCCGTCAGTGTGCCCTGAAAGAAGTTGAACACGATAAAACCTTACCGCCTGAATTGGCTCGCGAAGCCCGTGACCAATTCCTGCGCGAGGCAACCGTGTTGGCGCGTCTCGACCATCCCAATCTTCCCAAGGTATCCGATTTTTTCTCAATCAGCAACCGTGACTACCTGGTTATGGATTATGTCCCTGGAAAAGATCTAAGAGCGTTGATCAGTGAAGCTCACCAGGAGAACCGGTTTCTTGCTGAAACCGATGTATTGAACTGGTCTGGCCAGCTGGCAAATGCAATTTCTTACCTGCACAGCCAAAATCCGCCAATATTGCACCGCGATATTAAACCGAGCAACCTCAAAATTACACCCGACGGACTGTTGAAACTCGTTGATTTCGGGCTGGTAAAACTGCTGGCGCCCGGAGAAATAACCATTACCGTGATGCAGGGCCAGGGGACGGCACTGTATACTCCGCTGGAACAGTATGGGGGAGACAGTGGTCATACGGATCTGCGCAGTGACATTTACGCGTTCGGGGCAACCCTGTATCATTTGCTGACCAATGAACCGCCAGCCGACGCTCGCGAACGTTTCCTCAATCCATCAGCATTCATCCCGCCGCGGCAAATAAATCCCGATGTCAGTTTACGCACAGAACGCGCCATCCTGTGGGCGATGAGCTTACACCCGGATGAACGGCCTGAAACGGTAGAGTTTTTCCGCCAAAGTCTGATCAGCGATCGCCCAACACTTCCAAGGATGCGCACCAGCCCGACTTCACCCTGGAACTTTGTCAATTTCCCCCTGGAGCGTTCTCTGATCGGAATTACGCTCGGATTGACGCTTATCAGTTTGTTGGTTACTTTGCTGCGCTAGGCGGACCTGCATGGTTACGGGCAATCCGGTACTGCCACAACCATCCAGCACCCCACCCTACCAATACTCCAACCGCGCAGGCTAATAATACACCCCAGGTTCCTCCGAGTGTGAAAAGGTTGATGGCACTGAACCAGCCTGTGGCAAGGTACAGGTAAGCCAGCATACCTCCCACTACCGCCATCAATCCCCAGCGTACACCCCAACGCAATGAAACCATTTTTTGACCAATTCGGGTGATGCCCGCTGCACTGCCCCAGATCAATACCAACGATAGGAACCAGTCCCCGGCATGCGGCCTGACCGGACCGGGATCCACGGGGGTTGGCTCGGGGGTCGGTGAAGGCTCAATCGTAGGGGTAGGCAGCTGTGTTTCTGTTACTGCAGGAGTCGGGTTGATGGGGGTTACCACCGCTCCTTCTCCCTCTGTAATATTGAGGGTCAACCCTTGCGAGAGGATCGCTGGTTCTGAAATTACACGAATCTCAAGGGCACCAATGCCGGTGATCTCATAAGTTCCGTGTGCGATGCCTTCAGTGGTTACAGTCTCTTCGATCTGCTGAGTGGTTGAATTCTCGCCTTGCACGGAAAAAACAAAACGAACAACCGTGCCATCCGGCACAGGATTTCCGTTTTTATCAAAAATCACGCCGGCACGGAGGGGAATCGTATCGCCAATTTTAAATACCGGAGCCATGTCAGGTTCAGGTGTCCCGGTTCCGCTGAACGGTGTTGGTTCCGGTAGATCTATGGACAGTGGAATAATCTGATTAGGGTCAGGAGCGGTAGCCTTGATCAAGTCATATCCAACGCCCGGGACCGAGACTGGCAAAGCTCCGGAAGGGGTCAATTCTTTAAATAATACGCGGGCGGCAACATCCACAAAAGCGCTCGTTTTGGAATAAACTCCAAAATACGCGGTTAACTTGGCAATATCCGTCGCATCCAGGTAGTAGGGTGCATTGAAAGCGAAACCCACAAGCTTCTTATCCCGCACCAGATCATAACGCTCTGAGAGAAGTCGGTTCAGGGCACGCGAGCTATCCAGCGAAGAAGGCTCATCTTGCATCACAAAGATTACCCAGTCGGACTCAGCAAGATGCACCCCTAAGACTGCCGAACCATCCGGATCATTCAGATAGCTGATCAAATCCAGATAAGTATAGGCATGAATCATCGATTCATTCATTTGGCCGCCCGCACTCGGGCCAAATAACCGTATGATCGAGTTCTTAAATGCATTCACATCCAGATAGGATTGCTCGGCGCAAATGCTGCACTGACGTGCGTTTCGGACATCAGTAAAGATGACGATGGGTTCGTGCGGGTCCGGAGGGTTCGGCATCCCCGCCTCCAGGTTTTGCTCGCTTGGGCTAATGAGCGTAATTGCACGGCGTGCGATTTCAAAGGTTGTAGCCTGGGATGTTCCCACATCCTCAATCGCTTGCGCATCCGGCAGAACAGCCTCAAGGGTAAAATCCGGATAGAGTTTGTATTTCAAAGATAAAATCCGCTCCACAGATCGGTCAACCCGCTCAGCAAATGCGGGGTCCTCGCGGTATTTTTGCGCAAAAGAAGCCAGAGTTTTAATGACCGTTGTCTCTTGATTAGGGTCAACGGCTTCAATGAAATTATTCAAATACAGCAGGTCATTCCCGGCCATAAATGCATTGCGTGCCACTGTTCTGGCGTCGAAGGTCTGCATGGTTGGATCATAAAACCGGCGAACCGCATTGGACCCCAGGTTATCGCTAACCACCAGGCCTCCCTGTTCATACCAACCGGCAATCGGGTCCAGACTGAGGACCAATTCCAAAGCTGCCGAATCAAGGCTGACCGGAGGGGTTACATCCCGAATATTATCCCTCAGCCCCTGGTAACGAATATGGGACACCAGCAGACCATCGGCAGTTGATAATGGATCTGTTTCCGGATCGGTTACCGCAAAGAAAGGTGCTAGATCAACCTGCTTCAATTGTTCAAGGGGTTTTCGAACCGTTGCGACCTCTTCTTCAGGCAAGCGGTCGGAGCTGCCGCGTCCCGGGAAGTGTTTGGCGATTACCGCAAGCTCCTCGCGGCTGCCCAGGTGAACTCCACGGATGTAAGCCTTACCCATTTCACTTACCCAATATGGGTCTCCCCCGAAAGTCCGGACCCCGAGGTCATCTCCACTGCCGCTGGCTGTCATCTCAAGGACATCAAGCGATGGCCCAAGCAGCATATTAAAACCGATTGTGCGCAGTTCCTTGCCCATAACCAGACCAGCCGCCTGCGCCAGCTGTGTATCCCAGGTGGCACCGATTGCCATCATACTTGGAACCGCAGTTAATCCATTCCGAATCTGGTCAAACGGGTATGAGTCACCTTCCTGCGATATGCCAACAAAAACAGGGATATAAATACCGCTATTGTCCACGTCCGCTTGTCCATCTGGTGGTGTACCAGCCTGGGTAACCTGCCAGCCGATGGTTTGCAACCCCTTTACCAGCTCCGCTGCGTTCGAGGCCGTATTGTTCGGACCCACAAAATTGTCGTTGTCTGCACGTAAAATAACGCCGCCAATGTAATGATCCGCGATTAGCCGGTAAATCCCGGATCCATCGCCGATATCCGTACCATCAAAAGAAACCAGAAAGAGCTGGCCAACTTTTTGCTCAGGTGTCATATTGACCATCAAAGCCTGCGCTTTGGCAACAGCGTCAACGACCTGACCAGTTTGATCGGCATAAACCTTCCCAGCGAACGGCAGACAAAGGGAGGGTATCAATATTAGTAAAAAGATAGCACGCCAATTAAATTTCATGCAGATTGATTGAAAGATTTCATCTGTGTATATGGTCGAGAGATAATCGATTTATGCAGCTCGGGTTGAATATTACCGCCGGAAATGAGGATTACGGCTGGCAAAGCGCTAATCATCCCGTTCAAAACGGCTGCCAGAGAGACAGCAGCAGATCCTTCGATAATCTCATGGTGACGCTCCCAGGCATACCGAATGGCTTCTTCAATACTGATTTCACTCACCAAAAGAATTTCGTCTGCCATTTCGCGAGTGCCTGGGATTGTGATTGAGTTGGCTTCTATTTTACCCGCAAGACCATCAGCAAGGCTGTCCCATTCTACAACCGAATCCTGCAGATTTCCATGAAATACTGCATGCATAAAAGAGGATGCTTCAGATTGAACCCCGATGATCTGGCAGTTGTGTCCGAGAGATCGTAATGCCATCGCCACTCCACAAATCAATCCTCCCCCGCCAACTGGAACGATTACAGACTTAACATCAAAGGGATCGATTTGTTCCACAAGTTCGAAACCGATGGATGCTTGTCCGGCGATGACCTGGCCGTCATTGTAAGGTGAAACCCAGGTTCGGCCTGTTTCCTGCGCATATGCCAACCCGGCCGTTTCTGCACCTGCATACCCTCCGGGAACAAAACGCACCTCAGCGCCAAGCGCTTGCATGGCTTTGACTTTAGCCTCCACAGCATGATCGCTTGCAAAGATTATGGTCGAGACACCAAATTCGCGGGCAGCATAGGCTACACCCTGGCCATGATTCCCGGCAGAGGCAGTTACCAATCCCCGGTCACGTTCCCATGGGAGCAGGTGCGCTACTTTATTCCAGGCACCGCGAACCTTGAACGAGCCGGTAAGCTGGCAATTCTCCCACTTGATGTATGAGCTCAGTTCCGGGTCAAACGTGACAGGCGTAACGCGGACCTGGTTTGATAGCGTTCGTCGGGCTTCCACCAGCCATTCTTGAGGGATCATCCTTCACCGCGGACCGTTAACGCCAGCAGTGGATCGTCGGTGATGATTCCCTCGACTCCCAAACCAATCAGGCGGCCCATTTCGGCTGAATCGTTAACCGTCCAGACGTTCAATTTCCTGCCAACAGCAGTTTCTCGTTTTAAAAGCTGCGGTGTCACATCTCTAAAGTGGGGATGCGAATATTCAGGAGAAACCCAACGGCTGAACCCGGATCGGTTGATTGCTCCAGAAAGCCCGGGCAAGGACAGGATTCCCATCGGGGCAGCAGGCCAGAGCTTACGAACAGCAGACAGATTGGACTGGAGGAATGAAGAAAAGATAACAGTGTCTTCAATTTTGAACTTGCGTACCAAATCAACGGCCTTCTCGGGTAATCCGTCGAATGGAGATTGATAGTTCGTAAGTTCAATATTGATGATCATCTTCCCACCCACCGCAACAAACACCTCTGCCAGGGTTGGGATCTTTTCACCCTTGAAAATTGGTGATTTCCAACTTCCTGCATCCATCATGTGAAGTTGCGCAATGGTCAAATTACGCACCAGCCCCTTATTGCCTGTGGTCCGGTCGACAGTTTGATCGTGAATCACCACAATTTCGCCGTCCGCACTTAATTTTGCATCCAACTCGATCCCATCCGCACCTTGATCGAGGGCCAATTTGAAGGCAGCCAGCGTATTTTCAGGGGCGTAAGCGCTGGCCCCGCGGTGCGCGTAAATCATCGGTCGGACGCGGCCTGTCTTCATCAGCCGAGGTCAACAAAGTATGACTGGATCGCGCGGTCGATTAATTCAGGGGTCATTTCAGGGTCTTTTCCAAGGTAGCGGGCAATATCCAGAATTTGATCCGCTAAATCGCGGGGATGGTTGGCACGTAATTTATGATTGCCCTTGACGTAATGTTCCTTCAAAAGGTGGGTTAACCCTGCCTCACTGTACTTGACACCTTTTTGTTCAGTTACCCGTTTAAATATTTCCCGGAATTCATCGACGGTTGGATCGATTACTTCGATCTTGTGCCGCAGGCGGCGCAGGAAGGCTTCGTCGACCAGATCGCGTGGGGGAAGGTTGGTTGAGAAGATCACCAGCACATCGAAAGGCACTTCAAATTTACGACCCGTGTGCATGGTCATGTAATCGATTCGATTTTCAAGGGGAACAATCCAACGGTTCAGCAGATCGCGCGGACGCACTTGCTGGCGTCCAAAGTCATCAATCAACAGGATGCCGCCGTTGGCTTTTACCTGGAAGGGTGCTTCGTAATATTTAAGCGTGTCATCAAAAACTAAGTCCAGGCCTGCCATAGTCAACTCACCACCGGTGACAATAAACGGACGGTTGATCTGGACCCACCTTGGATCGCGCCGGTTTGCCGCCCGCAAGTTGCCTGTACCATTTGAGGTAATATCTTCCTCGCCTGACAGGGTGTGGTTTACCGAGTCGTACAACTTGATTACCTGTCCGTCAACATACAATGCATACGGGATGAACATTTTTTGAACTTGCACCATGTTGCCGACCGCGCGTGCAACGGTGGTTTTGCCATTGCCGGGAGGACCGTACAGGAAGATTGATGTTCCCGAATTGACTGCCGGACCCAGCCGGTTGTAGGTTGCCTCAGAAAGAACCAGGGATGATAGCACCTGCCGCATTATACGGTTCGTGACCTGCATATGCCCGCGGCTTTGCGCATGGATCGACTCAATATATTTATCCAGTGGAACAGGCGCTGGTCCAGCGTACTGGCTGCGTTCAAGTGCTTCCCGTGCCCGGGCAATTCCAGCACCAGTAATGGCATACACATAACCGCCTTCTCCAAGGCCCATCTGTGAAGACCGAACCTCAAGCGATTTTTCGCGTTTTAAGGTTTCCAGGATTTGATCCAAGACGCCAGAGAACGGTAAAGCGATCTCTTCA
The DNA here is from genome assembly GCA_964411135.1 of uncultured Anaerolinea sp. Taxonomy (GTDB): domain Bacteria; phylum Chloroflexota; class Anaerolineae; order Anaerolineales; family Anaerolineaceae; genus Bellilinea. Next base: position 135,241 of record CAYPJS010000078.1, read on the forward strand.
GCCAGTTTGAATCCACTCATGTACCCCTGAAAGTAATAAATCTTCAAAACAAGGTCTTGAAGCCAGAGCGGAGACAATCCCGTCTCATCCACGCTGGTAACCGGTGCAGGTGAAAACCCAACATTGGCTTGCGATGGGGAATTTATGGTGGATTTATTTCCGAAGACGACCATTTCGCTTCTCCTTATAATAACAATTCAAAAAATGGATTTGCTATACCTTCACCCCCAGGGTGTGACAGCCCTGCTGGACGAACTTGGAATTACCGTCATCCAAAAAATTATAGCACGCATAGCTTGTAATAATGGATTTTTTAGCCTATAATCGGCCCCGATGAACGTTACCGTATTGATCCCTGCCTACAATGAAATAAAAACGATTCGCGAAATTATCCAGCGGGTGAAAGAAACCGGGAGAATCAGCGAGATTCTGGTGGTCGATGATGGATCGACTGATGGTACCCGCGAAATCCTCAAAGAATTAACCGAACATGGTGACATCCGTTCAATCTTTCATGAGAAAAATGGCGGAAAAGGCGCTGCACTGCGCACCGGAATCCAAAATGCAACCGGGGATGTCATTATCATTCAGGATGCTGACCTGGAATATAACCCAAATGAATACCCGAACCTACTGAAACCTATCGAAGATGGGATTGCGGATGTGGTTTACGGTTCACGTTTTTTGGGTCAGGCACGCCGCCCAATCCTGTTCTGGAATATGGTAGCCAACAAGATCCTGACATTCTTCACGAATATCTTGTATAACAACATCCTGAGTGACATGGAAACCGGTTACAAGGTCTTCAAACGCGAAATGATTAAGGATATTCCCCTGCGGGCACACCGCTTCGATTTTGAACCGGAATTCACCGCCAAAATCCTCAAGCGGAAATTCCGCCTGTATGAGGTACCGATCGCCTTCTACCCGCGGGATTATTCAGAAGGCAAGAAAATCAAAATGTGGGATGCGTTTGAAGCTTTATGGGCGCTGATTAAGTACCGCTTTGTGGATTAACCTTCTGCAGTCGGCGCAGCTGCACCAACACTGTGCCAATGGTTACCAGAAGGATTCCCCCGATCTCAAGCCCGCTCAGGTCTTCCCCAGAGAAAATCCAACCTAGAATAGCAATCTGCACTGTCATCGTATTGTTGATGACGGAAGTTTCCATCGCAATGAGAGTCCGCTGGGTGTAATTCCATAAAGTGAAGGCGAAAGCGGTGTTCACAACCGCCATCCAGATAATTGCAGCCCAACTTAAAATACTGATTTTAGGTAATCCCTGGATCAGGATACCGCTGGTAAGCATCAATACGGCACCGATAGCCATGCTTACGCCCGTTACCACAATAGGTGGGATGCTTCCGGAACGATTGAGCTGCCGACCGACCAATGTCCCGGCTGAATTTGCGAGCATACTGATCAGAATGATGATTATTCCCAACCAATCCTGCCCTGTGAAGGCAGGCGGGTAAAAGAACAACCCGATCCCTGCCAGGCTGAGTACCACCCCAATCCACTGCAATCGAGTCGGGGCTTCTGCGAGCAGGATTACGCCAGCCCCGGCAACCACAATAGCCGTCAGATTCAGCAGCAGGCTGGCAGACGCCATAGAAAGATAAACCAGGCCAAGGTACTGGGCTCCCTGAGCGATCGCATAAAACACGATGCCCATCAGAATCAACAATACCCACTGACGGCGGTCCATCCTGCGCATGGATGCACGGGTTTGCGGTCTGAAAAGAAAGGGCAGCAGACACGCAGCTGCGATCGTATAACGCAGACCTGCAAAGGTCATGGCAGGCACTTCACGCAAGCCGAAGCGGATTAACACCCAGGATGTCGACCACAAAAACGTCACAAGCAATGCCAGTCCGATGGCACCGGTACGCGATGGACTCCTGGTTTGCGGAGCAGCAGCGGCGTTAATCTCTGAAGTGGATTCGGTAGTCATGGGCAAATGGTTTAATCATCCGTACCGCTCGGCTTAATGTCAACGACCTTAAGCTGGAGTGATTCCCGCCCGTTATAGATATTTTTCTCAAAATAGTAAGCAAGGTCGACTTTAGGCGGCAGGCTGTCTACCATGTGACCAAAGCGAAAGGCAATCGCATCGAAATAAAGCTTGCCATCCGTCACGGTCATCTTCAAATGGGTTTTGTCTCCCACAGCTTTTGGCCGCACAATATTCAAATTCCGTGTACAAAAAACTGCCTCTTTGTTGTTTTGCCCGGTTGGTTGGAGCATTTCCAGATAATCCAGCAATTCTGGGTGCATATCTTCAAGTTTTACCTCAAGGTCAATATTAACCACAGGCCGCAAATCTTTGTCCGCCAACTCGCGCCAGGCGATATGTTTTAATCGCTCTTGCAGTTCCCCGAGATGTTCTTCCCTGACTGTAAAACCGGCAGCCAGGGCATGCCCTCCGTGGCGAACCATCAAATCCGCGCATTCATCCAGTGCCTGGGTAATGTGGAATTCAGCGATGCTGCGGCAGGACGCCCGGATATCCCCATCCATCCATGTCCCAACGATTGCAGGGCGGTGATAACGTTCTGTCAGCCGAGCAGCCACCAGTCCAACCACACCGGAATTAAATCCCTTATCCAGTGCGAACAAAACAAATTCTTCTTCGCATTCCATCAACAGTTTTTCTGCCTGGGCTTGCATTTCCTTGGTCTGTTTTTGGCGCTCACGGTTTTGATCATCCAATACCTGAGCCAACTTTCCTGTCTCCATTACTTCCCGTGAAGCAAGAAGGTTGTATGCCGCAATAGCAGTATCCAGGCGGCCTGCGGCGTTCAAACGCGGGGCGAGCGTGAAACCCACGTCTCCAGCGTTTAATGTGCCAAGTTTTAAGCCTGCCGCATTTGCCAGTGAAAGCACCCCCTGACGCTGCCCCAACCGCAGCCTGTGTAAGCCTTTGCGCACCAATTGCCGATTCTCTCCGGTTAGGGGGACCATGTCTGCAATAGTACCTAACGCTACCAGGTCAAGCCACTCCTGGGCACTCTCCCCATTTCCGGTACGCCTGGCGAATAGAGCTTGCGCAAGCTTGTAGGCAACCCCCACTCCTGCCAGGTTTTTCTCCGGGTAGTTGTCGCCTTCCTGCTTGGGGCAAATAACCGCCTCGGCATCCGGAATTTCCTGAAGCGGATGGTGATGGTCGGTAATAATCAGGTTGACACCGAGCTGCCTGGCGCGTTCCGCTTCCCGGATTGAGCGTATTCCGCAGTCCACCGTGATGACCAGCTGCACGCCACTGGCTGCCAGGTGTTCAAGAGCTTCGGTATTTAGCCCGTAGCCTTCATCGAACCGGTTCGGGATATAAGGCTCCACCTGGGCATCGAAGCTGCGCAGTACCTCTATCAATAGAACAGTGGCGGTTACACCATCGGCATCAAAATCCCCATAGACAGCCATCCGCTCGTGTTTATCGATCGCATAAGATATGCGGTCTACCGCAGCAGCCATATCTGTCATCAGAAATGGATCGTTTAGTACACTCCGGCCTTCCATGTACCGCAACGCCTGTACCGCATCTTCTATCCCACGGTTAACCAGGATTTGGCGCACAATCGGTGGATACATAGCCAGGGATTGGTCTGCTTTTTCTGAGATTCGATCCGCAATTATCCAACGTTTATTTGAAGGTGGCTGCATGAAATTTCCTGAAGGTTGATTGCGCTGAGGGTGCTTGATCGATCCATGACCAGCTCAACGTCGATCTAGTATAAGTCCTGAAAGCCTAATCGGGCAAGGAATATTCTGGAAACAGCCTTGTGTGGAAAAATCGGATTCTATGAATCCGGAGTTGTTCAGCTATAATTCTGAGGTTATGGATTTCCCCGCCATCCTGACCTTAATCCTGACCGTTACAGCTGCAATCCTATTAATAACGGAATTGTTGCGCCCGGATATTGTGGCTCTTGCGCTTCTGGTAGTCCTTGGGATTACCCGGGTGGTCGAACCAGAGCAAGTGTTTGCCGGGTTCAGCGGATCTGCCGTCATGACCCTGATCGGTATTTCGATGATCGGCGCGGCACTTCACAAAACAGGTGTGACCTTACTTCTCAGCCGCTGGATGCAGCGCCTTGGGGGGAAAAACCATTCAACTCTAATCCTTGTTACCTTTCTTACCTCAGCCATCCTATCCCTGTTTATGAATAACATTGCTGCTGTTGGAATCCTCCTTCCAGCAGTAATGACCCTGACACGGACATCTGGGGTTTCTCCTTCACGGCTGCTTTTACCTTTGGCATATGGGACCATCCTGGGGGGGATGGCGACTTTATTTACGACGTCGAACATTATCGTCAGCGGTGCCCTGCGTGAAGCGGGCTTTAAACCATTGGGGGTTCTTGAATTTTTTCCCATCGGTATTCCATTGGTTGCGGTTGGAGCCATTTATATGGTTACTGCCGGCAAACGCATGCTGCCGAATACACGCCCGGCAGGGAACCAGCAGGATACACAGCTCGCTTCCCGGCTGGCAGAGCTGTACAAGCTTAAAACCAACCTGTATGAAATCAAAGTACTGCCCACCTGTCCGTTGGTCGAGAAAACAATCAGCGCAGGGGATTGGCGAAAGAAGGTTGGGGTAAACGTTATCGGGTTAATCCGCAAAGGGCAACCCTATCTGGCGCCCAAACGTTCGGATGTCATTCGCGCTGGTGACACTTTAATTGTCCAGGGACAAATTGACCCGGAAGAGTTGGTGCTTCTGGGATTGGAACCTGTGACCATTGACAAATCTTCCCCGAGTTTTGTGAATGAGGTGGTGAAAATTGCTGAGGTGGTCATACCCCCGCATTCAACCATAATTGGAAAAACCTTGCGCGACCTGGCGTTCCGCGAGAAGCATCATTTGACCGTAGTTGCCATCTGGCATGCTAATCAGCCTATTTATACAGGCCTGGCTGATGTGCCGATTCAGGCCGGAGATGCCCTGTTGGTCCAGGGTACCGCCCATCGTATCAGCCTGCTGCGGGCTGAAACCGACATGGCCTTGCTGGAGGAAGATCCTGATGCGGTGCTTGCTCCAGGAAAACTGTCTCTTGGGATCGGCATCACCCTTGTAACCCTGGTTGTTGCTGCCATTGGCACGTTCCCAGTACCTGAAACCATCCTTGGCGGCGCGATTCTCCTGGTCATTACAGGCTGTATGAATATGACGGACGCCTATAAATCCATAGAATGGAAGGCTATCTTCCTGATTGCCGGCATGTGGCCCTTGAGCACAGCGCTGCGGGAGACTGGGCTGGCAAGTCTTGGCGTCAATAGCCTGCTGGACATGCTTGGGAATAACGTCGCACCACTGTGGATTGCATTGAGTCTTATTTTGGTGGCGATGATTTTCACGCAATTTATGAGCGGGCAGGTCGCCGCCCTGATTGTTGCTCCGCTTGCCCTGGCAGCGGCGGCCTCAGCCCAACTTGATTCACGCGCGCTTGGCATGGCAGTGGCGTTAGGATGTTCTCTGGCGTTTATGACACCCTACGGGCATCCGGTCAATATCATGGTTATGAGTTCTGGCGGATATCATTTCCGAACCTTTACACGGATCGGAATCCCGCTCACCATTCTATCGATACTGGTCATCCTGGCCGGTCTCGCAATCTTCTGGGGATTATGAGTCAACATAACTATTTTCAATTTTCACGAATTGCGCAGAACAAGCGCGCCCGGGCAGGGATATTTTCCACACCCCACGGCGACCTGCAGACACCCGTCTTTGCGCCGGTTGGAACTCAGGCAACTGTAAAAGCTGTTTCCCCGGATCAACTGCGGGAAACCGGTGCTACCCTGGTATTATCCAATACCTACCACCTGTATCTTCGTCCCGGGTCTGACCTGGTTCGCGACCAGGGCGGTCTGCATACCTTCATGCAGTGGAACGGCCCCATGCTGACCGACTCAGGCGGTTTCCAGGTCTTTTCGCTGTCAGACATGCGTAAGATCGATGAAGACGGTGTGACCTTTAAGAGTCATATTGATGGTTCAATGCACCGCTTTACCCCAGAAAAATCGATTGAAATTCAGGAAAACTTGGGGGCAGACATCATCATGGCCTTTGACGAATGTGCTCCGCCTTACGATCAGGAGTACAACCAAAGGGCCATAAAACGTACGCATGCCTGGGCTGAACGCTGTTTAAAGGCACACCAGCGAAGCGATCAGGCCCTGTTCGGCATCGTTCAAGGCGGCGTGTTCCCGGATTTACGAGAGCAATCAGCAGCCCACATCGCATCCCTGGGATTTCCTGGACACGCGATCGGAGGACTTTCGGTCGGTGAGACCAAACCCGAAATGCACGCCATGATCGAGGTTGTGGATGCCATCCTCCCTGAGGATAAACCACGCTATCTGATGGGAGTCGGGTCGCCGGAAGATTTAATTAATGGCATTTGGCGCGGTATCGATATTTTTGATTGTGTGCTCCCAACGCGCCTGGCACGCCACCAGGCTGCTATGACCCGCACAGGCCGGATCAATTTGATGAATGCAATCCATGCCCGGGATTCTGCACCGATCGATAAGAACTGTTCCTGTTACACCTGCCGCCATTTTACTCGGGCTTACCTTCGACATTTGATTGTGGCCAAGGAAATCCTGGCATCCACGCTCATCTCCATTCATAATATCCAGACGCTGGTAACTCTGGTCCAGGAAGCCCGAGAATACATCCTGGCTGGCACTTATGACGAATTTGCCCGGGATTTTCTTGCTCATTACACTCCACAAGGGAAAAAACCATGACCATTATCCAAGCAATCATTCTGGGAATAATCCAGGGCGTTACCGAGTTTCTACCCGTATCCAGCTCGGCACATCTTGTCATCGCTCCATATCTTTTCGGCTGGGACCTTCAGCCGGATATCGTTTTTCCTTTTGACATCCTGGTCCAAATTGGCACCCTGGTTGCGGTTATTGTTTACTTTTGGCGGGACCTTTGGCAAATCGTTACCGCAGTGGTCGATGGGCTGCGTAAACGAAAACCATTCGAGACTCAGCCTGCCAAACTCGGTTGGCTGCTGATCCTTGCCACGATACCAGCGGGTATTGCCGGATTATTCTTGAAGGACACCGTCGAAGCATTGTTTTCCGACCCGGCTGCAACTGCCGTCTTTCTAATTGGGACTGCCGTCTTGCTGGTGATCGCTGAAGTGGTCGGGAAGCGAAACCGCGAGATTGAATCCATGAATTGGAAAGATGCCCTTTGGATTGGCGCAGCTCAAATTCTTTCTCTCCTGCCAGGTATTTCCCGCTCGGGGTCAACCATGACGGGCGGAATGACCCGGAATCTGACCAGACCTGCTGCCGCGCGCTTTTCTTTCCTCATGTCCATCCCCATAATGCTTGCCGCGGGGTTGGTAAGTGTACTGGACCTATTGGAACTACCAAATCTCAGCAGCGTGCTTCCTGCAGTCGCAGCCGGATTCATCGCAGCGGCACTGGTCGGCTACTTTGCCATAAAATGGCTGCTCCACTTCCTGGGGAAACGGCCGCTTTATATCTTTTCAGCATATTGCGTGCTGCTCGCTGCCGTAACGTTGTTGGTTTATTATGTCTAAATGGTTATACTGGGTTGTTCTGGTTATGACCCTCGCTGGCTGCCAGGGTCAACCTGTCGAACCCACCACTCCAATAGAATTAATGGATGTGGAGGTGGACCCGGCTCTGGCCTGGATAACCCCAGTCATGGCTAAATGTGCTTTGGAAACATCGGTCAATTTAAATGTCAAAGAAATCGAACCAATTGACCAATCTTTTGATGGTGCCGACATTCTAATTCGCTGGACGACTTCAACGACTGAGGGTGGAGAAAGCTTCAATTTAGGGCAGGATCGGCTTGCCATCATCGTGCACCCTGAAAACCCGGTTTCCGAAATTTCCGAAACGCAATTGGTTGAAATCTATTCAGGATTGCTGCCAGACTGGTCAAACCTGGATGCTAACCACTCCGGATCGATCCATTCCTGGGTTTATCCAATTAATTCCGATCTGCAGGGTTTTTTCAGTCAGATTGTCCTGCCGCTTGAGGAGTTGACGAACCTGAATTTTATTGCTCCAAACCCAGAGTCCTTGCTGGAAGCAGTCAGCCAGGACCCAACAGCCGTTGGATTCGTTCCATCTCGGTGGCTGAATCCATCGGTCAAAGAACTTCCGGTGAATGGACCTGGAAATGCAGGGTGGAGCCGGCCCATCCTGGCTGTCACCAAAACCTCTCCTGAAGGGAGTTTACGGGATTGGCTGCTGTGTATCCAGGACGTGGTTGGGCAGTAAATCAGCCGGAGGGGTTATGTTACAATGATTCCACCTTGATTTCTGGAGGTGGATTTGCCTGTAAAACTAATCCTGCGCAAGCAGGAATACCTGGTTGAGGGAACAATAACGGTCAAGGAAGCCCTCAAACGGCTGAATTTATCAATTGAATCCCACCTTGTTGTCCGTGATGGGCATTTGTTAACGGAAAATGATTCCCTGCGAAACGGTGAAACAGTCAAGATCATCTCTGCCATTTCCGGGGGTTGACAGGTGACCACCATGGTTTGCAATACCTGTGGTGCGCGGGCAGTTATTCGTATGCGCCAGCACCGGTTATCCCTTTGCCAGGTGCATTATCTGGCCTGGATCGTCGATCAAACCCAACGTTTCATCAAGAAATATGAAATGTTATCTGTTGAGGACCGAATTCTGGTCGCGGTTTCCGGCGGCAAGGATTCGCTGGGATTGTGGGATGTATTATGGCGGCTTGGATACCAGACTGAAGGGCTATACCTGAATCTAGGCATTGATGGTGAAGATCATTATTCGGTAACATCTTTGGCGTACGCCACGGACTTCGCACAGGCTCGGCAGCTTAAACTCCATGTTGTGGAAGTGAAGCAGCTGCATGGTCAGACTGTGCCTGAGCTCGCCAGGATTACACCCCGCGGCCGGGGCAAACCCTGCTCGGTTTGCGGTATGGTCAAACGGCAAGGTATGAACCGTACTGCAGTCGAGTTGGGTTTTGATGTTCTGGCGACTGCCCATAACCTGGACGATGAGGCTGCCTTCCTTTACGGAAACGTTATGGACTGGAATATCCGCCAGATGCGGCGACAGGCTGTCGTTTTACCCGAAAAGGAGGGATTTGCCCGAAAGGTGAAACCTTTTTTCCGTTTTACCGAGCGTGAAACGGCGGCTTATGCCTTGCTGCGCGGGATCGATTATATTGAAGAAGAATGCCCTTATGCCATTGGCACCAAGCAAATTGATTACAAAATTCTGCTTAATCAAATGGAAGAAGCCCAGCCCGGTTCCAAACTGCGCTTTGTTCTGGGTTTTTTACAAATGAGGGCGGAAGGGTATTTTCCATCCGAGACTTATGAAGAGGACGGGCTTTTATTGCGGCCTTGCCCTGGGTGCGGACAGCAGACATCCAGTGAAGGCTTGTGCAGCTTGTGCCGACTGATCGAACAGCCAAAAAAGGAAGCTTAAATTAAGAGGAGCATTTCTGCAAATGCTCCTCTTTCACAATTACCCTGCAATCCTCACGCTGTTTGCAGGAAGTTGCTGATTTCCCAATCTGTTACATGGATCCGATAGTCGTCCCATTCAGCACGTTTTGCCCTGAGGAAGGTTTCGAACAACGAAGCGGGGAATGCACTTTTCACTACTTCGTCCTTCTCAGCTTCATCCAGTGCCTCCTTGAGCGAGCCAGGGAGTTCTGAAACACCCAGTTCAATTCGCTCGTCGCGTGATAGTTCGTAAACATTGATGTTGTTCAATGGATTTGCCGGTTTCAGATCGCGGTCCAAACCATCCAGTGCGCAAGCCAGCATGGCGGTCAGCGCCATATAAGGGTTGCAGGATGGATCCGGGCAGCGCAGTTCTGCACGGACCGCTTTCTCCTGCCCGGGGGTGTATCGCGGGATGCGGATAAGCGCCGAGCGGTTTACCTGCGCCCATCCGACATAAACCGGCGCTTCATACCCTGGAACAAGCCGCTTATAGGAATTGACGGTCGGTGCAACCATTGCGGACAAGCCGCGGGCATGATCAAGCTGGCCGGCAATAAAACCGTAAGCCAATTTCGATAGTTTGAATGGATCACTGTCATCAAAGAACAGGTTGTTGCCAGCTTTGTCAAAAATCGATTGATGGCAGTGCATCCCGGAACCATTGATCCCGTAAATGGGCTTGGGCATAAAGGAAGCAATCAGTCCATTCTGGGCAGCGATCGCCTTTACAGTGTATTTGAGGGTTTGGACGTTGTCGGCTGCCCGCAGCGCGTCTGCAAAGCGGAAATCGATCTCGTGTTGACCCAAGGCTACCTCGTGATGCCCGACCTCGATTTCAAGCCCCATCTGGTCAAGAGCTTCCATGAGCTCGGTTCGCACTCGCACCGCCTCATCGTTGGGTGAAAAATCAAAATAGCCGCCAACATCGTGAGGTACCGGGTGGATGGATTGTCCACCGTTCTGGCGGAAGAGGAAAAATTCCGGTTCTGGACCAATATTGTAGGTCCAGCCGCGATCCTTTAACTTTGCCAGCAGTCCTTTGAGGTTTCCGCGCGGGTCGCCGGGAAAAGGTGTCCCATCCGGCTGATAAATGTCGCAGAAAATACGGGCGCGGCGGAGCTCCGGAGGGGTCCACGGCAAAACCGCATAGGTATCCACATCGAGCCGCAGATGCATATCGGACTCTTGTATACGGGCAAATCCCTCCACGGACGAGCCGTCGAACCATACCCCATTTTCGAGCGCGCCTTTTAGCTGTGAAACCGGCGCATCGACTGATTTCACAACCCCCATCACATCCACAAATTGATAGGAAACGAATTTGACGTTATCAGCTTTAACACGTTCCAAAATATCTTTTGTTTCCATGAGAACCCTCTTTTCGTACCTCATTAAATAAAAAAGCATGCCCGGGCATGCCTTGATTTAATGATCCGATTTCAACATGGCAGCCCTTCCAACGAACACCAGAAACACTTAAAGCTGTGTTTCTGATCACTATGCAGGACTTGTGCATGACGTCGCCGTCAGTTTTCGTCCAAGCATTTCTCGGAAGGGAGAAGGGAGCCTGTGATCGGGCTCCGAAGGCATCCGCTGATCGATCGATTTTTCCCTGTATCAGGGTTAGCGCCCTCCTCGCGGAGGGGAACCTTCACCTCGTTACCTCACCCATTGGATGAGGTTCAGCCGCTCTCTCACCATATTTAATTGTTAGATGCCCTATGCTACCGAGTATCCAGGAAAATGTCAATAGCTGCCATCAGAAAAACTCGCTGAGTTTTATTTTTTGGGAAGAGATAAAGCAAATTTGATCCCTTCTTCTACCCATTTTTTTAATTCGGTATCGTCCTGAAGACCTGCCGGCTCGACATACAGCCACCCTTTCATAGGCTTCCCGGTCAAATCAAACGGCCGTGTAAACGGCTGTTTCAGTGCCCGCTCATAGATTTCAACGCCTACCCGGACAATCAGATTATCCCCATATACACCGCATGCCATGTTCCCATTGACCAAATACCCAATCCCGCCAAACATCCTTTTCTCGGCGAAATGGATTGTTAATGGCAGGATTTTTAAGATTCGTTCCGCAAGTTTTAGGTCGTTTGCCATTTGTCCCCGATTTCTGGTAGGAACATTTACTTTTTTTCCTAGTCAACATAATCGTTTGGAAATTTCCAGTCCTATTACAGAGTCCAAAAATCAATAAGAGGCTGTTTTACAATCTGGAATTTAAACCAATGGGTCAACTTGATCTATTATTCGGAATAAAAATTAATAGACCCCTGGAAAGAATTTATAACGAACTCGCTGAGCATATACATGATAACCCTGGAGTTCCTCCTTTAACATCCGATCTTCGAGTTCAGTGCGAGTGATGATCAAGATGAGAGCAATTAATGCCGGAATAATTGTCCAATAAGATTCCAATAGAAGGATGACGCCTGCCATTGCCAGGACATTCCCTGAATAACCCGGGTGACGCACAATACGGTAAGGCCCTGTGTCACAGACGGTGTGACCTCGGTCTGCCTGGATTCTAACAGTACTTGTGAAAAACTTGTTCTCCACCAGAGCCCAAATGGCAATTCCATACCCGGCTATGCACAACGCTAAACCAATAATTTCCACAAAAAAGGGGAAATCTGGTGACCAGCGATTAAGGTGGTCCAAACCCGCAACGATATATAACGGGAAAGAAATACTGATCGATACGAGCGGTGCCAGAATCTTATCCCATTTTTTTACGCCTATTGCCCCTTTATATTTGGTGCGCTCCATCATCAAACCTGGATGAGCCATTTCTGCAAGAGCTCGACCCCCTACCCCTGCGATGAAAACAACAACCGAGTAAATCCAAGCCTGCCACCAAAAGAAGTCCCTCGCGGATAAGATTAACGCTACCGGAACAAGAAGGTAAACGAAGATCAAACCGAGCCAAATTTTAATGGAGGGTTCTTGAGGTTGTTTTTTCTGATCAGGTAACATATCGTCTCCCGTTCAGTTCTTGGTAATTCGCTAATCTCATATTACGCCATTTTTATAACAAATAAATATTGAAAGATGAAACTGTAAACCAAATTGACAAATTGAACAAATGTACTATAATTAAGAAGGCTTTTACAATTGGTTCTCAACTTTAAAATGGATATAATCATCTTATTGATTTCGCATAAAGGAGTTAAAACATAATGGCGCGTAAACCTACCACGCCCAACCAACCGCTCTCCTCAGGTTCCACAAACATCGGTGAAGGACGCCGCGCCATGCTGGACAAAGCGCTTGGCGATATCATCAAACGTTACGGCGAAGGCTCGATCATGCGCATGGGTGAAGCTGCACACCTGCAGGTTGAAGTCATCCCGACCGGTTCGCTTTCGCTGGATATAGCCCTGGGTGTCGGGGGCCTTCCCCGCGGACGCATTACCGAGATCTTTGGCCCAGAATCCTCCGGGAAAACCACGCTCTGCCTCCACCTGGTTGCCGAATGCCAGAAGATGGGTGGAACCGCTGCCTATGTGGATATGGAGCATGCCCTCGACCCAGTTTATGCTTCAAAATTAGGCGTGGATATCCAGAATTTACTGGTTTCACAGCCAGATATGGGCGAACAGGCATTGGAGATCACCGAAACACTGGTCCGCTCTGGCGCGATTGATATTGTTGTGGTTGACTCAGTTGCCGCGCTTGTTCCTCGCAACGAAATTGAAGGCGACATGGGTGATGCCACCATGGGCATGCAGGCACGCCTGATGTCTCAGGCATTACGCAAACTCTCCGGGGCGATCAACCAGACAAAAACCGCTGTAGTATTTACCAATCAGCTGCGCCAGAAAATCGGCATCATGTTCGGCAACCCGGAAACGACCCCCGGCGGCCTGGCCTTGAAATTCTACGCATCGGTCCGCCTGGACATCCGCCGTGTACAATCAATTAAAGTTGGAACCGAAATCATTGGCAATCGAGTTCGGGTACGGGTGGTTAAAAATAAAGTCGCAGCCCCCTTCCGAACTGCTGAATTCGACATTATGTACAACGAAGGCATTTCGAAATCCGGCGACATTCTTGACCTGGCGACAGAATTGGAAATCATCACCAAACGTGGTGCTTTCTTCTCTTACGGAGATGTACGGCTTGGACAGGGCCGCGAAAATGCCAAAGAGTACCTGCGGCAGAACCTCGAACTCTCCATGGAAATCGAACAGGCAGTACGCCAGCGCGCTGTAGGTGGAGAAATCCCGATCGCCTTAGCTGGCGGTGGTGAAGACGAAGGATCGTACGACGACGAGGCTTAGAGGAACGGCTGCAGGGACAGATATCGTGCCGGGTTTGATTAGTAAATCCAGGCGGTTCAGGTTCCTGCAGCCGTATCTTTTTTTCTTAATTGTGCTCCCGCTGTGTGTAGCCGGGTGTAATGCCTTTCCATTGGAGAAAGAGGTTCCTGGTGCAACCCTCACACCATATTTTGTTGCCCCATCAAAAGTTCAGCCGTCCCCAGTTCCGAAAATTGAAATTGTCCCGTCAGACACCCCAGGAGCTGTCTGCGATCGTGGATTGACATTTATTGCAGACCTGAGCCTGCCAGACGGCATCACAGCAGGGACCTCTGTCCAATTAAAGAAACTTTGGAAGGTCCAGAACAGCGGGACCTGTAATTGGGATGTATCGTACTCGTTCCGTTTAATATCGGGAGCTGAGATGAGCGCTGGGAAAATTCAGCGGCTTTATCCGGCCCGAACTGGAACGGAGGCCATCCTGGAGATTAATATGGTTACACCCGACGAGCCAGGCAGATATACTGCCACCTGGCAAGCATTCGACCCACAGGATAACCCGTTTGGTGATCCGTTGATTATCGATATAATAGTTGTCAGCGAATAATCAACTCAGTCCATCGACGGATCATTGGAATGCACAAAACCCGCCTGCGAATGCTGCTGCACCCAAAGGCGCAGTGGACCATCGTTTTTTCTTTACTGGTTGTTATATTGGCTGGTCTGACCATTTTATTGGCGGCAATCGCTGCGGATACATTTTATCCGGGCGGAGCCAATGCTGTCCTCGGCATGGTTCTGGGTACCGAGCAATTTGTGCCCACAGCTGGTCCAAGTGAAACAACCCTTGCAGCCACAAATACTCCGTTCAAACCACTTCCAACCAACACTATAACACCCACTCCCACAAAGACTCCCACCCCAACTGCCACACCCACTTCCACCAACACCCCGGAGCCGACCGTCACTTCCACGCCAGAGCCCCCGACCCTGGCTCCAAACACACCGCCGCCCAGTTATTCGGAAAGTGCGAACAGCGTACTGATCGGCAACATCACTGGTTATCCGCAGTCCTACAACCTTTCGTGTGAGTCTCGTTCTGCCTCCGATTGGTCGCGTTATTTTGGGTTCGACATCGGTGAAACAGAATTCCTTTTTGCTCTTCCTTCATCCGATGATCCTAATCAGGGTTTTGTTGGCAGCGTTTATGACCTCCCCGGGCAAATTCCGCCAAACGGCTACGGCGTACACGCGGATCCTGTAGCACGGCTTTTGCGCTCCTATGGGCTTCCGGCCGAAGCTGTATACGGAATGTCAGCAGACGACATCCGGAATGAGCTCAATGATGGTCAGCCGATCATAGCCTGGGTGATTACTGGTACCGTCCCAGGTTATGCTGTCAATTACACAACCCAGGCTGGAGATGATGTCCGGGTGGCACCGAATGAACACACCGTTATCATTATCGGCTACGATCCAGACGGTGTCACTATCCTCGACGGCGCGTGGACCTACTGGCGAAGCTGGGACGCTTTTTTCGCTTCCTTCGGCGTCCTGGGGAATATGGCAGTGATTCATAATTGAAGGTTTCAAAAAACAAATGACAGCCGAATGGCTGCCATTTGTATCTATCCCAAAATTACCGGTGAGTTTGATCTAAGTGCCTTCTTCCCAGGAGTTCAAATAGCTTTGCTGTTCGGGTGTCAGCACATCAATATTGACCGACATCGCAGCCAATTTTAGACGTGCGATTTCCTTGTCAATGGCTTCCGGTACGGAGTAAACTGTCTTTTCCAATTCAGCAGCGTGTTTGACCATGTATTCTGCCGAAAGTGCCTGGTTGGCGAAGGACATATCCATTACGCTGGCGGGGTGGCCTTCAGCTGCTGCCAGGTTGATCAAGCGGCCCTCACCCAGGAGGAAGATGCGCCGGCCGTCCTTGATGTCGTACTCTTCAACAAAGGGGCGAACCAGTTTTTTGTCGGAAGACATTTCCTGCAGGGCTGGAATGTTGATTTCGACATTGAAGTGGCCTGAATTTGCCACAATCGCGCCGTCTTTCATTACCTCAAAGTGGTGCTTGTCGAGCACGTTCAGGTCGCCTGTCAGGGTGCAGAAAATATCCCCAATCTTTGCGGCTTCGCTCATAGGCATCACACGATATCCATCCATAACCGCTTCCAGGGCTTTCAACGGATCAACTTCGGTAACAACCACATTTGAGCCCATCCCGCGCGCCCGGGAAGCCAGACCGCGTCCGCACCAACCGTAACCTGCAACCACAAAGGTCTTTCCCGCCAGCAGAATATTGGTGGCACGCACAATTCCATCGATGGTCGATTGGCCGGTTCCATACCGGTTGTCAAAAAAGTGTTTGGTCAGAGCGTCGTTAACAGCGATGATGGGGAAGTTCAAGGCTTTATCAGCTGCCATGGCGCGCAGGCGGATTACACCGGTGGTGGTTTCTTCAGTGCCCCCCACCACGTTTGATAGCAAATCGCGCCGGTCCTTGTGCAGCACGCTCACCAGGTCAGCACCGTCATCCATGGTCATATGCGGTTTGTGGTCCAGCGCTGCATGGATGTGTTTGTAGTAAACCGTGTTGTTCTCACCCTTAACCGCATAAACCGGGATCTCGGAATGAGATACCAGTGACGCGGCAACATCATCCTGCGTGGAAAGCGGATTGGAAGCAGTCAGGACAATATCCGCACCGCCCGCCTGCAGGGTTTGCATGAGATTTGCTGTTTCGCTGGTCACATGCAAGCATGCAGAGACACGCAACCCCTTAAGAGGCCGCTCCTTTTCAAACCGCTCGCGGATTGACTGCAGAACTGGCATCTCACGTGCTGCCCACTCAATTCGACGGCGGCCGCCTTCAGCCAGGTGTAGATCCTTGACATCATAATTGGTCATTTACACTCCTCCAGAAACTTTACGGAAATCCACCAGGGCATCGAGAACGCCCTGGTCGTCATAAAAAGTACGGAACCTTTCGATAAACTGCCTGGTTGTATAAACATGCCCTTGTGGGCCGTTATTTTCAAGGCAATATACAGCTGCCAGATTGCCCATTTGGACACAAATCTTTAGATCAAATCCCATTTGGTACCCTCGCAAGAATCCACCTCGGAAGGCATCCCCGACGCCTGTCGGATCGACAATCCGATTTTCAGTGCAGGCAGGATACAAATAGGTTTCACCGTTTTTATGAATTTTCACCCCGTTTTTTCCCAGGGTGATCACCACGAGCGGCACGAGCGAAAGGATTTGTCCAGCCGACAGGCCAGTGTGCTTTTGCACGAGTTCCCATTCGTACTCATTGACAAACAGGATGGACGCATTCTCTACACCGCGTTTTATTTCCTCTCCGCTGGAGCGGGCAACTTGCTGGCCTGGATCGTAAAGATATGGAATTCCAGCACCTTTGCATTCTGCCACATAGCGGTCCATCGCCTGAGGATCGTTGGGAGAGATTACAATCAGCCTTGGATTTTCACCCTTGACTTCGTCCAATGAATAATTGCGGGCGTGAGCCATGGCTCCAGTGTAAAAGCTGGAAATCTGGTTGTTCGACCGGTCTGTGTTGGCAAAGAAGGATGCAGTAAAAACACCGGGTACGGTTTTAATATACCGGGTATCGATTCCCTGCTGGTTCAACCAGGTTACATATTCGCCGGCATCTTCACCCACGGTTCCAAAAACCAACGGACTTCCACCAAGCAATGCCATGGTGTAAGCAATGTTAGGCGCAACTCCCCCGCGAAGTCTGACGAGCTGGTCAACCAGGAAGGACAGTGTGATCGAGTCCAGGTGTTCTGGTACAATGTGATCGCGGAAATGACCCGGATACGTCATCAGGTAATCAAACGCGATCGAACCGGTTATTACAACTGTCATGTGTCCACCAAATTGGTAAATATTGACCCAAAGATCGGGTAGAATCATCAAAACCGCTCCCTCGCGGGAGCTCGAACATTATACCATTAGAAACAGGCTTTACCCTTTTGATTTTTTGAAAGTTGCAAAGAGCAACCGGGTAATTAATTGCTTTGAGACCACCGGTAAAACAACACGTAAAGGTGAAAATGATTAACCACCGCACAATTTGGCGGATTGCCATCATTGGAACGTTAATCCTCTCCAGCTGTTCTTTTCCGATCTTCAACAACCGACCAACGGATCCAGAATCCCTGACCGGGATTCCGACAGCCGACTCAGGCTTGCCCACATCGACCGCTACCCTGGCGCCAACACCTACCCCTACTCCTGAAGCACGTATCGACTCTGGAGATTTGGCCATCCTTGAAGGTGACACGGAACGGGCTCGTGCGGAATACCGCAGCGGATCGCTGGATACTCAGGATATCGAGATTCAAGCAGCGGCTTTACTGGGCATTGGCCGATCTTACATCATGGACCGCGAGTACGAAATGGCGATCGAAAATCTGAATGCATTGATTTTCGAGCACCCTGCGAACAGATCTGTGGCAAACGCCTATTACTTCCTGGCGCAGGCTCATCTGGCCAAAGAAGAATTTTCCCTCGCGGCAGATGCATTCGCCAAATATGTTGAGCTCAATCCTGGCATCATCGATGAATTCATTCAGGAAGAGCGGGGAGATGCGCTCCAGGCAGCTGGAGATTTTACTGGAGCAATTGCAGCTTATGAAGCTGCCGTTGCAGCCAGCAGTGGCGGGACAGGCAGCCTGCGCCTAAAAATCGGGCAAGCTTACGCAGCTTCCAGCGATCATTCCAATGCTGTCCGGGTCTATCTCGATGTTCTGGAAACCGGTGACAACGATTTCCAGAAGGCACAGGCAAACCTGTTAGCAGGCCAATCCTATCTGACCCTGGGGTTCCCCGAGCAGGCCTATGCGCGATATCTGGATTCCGTCACACGTTTCCCCACCGCGTATGACAGCTACTCCGGGTTGGTGACCCTGGTCAATGCCGGCATTCCCGTCAGCGACCTGGACCGCGGCATTGTTGATTATTATGCCGGGCAGTACGGATACGCCAGCGAAGCCCTCAAGCGCTTTCTGGATGCCGGCGGGGCACACACCGGCCTACCCCATTATCTTCTTGGGCTCTCATATCGGGAACTGGATGAGCCGCAAGCAGCCATTTCAGCCTGGCAGGCGCTGATCAATGATCACCCTGAAGATGAAAATTGGATTGACGCCTGGAATCAAATTGCCTATACGCAATGGGCCTGGCTCGACCAGTTTGACACTGCCGCAGAAACCCTCCTTTCGCTGGTTGCATTGCAGCCAGACCATCCAGATTCGGCGGAAGCCCTCTTCAACGCCGGTCGCATCCTTGAACGCGGCGGCAGGTTAACTCGGGCTGCAGAGATTTGGGAACGCCTGATTGACGAGTATCCTTCTGCTGAAATCACGCCCTACGGTCACTTGTTGGCCGGCGTTACCTATTTCCGCCTGCAAAAATTCAATCAGGCTCAAACGGTATTTCAAAGGAATGCTGTTCTAAGCGTCACCGCTGAGGAGCAGAGTGCTGCCCTGATGTGGCTTGGCAAAGCTCAATCCGCAATGGGTGAACCAGATGCTGCCCGGGAGACCTGGCTGCAGGCGGCTGCGCTCGACCCGACCGGATATTATTCGCAAAGGTCCAGCGAATTAGCCCTCGGGCAAAATGTGCTGCATGAGCCAGTGCAATTCAGTCTCGGTGTGGATTTTGAGGGAGAGCGGGAAGACGCTCAGGATTGGCTTCAAACGACGTTTACACTGCCTGCCGATACGGATTTTGGTACATTAGGCGTACTGAGTGAGGACCCGCAGTTCAAGCGGGCGAAGGCTTTATGGGAAATCGGTGAGTATCAGATGGCACGCAATGAATATGAGGCCTTACGCACCTCCCTTGAGCAGGATCCGCTCTACACTTACCGTTTGATGAACCATTGTCTGGAAATCGGCGCATACCGTACAGCTATCTTTGCAGCCCGGCAGATCCTTACTTTGGCCGGCATGGATAATAACCAAACCCTGGATGCCCCCATTTATTTCAACCACATCCGTTTCGGAGCTTATTTTCGAGAGCTGGTCGTTGAGGAAGCGAATAGGGTCGATGTTAATCCGCTCTTGCTGCTCAGTGTGATCCGCCAGGAAAGTTTCTTTGAGGGGTTTGTATTTTCTGGCGCTAATGCGCGTGGATTAATGCAAGTCCTTCCAGAAACCGGACAGGATCTGGTAAATCGCTACAATTGGCCTGCAGATTACACAACCGCTGATTTATTGAACCCCTCAGTGAATTTGAGGTTGGGAACCACCTACCTGTTTGAACAATACACCTACTTCGGCGACCTGTATGTTGCGCTGGCAGCCTATAATGGCGGACCCGGAAATGCCAATATCTGGCATGAACTGGCGGGCGACGATCCGGACCTTTTCCTGGAAGTAATCCGTTTCGAGGAAACCCGAAATTACATCAAGAACATTGCCGAGTTTATGAACCTCTACCGCAGGTTCTATTCCGAACCTTGATTGCCTAAAGAGTTCCTTAAAAAAACAAAGACGGTGTTAGGAACCGTCTTTGTTTGTTATTGATTGACTTAATTAGAGGAGCAGCCTGATTGGGTTCTCGATGAATTCGCCCAGACTGTTCATAAAACGGGCAGCTTCAGCGCCGTCTGTAACGCGATGGTCTGCCGATATGGTCATCCTGACCTGCGTCCCAACCTTTACCTCGTCGCCGACCACAACCGGAGTTGGTTTTGCGGACCCAATGGCAAGGATGGCAGCTTCCGGGGGATTAATGATGGCTGCAAAATCTTCGACATTGTACATTCCCAGGTTGCTGATGGAGAAGCTCGATCCTTCAATATCCTCCGGACGTACTTTTCCGGAACGCGCACGAGCAGCCATCTCCCGCATTTCCTGAGCAATGATGCGTACGGGTTTTTGATCAGCATCCTTCACCACGACCGTCATCAAGCCGGCATCCAACGCCACCGCCACGCCAATGTTGATATGGCCGCGACGGATGATCTCCTTTTCGGTAATGGAAGCGTTAATATTTGGATACATCCGAAGGGTTAGAGACGCTGCTTTGATGATGAAATCATTCAGAGACACCTTTGAATCCTCGGGAAGCTGACCATTGACCTCCTGACGTAACTTCAATAAAGGCGCTGCATCGTAAGCCGAGGTGATATAGAAATGCGGAACCTGCTGTTTCGATTCGAGCATGCGTTTCCCGATGATCGCACGCAGTTTTTCAACCGGAATGTGCTCATCCGCCGGGACAGCTCCTGAGGGCACCCAGACTGCGGAGGGTACTGGAGCTTTGTCTGGTTGAACCTGCTGGGCAGCCACCGTTTTGGATCCCGCTGGTTGAACACCGCCAGCTGCACTTTCTACATCCCGCTTGACAATACGCCCGCCCGGCCCTGAACCGCTGATATTTCGTAAATTGACGTTCTTCTCTGCGGCAATTTTTTTGGCGAGCGGAGAAGCTTTCAATGGACCAATGTCTGGCTGAGGTTCCTGACGAGCAAGTTCAGCCTGAGCACCATCAATCGTTTGATTTGAGCCGATTCCAACCGCAATTTCAGCTGGTTTAACCTCAACTGCCGCCTCGCCGCCAGCCCCAGGAACATCCGCGACTTCTTCGCCGGGTGCAGCAATCACGGCAATCGGCGTTCCGACCGGAACTACGGATCCCTCAGCCACCAGCTGTTTATGCAAAATTCCGCTGGCACTGGCTTCGACCTCGACCGTTGCCTTATCTGTTTCGATTTCTGCCAACACAGCGCCTTTTGCGACCTCGCCGCCCTCCAGAATCACCCAGCGCACCAGAGTACCTTCGGCCATGTCAAAACCGAGTTTTGGCATCGCAATGATTTCAGCCATTACAACACCTCCTTGACAGCGCTGATGATATCTTCCAACTTGGGCAGCGCTAATTGTTCGAGGGTGCGGTTATACGGTAGAGGCACTTCCATCTGCGCTACGCGTTTAATTGGAGCATCAACGTAATCGAATGCTTCCTCGTAAATGCGGGCTGCCACTTCAGAGCCAACCCCGTAGGATTTCCAGCCTTCCTCCACAATAACCGCCCGGTTGGTCTTTTTGAACGATTCAATAACCGGACCCATATCCAGGGGACGCAGAGAGCGCAGATCCACGATTTCAACGTCAATCCCGTTTTTCGCGAGCTCATCAGCTGCTTTAAGGGAGGTCTCAAGCATCTTGCTGTAGGTCACGATCGTCACATCCTTGCCGGTTCGGGCTACAGAAGATTTTCCTATCGGCACAACATAATCGCCTTCCGGCACCTCGCCTCGGCTCTGGTATAGCGTGGCGTGTTCAATAAACAAAATCGGGTCATCACTCCGGATTGCCGCTTTCAGAAGACCTTTAGCGTCTGCAGGGGTTCCGGGTGCCACAACCTTCAGCCCGGGGAAATGGGCAAATATCGCATCGGGAGTTTGCGAGTGGGTAGCGCCGAGCTGGCGTCCACCCCCGCCCACTGCCCGAATTACCATTGGCACGGTCATTTGCCCGCCGAACATGGCGTGCATTTTTGCTGCCTGGTTGACAATGTGGTCAAATGCTGAAAAGGCGAAGTTGATGGTCATCATTTCTGCAATCGGCCGCAAGCCGGTCAAAGCCGCTCCGATTGCTCCGCCGATGATAGCAGCCTCTGAAATGGGAGTATCCCTCACGCGATCTGCACCAAAATGGTCATAGAAACCTTTTGTTACAGCGTACGTGCCGCCCCACAATCCTACTTCCTCGCCCATGATGAAGACGTTTGGATCACGTTCCATTTCTTCCCAGAGGGCCTGTGAAATTGCTTCACGCATTGTAATTCTTGCCATGATGCTGCCTCGCCTTAATTCTCTACATAAATATTATTGAGCACGACATCCATCGTCGGCTCCGGGCTGGCTTCGGCGAACACCACCGCCTCGTTTACTTCCTGCTCCGCCTGGTCAGCCAGTTTATTCAACTCATCATCGCTGGCGATGTTCATTTCCACTAATCTTTTATGGTAAATCCCAATCGGATCATTCTCCTGCCAGCGGTGAACCTCATCTGAAGTACGATAGCGCTCAGGGTCGCCCATCGAATGCCCGCGGAAACGGTAGGTGTCCACTTCCAGGAACTGAGGGCCGCTGCCATTGCGAATTTCATCAAACAGCTGCTCGGCCACTTCTCGCACCTTTAGAATGTCCATTCCGTCCACCGCCATATTTTTCATAGCGTATCCGTCCGCTTTTTGGCGGATCTCGGCTACAGCCGAAGCGCGTTCCACTGATGTTCCCATGCCGTACTGGTTGTTTTCACAAACCCATAATACGGGTAGATTCCAGACTTTAGAAAGATTCAGGGCTTCATGAAAATAGCCGATATTGGTCGCACCGTCGCCGAACATACACATCGTGACCGCTTTTTGGTTGCGGTACACATCGCCAAGCGCCAGACCTGCAGCGATCGGCAAATGAGCGCCCACAATTGCGTGCCCGCCCCAGTAGTTCTTGCTGACATCCGCCATGTGCATCGACCCACCCATACCTTTTGATATCCCGGTGGCCTTACCCAGCAGTTCTGCAATGACTTCCTTGGCGCTCAGCCCGCAATTGATCGCGACACCATGGTCGCGGTAAGCGGTGATGATGCGGTCCTCCGGCTTGCGCACCGAGATTAAACCGGTGCTGACGGCTTCCTGCCCGATATAAAGGTGCAAGAATCCCCCAATTTTCCCCTGCTGGTATAGCTCAGCGGCACGTTCCTCAACCCGCCGGATTACCACCATTTGATGATAAAGATTTAGATACTCGCTTTTCTCCATCCTTGGAGCTCCTTCTACGGTACACCCGTGATAAAACCCCGAAATCGGGGTTTCTCCTTGGGACCGAATTATTATGGTTTTTATTATCTAAATTATACCAAAAAGGTTTCTATAAGTCCAAATTTTCACTAAAACAGGCGTCGAATGGGCGATTTTTCGGTCCCCGCCAGGTAACCAAAACGCTCCTCCCTGGATTTCAGGAAGGAGCGTTTTTGGTAGCAGATGCTTAATTGGCAGCGTGCTTGATTGCTGCGTGAGCCGCAGCCAGCCTCGCCACAGGAACTCTGAACGGGGAGCAGCTGACGTAGTTGTTCCCGAGAATGTGGCAGAACTCAATCGAATTGGGATCGCCGCCATGCTCGCCGCAAATACCAACCTCTAGGTTGGGGCGTGCAGCCCGGCCTTTTTCAACTGCGATTTTCATCATGCCGCCAACGCCTTCCCGATCGATAGTCTGGAAGGGGTTCTTGGGAAGGATACCCTGTTCGATGTAAGTCATGAGGAAGCTGCGCTCAGCATCATCACGGCTGTAGCCGAAGGTCATCTGGGTCAGATCGTTGGTGCCAAAGGAGAAGAATTCGGCTACCTCGGCAATTTCATCGGCGGTCACACAGGCACGTGGGATTTCGATCATTGTGCCGAACTTGTAGCTCAGATCTGCAATGCCTTTTTCTTCCATGACGGCTTTGGCAATGCGTTCCAGGCGCGGTTGAACCCAGGTGAGTTCATTCACGTGTCCGGTCAAGGGGATCATAACCTCAGGTTTTGGTTCAAGCCCCTTCAGTTTGATATTGCAAGCGGCCTCAAAGATAGCGCGTACCTGCATCTCCACGATTTCCGGCATGGCTACACTCAAGCGCACGCCGCGCAGACCCATCATCGGGTTGCTTTCATGCAGACTTTCGACTGCATTGAGCATGACTTCCATGTCCTTAACTTCCTTCGGTTCGCTTTTCCCGAGGAGATAACCGGCCATGGCTTCAACGCGCTTCGTAATGATCTGGGCTTCTAAATCGTTGGCAGCCGGCAGGAACTCATGCAGCGGCGGGTCGATCAAGCGGATGATCACCGGTAACCCGGTCATAGCCTCGAATAAGCCTTCGAAATCCTCGCGCTGATAAGGCAGCAGTTCATCCAGGGCTTCCTTGCGAATTTCGCTCGTCTTGGCAAGGATCATACGCTGCACGATCGGCAAGCGGGCGGGTTCGAAGAACATGTGCTCGGTTCGGCAAAGTCCAATTCCCTTAGCGCCGTACGAGCGGGCGCGTCGTGCATCTTTCGGGTAATCGGCATTCGCCCACACCTGCAGGCCGGAAGTAGGCCAGCCTTCGGGGTTCTTGCGCAGCCCGGGTTTGGCGCACAACTCATCGGCCCATCCGAGCAGAGTCATCAGATCGGTCTGTTCTTCCAGCGATGCCGCGGTCAGGGTTAATTTTCCGGTGAATACTTCGCCCGTTGTGCCATCCATCGACAGCCAATCGCCTTCACGCACAACCTGACCATTGACTTCCATCAAGCGTTTGTCAAGGTCGATACGGATGGCAGAAGCTCCAACCACGCAGGGCACGCCGAATTGTCGGGCGACGACTGCCGCATGCGATGTAGCCCCACCTTCACTGGTGACGATTCCCTTGGCAGAGAGCATGCCGTGGACGTCATCCGGTTTGGTGAACGGACGAACCATGACCACATCCTGTTTGAATTCCTTATGCATGCGCTCGGTGGTATCAGCATCGAAATAAACCTGCCCGACAGCCGCCCCGGGGGAAGCATTCACACCGGTGGCGAACATGCGCCCTGCCTTCTTGGCATCTTTTATAGTCTCGGGATTGAACTGGGGGTGCAGCAGCGTGTCCACGTCTTCCGGGCGAATGCGCAGGATGGCTTCTTCTTTGGTGATCAGGCCTTCATTGACCATATCCACCGCAGCCTTGACAGCAGCGCGCGCAGTGCGCTTGCCGTTGCGTGTTTGCAGCATGAACAGCCGCCCGTTTTCAATGGTGAACTCGACGTCCTGCAGATCTTTGTAATGCTTTTCCAGCCTGCTGGTAATCTCCAGGAATTCAGCATAGGCTTTGGGCATGTCTTTGGCCAGGTTTTCGATGGTTTCCGTGTTGCGAATGCCGGCAACAACGTCTTCGCCCTGGGCATTAATCAAATAATCGCCGTACATTTTACGTTCACCGGTAGCCGGATTGCGTGTGAAGGCCACACCGGTAGCGGATGTATTGCCGGTATTCCCGAAGACCATGGTCTGGATATTCACAGCCGTACCCAAAGTGTGGGGAATGTTGGTTGCATTCCGGTAATCATAGGCGCGTTTTCCATTCCAGGAGCGGAACACCGCTTCGGCAGCCAGTTTCAATTGTTCCAGCGGGTCACTGGGGAAATCGATGCCTTTTTCCTTGCGGACTACTTTCTTGAAAATGCCGGTCAATTCTTTCAAGTCAGCGGCGGTCAGATCGGTATCAGCAGTTATGCCGCGTTCCTTTTTCATCTCGTCGAGCTTTTCCTCGAATGGTTCGTCGGGGATCTCGAGCACGACCGACCCGAACATTTGCACCAGGCGGCGGTAAGAGTCATACACAAATCGTTCGTTGCCAGTCAACTTGACCATGGCAGCTGCTGTCTCGTCGTTCAGACCGATATTGAGTACCGTGTCCATCATGCCTGGCATGGAGAACTTTGCGCCTGAACGGCAGGAAACCAGCAGCGGATTTTCGCTGCCGCCAAATTTCTTGCCTGCCGCTGTCTCGGTCGCTTTCAAAGCGACCAGCACCTGATCCCAAAGACCCTCGGGGAATCGGTTGCCGTTTTCCAAATATGCATTACAGGCTTCTGTGGTGATCGTAAAACCCGGAGGAACTGGAACTCCCAGCCGGGTCATTTCAGCCAGGTTAGCGCCTTTTCCACCCAGTAATCCTCGTACTTTTTCCCAATCTCCCCCCACGAATTGTTCAGCTTTCTGGACTTCATTGAACAGGTAAACCCACTGTTTCATGTTGTTGCTCCCTTTCTTTGTGTATGAAAATGATTGCAATACTCAGGATGCTGAGTTAATTTTTAAGCCATTAAGTCTATGATTTTACCATAAAGGTATATTTTTTCACAATTAGAAGCTGGCTGATGGTTTAGACAACCTTTGCCTGGGGTTAGCTGCTGGTGGGGGCAACGACCTTCCCATTACCTACGACGGCAGATCGCCCGGAAAGGGGGGGCTTTTGTAAACCAGTTGAAAGGAAAAAAAGGTCTTTATTGCCTGATAATGGAGGAAGGAAAAAGACCTCTCGCCGGAGATTACATGGAAATTCTTATTATTGATGACGACCCAGCGATGACCGATCTGCTCCAAATTCAACTGCAAACCACTGAATTTGGGATTAAAGTTGCGCATTCCGGTGCCGAAGGGCTCAAATCTACTCAGAAAAACAAACCTGACATCATCATTTTAGATCTACTCATGCCTGATATGAACGGGTTGGATATCTGCAGGGAGCTTCGCAGATTCACCCAATCTCCAATATTAATATTAAGCGCGCTCGACCAACCCATGATGGTTGCCAATGCTCTGGATGCAGGCGCCGATGATTATCTGGTCAAGCCAGTCTCGAGTGCGATGTTAATCGCCCACCTGCAAAATCTATCGCGAAGAATCAAAGCCAATAACCGATCGATTTCAGCCGCAATAATCTAGCCGCACTCTTTTGTCACAAAATAACCGGTTGTAGTAAAATTTACATATTGGCTCCCCAATATCTTTTTTGGGGTACCCTGCCGCAGGCTAGATAGCAGCATCTCACACCAAGAAAGACGACGAAAGGGATTAAACGTGCAGACCTGTTCTTTATGTCACACCCAGGCACCTGATTCTGCGGCGGTTTGCCCCAAGTGCGGTGCCGACCTGCAGCAAAATTCTGTAATTGCCGTTGCAACCCAGAAAATGCGGGATAACAAGCGCGTGAAAAACCTGCGGCTGGTCGTGGCAAATGACGCCTGCCCGGCATGCCAGGCTCACGAAGGTACTTATTCCAAAGATAAGCTTCCAAAACTGCCAGTCGAAGGCTGCAGCCACGCCAACGGCTGCCGCTGTTTCTTTGAGCCGATGCTGGACGAAATTTATCCCTAAAACGATAAGCAAGATGTTAATTATAAAAAGACGGCCTGAGCCGTCTTTTTATAATCTAATAACGATTACGGACACCCTCGAACGTGACAAATCAGTTGTTTGAGTGCGTCAATGACCACTTGAGGTTTTTCAAGCATGGGCATGTGCCCGGCGTCTGAAATTTCCACCAGCCAACCCTTGCTCAACATTTGCGCCATCGTCTGAGCACGCTCTAGAGATACGAGTTTGTCTTTAGCACCGGCAACCACGACCGCCGGAACTTTTATCGAGGGCAGCCATAGATTGGCGTCGCTGCGTTCAGCCATCCCCTTCAGGGAACTTATGATCGCTCCTGGACGGTTCGTCAGCATCAAATCCATCATTTTCTTCTGGATTTCAGGATCGTCGGTTAATTTGGCCGGCATGCCATGGGCAATAAAGCTTGCGCCGCGCCTTTTGGTCTCGCGTGCGCTCACCAGCCGTCCTTGACGCTTTTCGGGGCTGTCTGGATCAGCCTGAGTAGACACTAAACCAAGTGCTGAAAGCCGGGCTGGATAAGCATTGGCGAACGCCAGGGCAGCATAACCACCCATAGAATGCCCGACAAGAATTACCTTTTCAAGCCCAAGACGTTCAATTAGTGCATGCAGATCCTCAGCCAGAAGCCGCATCGTGTACACATCCTCAGTATACGGCGACTTGCCATGCCCGCGTAAATCCGGCATTATGACTCTGGCTTCAGCTTTTAAACCTTCAGCGACCGGTTCCCAGATGGTGCGGTCCAGAGGAAAACCATGCACCAGTACAACAGGGATGCCGTGTCCAACCTCTTCATAATTTAACTCCACCGGTTTAATGTCCATCGCTCTTCCTTGTCGTCTCAATACTTTTAGATTCCAGTAAATTCCTGGCGAGTAGAAGGCCCTGTTCACGCGACTGAACCTGTCCGATGGCTTGAGCTTCGTGCAGTTCTTCGAGAAGTTCCCCAACGATTTTCCCGGGTTGGAGATTTAGCTCATCGAGGATATCGGTGCCGTTAACAAGCCATTTCGGCTGGATAATTTCTTCGTGCATATTAAACCAGGCGTCCAGCAGTTGGCGGCACACCGTCAATTCTTTCTGCCACTCTGCCGGGGTAATTGTAACACCATACGTGGCGGTCTTATCGGCCAGCGAGAGCAGCACCAGGTCCACTCCTGCGGCTCCAAGATCCCGAAAGTAGCGGTAGATGGCACGCTTACTCACATTTTCGCCGGACTTAGCCAGCCAATGAATGCGCATGTGCTGGCGGACAAGGACCTTTAGATAGTCGACCTCTGGGATTGAGAGAGCCAAATCACGGGCATGCTGCTCCGCCATATCACCCGCAATACCATCATGGTTATAAAAATGCATCCGGCCTTCCTGGTCATGGGTGCGCACGTAGGGTTTGGCAGCATCATGCAGCAGCCCTGCCAGCATTAACAGACCAAAACGGCTGCGGTCAGGGTTCAGGCGGGCAGAAAAGTGCTCTGCAAGCTGACGGCGGAAGCGGCCAAGCTCCGTGACCGCCATTCCAAAAATCAGGTTGGAGACTTTTTCTTCAACGTATGGCTCGACCAGGAGATCATACAACCGCGGAAGGGCTGTCACCAGCGCCAGGGTATGTTCAAAAACGTCGTGTACGTGCGGCGGCCCCTGAACTTCCCCCTGCAATGCTTTTACTTCAGGCAGTAAGGTGTCGAACACATCCAGGGCAAAACCAGTACGTATACCTGCTGCAGCCTGCTTGCTCTGCAAGATATGGAACAATTCATCCCGTTGACGTTCAATGGACACCCGCCCCAGGTCGAGCGAGGCTTCCTTAAGGTGCGCGATAGTGGGCGGGGTGATGCGCAGCCCTATTTCGGCTGCAAGTCGTACTGCGCGGATTACCCGCAGCGGGTCATCGGTAAAAGAATTCGGGCTGCACATACGCAGCCAGCCATCCTTGATATCCTGAGAGCCTTTCATTGGATCAATCAGGCTGCCTGGATCGCGCAAATCGATGGCGATGGCGTTTATAGTAAAATCCCGCCTGTGAAGGTCCTCGAGAATGGTGTCCCCGCGGAGCGCTGAAAAATCCAAGTGCCAGCGGTGGCCAGCCTCGTCTTCATAGATCAAGCGGGCTGTTTGCCGGGCCATGTCCATTACGTAAAAGGCTGCCCCGATTTCATCCGCAACCTTGCGTGCCAGGCGCAGCACATCCCCGTCGGCGACAAAGTCCAGATCCTTCCCATTTCGCTGCAGCAGCATATCGCGAACCGCCCCACCCACCAGATATACCTGCTGGTACTCAGAAATCCCATTCTGCAGGGATTCTAAAATCCGGGGGTTAGGGAAAAGGTCCTGAAATGCGCTAATCATTTTTCCTGTTCAGGCTCTCGCGATACTTTTCCTCGTTTACAACCCCCACAAAGGGCAAGTTGCGGTAGAGCTCATCCAGATCAAGCCCATAACCGAAGACAAATTTATTAGGAATCTGGAAACCGACATAGCGGATCGGGACATAGACTTCGCGCCGCTCGGTTTTATCCAAAAGCGTACAAACGCTCATCGAGCGCGGCTTGCGGGCTGACAGGAGATCCAGCACCGAGGAAAGCGTGCGCCCTGAGTCAACGATGTCTTCGACCAGGATGACGTCCCGATCGAAGATATTCACATTCAGGTCGAGCGTGATGCGCACCTGCCCGGAGGTTTCGCGGCTGCCAGCGCCGTAGGACGAGACCGCCATGAATTCAACTGCATGCGGTACGCTGATCTGACGCATCAGGTCAGTCAGGAAGAGAACCCCGCCGCGCAGGATACAGATCAATACCAGCCGGTCGGAATTTCGAAAATCTTCGCTGATTTTCGAACCCAGCTCTGCGATACGGTTTTGCAGCAGCCCCTCAGGAACCAGTATTTCTTCGAGAAAGTCGTGGTAATCACCCATCAAACCCTCTTAGTCGCGCGGAACTTCATGATGCTTACGGCAGCGGGCTTCGTACATTTCGGAAGCCCCTACAATAATGATCGGGTCATCAGACCGAGCCGGGCGTCCATTGACCAGACGCTGCGTGCGCGAGGCAGATTCGCCGCAGGTCATACAAATCGCCTGCAGCTTGGTCACTTGCTCCGCAATCGCCATCAGGTCGGGCATGCACCCAAACGGCTCACCGCGGAAATCCGTGTCCAACCCGGCAACAATCACCCGGATGTTCTTGCTTGCCAGATCCTGAACGATCGCAACCACTGATCCTTCAAAAAATTGAGCCTCGTCAATTGCCACCACAGTTGTGTTTGGTTCCAGATGCTCGTACAGATCTTCAATCCGTTCGATCGGTATAGCGTCGAAGGCTGTGCCGGCATGCGAGGTCACTCGTTCCACCTGGTAGCGGTTATCGATAACCGGCTTGAACACCTGCACCTTTTGCCGGGCGATGGTCGCGCGCCGCAAGCGGCGGATCATCTCGTCGGTCTTGCCGCTGAACATGGACCCTGTAATGACTTCAACCGAGCCAGTATGATGCTTCATGCTTCCCTCGAATAGGATTGTTTGCATCGATTCTACCGCATCTTACCGTGCGGCGCTGTGCAAACTTCCTTAAATAAAAAGACAGACGGTGTTCCGTCTGTCTTTCATGCGCATTAAGACGCTCTAGACCGCAACATCCTCGGCGGCAGCCGGGAGTTTGTAGCCTAACTGGCGCAGGGTTTTCTTCAAATCGATGAGTGATTTCCGGCCGAAACCATCCACCTCGAGCAGGGCAGCCTCACCGGCTTCCAGCTTCTCGATAACCTGACCAACCGTGGTAATTCCGGCTTTTGCCAGAGCGTCGGTTGGGCGGGAACCAAGACCGAGTTCAGCAACGGTCCGGTCGGGGGAGGTGCGCACAGTTTCGCGAGCCTTGACGGTTTCCACATAGTCCTGGCGGGCTTGCAAACGCTTGTAGAAGCGGTCCACCTGACCTTCGATGTCGAGGATGCGCTGCTGCTGACCGGTAAAGAAAGGATGGCACTTCGAGCAAACCTCGGTGCGGATCTCTTTACGAGTTGAACCTGTTTTCCAGGTGTTGCCGCAGGCGCAAACCACTGTGGCGTCAGGGTAATAAGTTGGGTGAATGTCTTTTCTCATTTCAGAGGGTACCTTTTCTTAGGATTCCATTGCTTCCGGGCGGCGCTGGTTCGGCCGGCGGTGCAAGGACAACCATTCTTTACTCAGCTGCGACTTCGGGCAGCACACTGACCAGTTTGCGGCCGTTCGGCAGGGTTTCAAAAACCACAACGCCATCGGCAGTCGCAAACAACGTGTCATCCCGCCCAACCCCAACGTTGACGCCGGGTTTGATGTGGGTGCCGCGCTGGCGGACAAGAATGTTACCGGAAAGAACGACCTGGCCTGCGTAGCGCTTCACGCCAAGGCGTTGTGCATTGCTATCGCGGCCGTTACGACTGGAACCACCACCTTTTTTATGTGCCATGATTCTTACTCCACAACAATAGATTCGATCTTGAGGCGGGTGTACTGCTGGCGGTGACCAGTTTTGACACGGTAGTGCTTCTTCGCGCGGTAATTGAAGATGATCAATTTGGGACCCTTGAAATGATCTTCAACCGTGGTGCGAACCTTGACGCCTTTGACGGTAGGCGTACCCACCTGTACACTTCCGTCCTCAACAACCAGAAGGACAGAGTCCAGTAAAACCTGCCCACCGACCTCGGTTTGCAGTTTGTCCACATCAATTGTGGCACCTTCG
Organism: uncultured Anaerolinea sp.; assembly: GCA_964411135.1. GTDB lineage: Bacteria > Chloroflexota > Anaerolineae > Anaerolineales > Anaerolineaceae > Bellilinea. The sequence continues at coordinate 167,696 of CAYPJS010000078.1, forward strand.
ACGGCGCGGTACTGTTTACCGCCACTTTCAACAATCGCGTACTTCATAAGCTCCAATCTCCAATCTTCACTTCACCGTTCATCCCGCGGCCAATCCGCCGGTGGACGGGGAAGTTGGGGATACAAACCCTTGCCCCAGCAAAATGCGCCGGGGCGACAGCGGAAGGTATTATAAGGGATGCGGGGATTTAAGTCAATAAGAAGGTTGGGGAATGGAAGTCTAGTTTTTCTGTTAATTAATTGCCCTATCCCCCTGCCTTGCCCCCCAGCTTCCGCACGTCCCCATCCCGTACGGTCACGCCTATCGCGTCCAGATGCTCCAGGAACGCCAGGGCGTACTTGCGGCTGGTATTGAACCGGTCGCGGAACTGCGCAGCCGTCAGGCTGCCTTCCTGCTCCAGGGTCTGCAGCACGGTTTCGCGCATCTGCTGGTAGTCCTCCAGGCGGAAGAGTACCTCAGGTGAAACTGCGATCAAGTCGCCGCGTTCGATCAACCCGGCCAGCAGCTCCTCGCCAACCAACGCGGCGCTGTCCTTGACGCTGGGCGTGGCGTACGGTGCAGCGGCAAACTGGCGCAGCAGGGCGTCCGCTCTGGCTTGCTGGGCAGGCGAGAACTTGATCTCGAAATCGGGCAGTTTTAATGTCTGACCGGTTTCGGCCAGCTTCCCGTTCTTAAGCAGCTCCGAAACCAGCATCTGGAAGATGCGCGGGGTTAGCTTGAGACGGCTTTTGAGCATCTCGCGCGGCATGCCGGCGCGCAGCGGATTTCCGGCATGGAAGTTGGCTACTTCCTGCTGCAAGCGGCCTATTTCGCGATTCCAGACGGCTGTATGCGCCGCCAGCCCGTCGGGGGTATCCTTTTCCAGCAGAAGCAGCTGTCCAGCCGGGACAACCTCGTCCAAAGCTGCCTTTGCCTGCTGATCGTCCAGCCGGGCGCGGCGCAACATGTCACGCAGCGAGACGATGCCCAGCGTCAGTGCAGCCTGCAGCAGCACTTCGGCAGGCGTGCCGGCCGTCAGGGCTTTAAGGCGGTCAAGCATGGCAGGGTCCTGGCGCCTGTGCCGTCCCTTCGGGTCGGGGTCAAGCACCACGCCGCCGCCGAGCGTTTCTCCAGGAGAGGGTCTGCGCAGAATATAGCGGTCGCCGCGCACTGCCGCTACCGGATCGCGCAGTTCGATTTGCAGGAAACCTTCATCCCCGGGAATCATCTGATCCGCCCCCAACACACGTACACGCCCAAGGATCTCGCTGCTGCCAACAAACACTTTGACCTCGCTGCTATGTTTAAGCGGACCTGCAAGGTCCTTCAACATGCGGAAGCTGACGTCCAACCGCTGACTGGCGTGATACTGCCCGGGCCGGGTCAACACGTCGCCGCGCTTAATCTGGCTGACATCCAGCCCGCTGACATTAACCGCCGTCCGGCTGCCCGGAGCTGCCAGGGATTCCTTTTGCCTGTGGGTTTGCAGTCCGCGCACCCTGCCGCGGTAACCCGACGGCACAATTTCGAGTTCATCGCCTGTTTTCAGACTGCCATCCACCAGCGTGCCTGTGACGATGGTGCCAAACCCTGACATGGTAAAGACCCTGTCAACCGGCAGCCTGGGCCGTCCGAGGTCTGGTTTGGTAGGAGTCTCTTCCAGCAGGGCTGCCAACGCTTGCTTGAGGGTGTCAAGCCCCGCACCTGTCCGGGCAGAAACCCGCACCACAGCCGAGTCCTGCAGGACCGTGCCTGCCAGCGTATCGCGCATATCAGTTTCCACCAGATCCAGCCAGTCGTCGTCCGGCACCAGATCGATCTTGGTCAGCACGATCAGGCCGCGTTGAACCTGCAGCAAGTCGAGGATCGCCAGATGCTCGCGGGTCTGGGGCATGACGCCCTCATCCGCTGCCACCACAAACAGGGCAGCATCAATGCCGCCCACACCCGCCAGCATATTCTCAATAAAGTCGCGATGTCCGGGCACATCGATTATTCCAACGGTTTCGCCGTTGGGCAGCGGCAGCCAGCCGAAGCCCAGGTCGATGGTCATTTCCCGTTCGCGTTCCTCGCGCAGCCGGTCAGGATGGACGCCGGTTAATGCTGCAATCAGCGTTGATTTTCCGTGATCAACATGCCCGGCAGTCCCAATTACGTGCATCCCATGCCCCTCTTAGCGGCTGGTCGGAATCGCCTGTTCGTGCTTTTCTGCCCAATCACGCGCGATTCCCAGCAGGCTGTTGAGCCGCTTCTGGGTTTCATCCGCCATCTGATGCACCAGATCCTGCATCTCCTGCATTTGATCCTCCAACAGGATCAGGCGTTCCTCGAGTTTTCCGAACTGGCGGGTCAACTCCCGATTCTGCTCTTCCTGAGCCAGGGTGTAATTCGTCCAGCGCTTTTGATCGTCAGCCTTGAAGCCCACCCATTCCTGACGGAAGCGGTCCTCGATCAGGCGCTGCATTTCGGTGATCTCGTTGATGCGGCGTTCGAAACGCGCAGTAATTTCATCGAAGGCTTCCTGCGAACGTTTGACCGCCCGGTGGGTGGCGTCCAACGACTGAAGCTGCGACTCTAGGTTTTGCGACTGGCTCTCGACCTGCTCGAAGCGCCCCTGCATCTCGCGCCAGACCCGGTCACGTTCCATGATGGCCATATTTTGCTTTTCCATGAAAGCCACCTGGCTTTGCCGCCGCTCATTCTCTCCCGCCAGGATTTCGCTGATGCGCAATTCCAACTTACGCATGGAATCGGTGGTCAGGTCAGTACGCCCGCGCTGCTCCTCAATCCGCTTGCGTATGGCACTTACCTCGCCCTGAAGATCGGTCAGGCGTTTGGCATCCTGCCGCTGACCTTCGTCCAGCAATTTGATCTGGCGGCGGTACTCCTCGTCCGAGCGGCGGATGGAGGCCAGTTTTGTGGCCAGTTCTTCGATCTCCGTTCCCAGCCGGTTCTCTCCCTCAATGCGAGCCTGCAGCCCTTTTTTAAGATCGGGGATTCCTTCCTGGCTCTTACGGATTTCTCCCATGGTTCGGTTAAGCGATTCCAAATCTGCCAGCCGAACTTTTTCATGGTCGCGTTCTCGTTCAGCGCGCAGTTTTTCAACTTCCTGAACCTGCCGCGATGAATCCACCCGCAATTGGCCAATGCTGTTTTCAATCTGTTCAAAGCGCGTAAGGGACATGCTCACCCGGGCGAGATCGCCTTCAAGGGTGCCAATTTTTTGATCTACCGGCGTGATGCGTTCCTCGAGATCGGCAATCCTGTCCTGCAGGGTCGCGATCAGCAGTTTATCTTTACGCCGTTCCTCATCCAGCCAGTCCAGCTGTTTTTTAACTTGATCTGTATCCATTGGAATTCCTCGTAAAGGGGAAAATTTTCAATATTTCGTTATCATACCCGTGACGATATTAATATTATACGTGATCGCAGGAGTGGCAGGAATTGTACCATCTCAAAAAAAAATATCTGGGGAGCGGGACGGGGTTCCAGACCCTTTCCTTGAGTTACAAAATTAGAATATCTGGGGAAAAGCCTGCAGGATAAAAATAATCGAGTGATAAAACGTTTGTGGAAAGATTCCAAACAACAACAGGAACAGGATTCCACCAATCAGAATCACCCGCTCCGGCCAGTTTTCACCCAGGTGCCAGGATCGGTCCTCAGAATGCACCAACTCTGAGAGCACCTGGATAGCGCTGAAAACCAGTCCCGCAGTGCCGACTGCAGCCCCAATGAATGCGGTTTGAGAAATTTCAGCCAGCTGCTCGAATACCTCCAACCGCACCGGCAGCCCGGCCAGCAAAGGGAAGCCGGCGATCGAAAGCAGGGAACTCAACAGGCCAAGGGAAATCAACGGATACTTGTGTGCCAATCCGCGCACACCAGCCAGTGTCAGGGGTATAGCATGATTTTCAAGGCTGGCGAGGGAGAATGCCAGAACCAGAAGGGCCAGCAGCCGCGGCATGAACGACGCCGCGAACAGCATCCATCCCGGCAGATTGTTCAAACTAATGGCAAACAGGGCAAACCCCGTCTCAAAGATAACGGCGTAGCCAAAAATTCGCGCCAGGTTAACTTGAAACATAGCCCACAACCCGGCGGTGAAAACCATCATTACAGCCACAACCCGCAGCACATTATAAAGATCTTCAGAAGAGCGTAAGAAAGGCGTGGCATTGATAAAGTCCAGGCCGAGCAGCAGGATGGCAGTGGGCAAAAGACTGAGGACGAAACCAACCGGGAACGGATGGGTTTCCGTCATCATCATCGGCAGCCAGTTATAAAATGGGAAAACCGCGAGCCAGAAGGCAAAACCCAGTCCAAGGAAGAGACCCGCACGGTTGAAAGAGGCTGTCTCAGCTGGATTAACGCCAGCAGCATTCATCAACCACCCAGCAAAAAGGATAGCTGGCACAGCCAGAGTTTGAAAGATAAGGTACCGCTGCAATCCCGGTCCAACTGGCCTGCCAGGCGGTGACAAAAATGGGATGCTGAACAGGACGGCGGTTTCGACTAATAAAGCCGCATACAGGAAGGGTTCAACAGCCAATGCTGCTACCAACGCAGCCAGCATACCCAGGCCAAAAGGCGCAAACAATCGGTGGGGCCAGGCCATCAATGCCAGCCCAAACCAGACTGCGCCAATACCGTACAGCAGTGTCAGGATCATCCGGTCTTCAGGTGACAGGATAAAACGCCGTCCCAGAACCGGCAGCGTGGACGACAGGGTAAAACTGAGGCTGCCCAGATTCACTGGAGCGTTGATTGGAATGACTGCAGCTGCCAAACTCAAAATAAAGCACAATCCAGCAGACAATCCCAGCGTCAGATTTTGATTTCTACGCAGGGACCACAGAAACAAACCTCCCGCGGCGGGGACCACTACCCATAAAACCGGTGCACTCAAGGCTGTTCCTCCACTGGGAGGAGGCTTAACCAGTAAGCGCCGGTCAGGGCTATGCCGAGAGTAACCAGTGCCAGCAGGCCGGCCACTAGGATGGACGAGACGACCGCCGCATAGATGATTTCAAAACCACATAATACATTCATCAGGCCAAGGATGATACGGAATGGCCCGGAGGTCATGCCCAACTGCAGCAGCCCCATTCCGATCAGCAGGATACTGCTGAATAGTGCAGGAAAGGTCAATGGAATCCAATCGGTGCCATTCGGGGCAACGGAAAAAGCCAGAATGACCGACAAACTGGCTGCCAGGATTCGGAAAATTTTTCCCGAAACGGCGGTGGTTGGCACGGGCAATCCGCCCAAGGCGTTGACAGAGGAGCCAAGGATTGCAGCCGCCATCCAGCCTGAAATCAACTTTACAGACGCCAGCCCGATCGGCCATACCTGAGCTACAAACCAAAACACGCCCAGGTACTGGATTGCCACAGCTAAAATGTTGATGCGCCATTTCTCAGTCCAGAGCAGAGAAATGGAAGCCCCAAGCACAAGGACGGCTGCGATGATGTCGAAGATCTGCATCAAGTTATCCTGTCCGAGTCGCGAGCAGAGTCAGCATCAAAGCCAGGAGCAGGAAAGCCCAAAGGACACCGCCCTCCCCCTCGAACAAAATAGTCAGAAAACTAACAAGGCGCCGTAATCCGCGATAAATGAACCATAAAAAATTGGAGAGCCAGGTCAGGCGGAAAATCCCAGAAATGCGACTCCACCAAACCTTCGCTGACGCCCAATTACCGGAAGCTGAAATTGCCATTGGAAGGGCTATAAACCGTGCTCGCGCACCGGTGAATATGGCAGCCAATGCAAAAACAGCCAGACCGATCAACCAAGGACCGATTTGCATTCCTCCTTCGATCCCCAACCAGACGGTAACCCAGCCGCTGACGATCAAGAGGATTAAACCCAGGGGGTAGGTCCCTCGCACCCAGCCATCCAGTTGTGAAAAATTCTCATCGTTGCGGAAGGCGTGTTTGATAAATCCGGCCAGGGTGAGCGCCGTAGTCAAAATAACCAGGATCTCGCCAAAACCGACGGGCTGTACAAACAACCCTGACCAACCCCTGGCTGGGATGCTAAATGGCAAGCCGCTAATCATCAAAGTGGCAAGGATGGGCAAGAATACCAGGTTCCGCCCTCTTGCCGAAAAAAGAAAGAGAAATGTCCCGCCGAAAATTAACATCAAACCCCAGGGCAGTACCTGTAAAGGATTGCCCTGTAAAACACACAGAAAACCAAGCCCGGCGGTGGTCAATAACCAATACTGCCTGCCTTCGATTTCATTGTGTGCAGACAGCCACATGGAAGCGCCGTACAAACTTAAAACCACCATCACCCCATACATCAATGAATGCCAATTTTCCAACCCTTGCAGGCTTGAAATGCGGGCTAAGGCAGCCATCCCGCCTGCGTATGCAGCAACGCGTAAGAATGATATTAATCCCCGCTGGAAAGGAATATCAACCGCAAACGTCAAGTTCAGGGGCAGCAGCCCAAGCCGTATCCCGATAGCTAACAGCACCAACAAACTGGCGGTAGCATTCATGGTGGAAAATTCCAGGGGGAATCCATCCGTCCTCTGATACACCAACGCCCCAACAATCAAAAAAGTACTGATACTTTTAACTACGAATACCATCAAACCGCGTGAGGTAAACCGCCATGTCCGCGATAATCTCAAAACCACCAGGAAATCGAGCGTATCTAATGGAACCAACGCCAACACAAATGCCAGCGGGGTTTCGGCCATCACAACCAGAATCCCAAGTGCAGCAACGCCCATGTTTGCAGCCCAAGTGGCCGGGTTGGAGCGTAGCTGCAAGCGTGCACTGGCTGTCATCAAAATTGCAAGGCAGGCACTGACCAGGGCAAGGCTAAACGGCCAGGAAATCTCATCCCATCCATAGCGAATTGGGTCTGCCGTAATCGGGTCAAATGGCCGCCAGGGGGCAATTTCGATCGGGGTCAGCGAAAGCCAATGGGATGCCAGCACCCCTCCCCAGATGATCAACATCATTATTATCGATGTAAGGTAGGCATAACCTGTGCCGCGAGGTAAAAAGCGCAGGGTGAACACCACCAGGGCTGAGAGTAACAGCAGGATGACAGGCAGCAATGTTAACATGGACAGCCTAGATCAATTCCTCGAAAGGTTTTCGATGAATGAATTGACCCATTCCGGCCTGACCGTACCATTGACCCTCATTGACAATCAATTTACCCCGCAGAAAGACCTTTTCGATCGCCCCATCCAATTTCCACCCTTCGTAAAGGTTGTAATCGGTGCGCTGAGCTGAATGTGCAGTACCGTAGGTTAAATTCCTCTTCGGATCCAGAATGATCAGGTCAGCATCTGCACCCGGGTTGATATTTCCCTTTTGAGGATACATACCGAAGATCTTTGCGGGGTTGGTACTGGTTAATTCCACAAAGCGATTGGGGGTAATCCGACCGCTGGCAACTGCTTTGCTCCAAAACACTGGCATGCGGTCACCAACTCCTGGCAGGCCGTTTGGAATTCTGGTGAAATCGTCTTTGCCAAGTTCTTTTCCCGGGATGGCTATTTGGGTGCCCTCATACGATATGGCATGCGCACCGTCGAAGAAAAACGGACAGTGATCGGTTGCCAGTACCTGAATGGTACCATCCTCAATCCCCTGCCACAATCGAGCCTGGTCTGGTTCACCGCGCAGGGGGGGCGAACAAACAAATTTTGCACCATCCTTTTGGGCCAGATTGTCCTCAGTAAAAAAGAGATACTGCGGGCAGGTCTCCCCCATGACAGACAATCCATTTTCACGGGCATATTCAAGCATGTCAACTTCACCGCCCACGTTCATATGCACGATGTACAATGGTGCAGCGCTGATTGCAGATAGCGATGCAGCCCTCATCACCGCCTCGACGGCTCCCCAGGCTGGCCTGGTCCGTGCATGCCAGACTGGAGCAGTTTTCCCGGCAGCCAACGCCTCTGCCACCAATAACTCGATCACATCCCCATTTTCTGCATGCACCAGGGTAAGCAAACCGTATTTTTTGGCTATGCGCAAAACCCGAAAGATTTCATCATCCCTCAACCGTAACCGCTGATTGTAGGCAGTAAACACTTTCAGGCTCGTAATCCCCTGTTCCACCAGACCTGGAATTTCAGCCTCCACCTGAGGATCCAGATGGGTGATGTTCATATGAAACCCGAAATCCACTGCAGCCTTGTGATCCGCTTTGGCATGCCAGGCGTCGATGCAACTCTGCAGCGATGGGTAATCCTGGGAAATGAAATCGATCACGGTGGTGGTACCGCCAAAGGCAGCAGCCTTATGCCCGGTGTAATGGTCATCGGAGGAAACCGTACCAGCCATTGGCAAATCAAAATGGGTATGGACATCCACACCGCCAGGTAGGACGAATTTACCGGCAGCATCTATCACCTGTGCATCAGTGCCGGGCTTGATATTTTTTCCAATTGCCGCGATATGGTCGCCTTCAATGAGGATGTCGCCTTGGTAGGTATCTGCAGCATTGATGATTGTGCCACCCCGGATAATTATTGGCATAGCAGTCCTCCTACCCATTAATCCTCTGACTCGGCAGCATGATAATTATTTTCGACTTCGCGAATTTTCGCAAGGTCTCCTAACATGGCGAGCAAGGCTGCATCCAGGGTAAAGGTATCCTCAGGTAATTCACCCGACTGATACTGCCCACTGGTCATAGCCCGATCCCGCAAAGACTGCCACAGGATAGCTCGTTCATCGTCGCGAACAACAAGATCCTTCACGGTCTGAGCGTTCCGAAGCATTTCTCCGGTTGTGTAAAGGAAGGTAATTCGGCGCCACGACCCAGCCTGGATGGATCTCGAAAGTGCCTGGAGGGGACCAAGTTGGACTTTGTAATATTCCTCTCCAGCGCGCGGGTGATCCGGCTCATCCCGAACCAACTCTGCCCTGGTGGTTAACTCGTGTCCGCGCACGGGTGCAATATAATTAATACGCCAGCGTTCGTTTTCACCAAATCCGGCTGTCTGGTAAAAAGCCAGGTAGTCAACTGCAATTACTTTGGGTGCAGATTTCAACGGAATACGGTACCAGCCTAATAGACGCGCAATTTCCAGATCGCGGGGATTGGTGATGACCACCACAAGGATCAGGTCGGTAGATTCAGGCGGCATTGTCCGTCCGTACTCGCTGAGGGGAATTCATGCCGATATTATAGCCCACAACCAACTGGCACTTATGCACCTTTCAGCCTTATTAAACATCAAAAGACTGAGATAAAATAAATCTTATCCTGAAAACTGGAACATCTATGATGACCCATAATCCTGCTCCGCAGTCAAAGCCTGGCAACCATCTTCCTAGTAAAGGTTCGACGGGTTTACTCGTGATGGGTATCGGGGTTCTACTGGTGATTTTCAGCCTTGTCGCCTACTTCCGCTCCAGCCGCTCCGCTGGTATCCAACCGCCGCAGCTAAATCAGGCCATGTCAGATTTCGAGCTCTCGAACCTTGAAAACACCTGGGTCAATCTCTCCGATTATCGCGGCAAGGTGGTTTTAATTAACACCTGGGCTACCTGGTGCCCTCCTTGCCGTGCTGAAATGCCGGATTTGAACGCTTTCTACAACCAGCACAAAGACCAGGGATACGAGGTTTTAGCCATCAATGCCGGCGAAGCGCCGTCCCTTGCCAGGGATTTTGCTGTCGATTACAGCCTCGATTTTACAGTTCTGGTCGATCCGGACTACCGGGTAATGGATGCCTTGAAGATCAATACATACCCCACATCTATCATCGTTGACCGCAGCGGTATAATCCGGGATATCCGGGTTGGCGTGCATACCCCTGAGACCCTGGCGAAGGCAATTCTTCCCCTTCTTGAAAATTAAATTCAGGGCGAGGTTTTGACCTCGCCCTGAGCCAGGTAAAACCTGGAATTTAGATTGTCCCTGCCCGCTGGTTAAACTCAGTGATCAAGGCATCGATTTCTTCTGTTTGGCTGCGATACCCGGTCCAATATTCCGGATCGTACCATTGTGCCTGAATTTCCTCGTAGGTCCTGCCTTGCTGTTCAACCCAGGTGTAGTACTTCAGATTGTGAATCCGTTTACGGGATTCATAAGTTAATTCAAGAAGATTGTCTGTGCTTTCGCCATAAAGATCGCGGGCAAATGTTTCGGCTGCATCAAAGGCAGTGAATTCGCCCATTTCCTGGCGGTATTCCTGGATCCGGCTTGAATACAGTTCCATGGAGTCAGTAAAGACGACAAACACAACATCATTCTCGCCATACTCGTAATATTTAGCCATTTTTATGGCTGATAGCATGTTGGCGATGCCGGAAAAGCCAAGCAGGTCCAGTTTGGCTGCAACTGCTTCCGGTACACCTTTTCGAATGAGGTAATCACGCCCTGTTTTCTCATTGAACAGCCGTGAAATATTCACCACCGCATTATCATCGATGGCTACCACCATGTCTGTTTCTTTCATGTTATGCACCCACGGCACATGCTTATCGCCAATGCCTTCGATCCGGTGTGCGCCAAAGCCATTTTCAAGCAGGGTCGGACACTGCAGCGCTTCACTCGCAACCGTTTTACTGCCGGGGAATACCGATTTCAAATATTCACCGCAAGCGATCGTGCCAGCCGATCCGGTAGTCAATGCCACGCCGCGGAAGGTGTCCTTGGGTCCCATCAACTGCCTGGCAACTTCCTCCATAGCGTGTCCGGTCACGTTGTAATGCCAGAGGTAATTGCCAAATTCTTCGAATTGATTAAAGATCACCAGATCCTGGCCAGACCGCCGCAGCTCCCAGCACTTATCAAAAATCTCTTTTACATTCGATTCAGAGCCTGGCGTGGCGATGACTTCGCCTGCAATTTTGGAGAGCCAGTCGAAACGTTCCTTGCTCATGCCTTCTGGGAGAATCGCGATCGATTCACAACCCAGCAAAGCCGAATCATAAGCACCGCCCCGGCAGTAATTTCCGGTTGAAGGCCAAACGGCTTTTTGGGTCGCCGGATCAAACTGCCCGGTCACCAGCCGCGGCGCGAGACATCCGAAGGCAGCACCGACTTTATGCGCTCCGGTCGGGAACCATTTGCCAACCAACCCGACAATGCGGGCAGGGACGCCGGTTAGGCTGGACGGAAGCTCAAAGAAATTGACACCCCCAAAAGCACCTCCGCGTTCCACAGGCTCATTTTTCCAGGTGATCCGGAACAGATTGCGAGGATGGACATCCCATAACCCGATTGATCCTAATTCATTCTTGATCGAATCTGGAACCAGTTCGGGGTTCCGCATCTGGGCAAAGGTCGGAATAATAATTCCGCGTTCCTTCACGCGTTTGATGGCCCTGTCGCGGTGTTCTGGATAGATGGAAAGGTCAATTTTAGCCATTTCAAGCTCCTATTTACTATTTTCTTCCTGGAGAAAATCGTCCGGGGTTTCACTGACAATGTAAAGCGGACGGCCCTTCACTTCATCATAAATGCGTCCAATATACTCACCGAGGATTCCGAGTGAAATAAGCTGCACCCCGCCAAGGAAAAGCACTGCAATCAATGTTGACGCTTGCCCAAAGAAAGCCTGCGATTGCAGTGCTCTAAGGATGGCAACAACCGGGATTGCCAAAATGGCTAACCCGGCGGCAATGAAACCAATATATGTTGCCAACTGAAGCGGAAAATATGAAAAACCGGTTATCGCAGTTAGCGCTAATTTGAGCATTTTTCGGAAGGGATATTTTGTCTCGCCGCCGAACCGGGCTGCCCGGTTGTAGGTAACCCCAACTTGTCGGAAACCCACCCAGGCTGACATGCCGCGCAGAAAACGGTGGTGTTCCCGCATTTTGTTCATGACATTGACAACTTTTCGATCCATTAAGCGAAAATCGCCAGTGTCCATCGGGATTTTTACGTCAGTGATGCCATAGATGATGCGGTAGAACAGGGATGCCGTAAACTTCTTGAAAACTGTTTCTCCCTCGCGCTCACCACGGACTGCATAGACAACTTCAGCCCCATCACGCCACCGTGCAATCATTTCCAGAATGACTTCCGGCGGATCCTGAAGGTCCGCATCGATAATAATGACAGCTTGCCCTCGCGAATAATCCAAACCGGCCGTCACTGCAATTTGGTGGCCAAAATTGCGGGCAAACATGACCGGCCTAACGCGTTTGTCAGCCGCTGCGAGTTTGCGGATAATGTCCGGTGAAGTATCCTTTGAACCGTCATTGACCAGGATTAATTCCCATGGCTCATGGGTCTGGTCCATAACCTCGGTGATTCTTCGGTAAAGTTCATCCAGGCAGCATTCTTCGTTGTAGATCGGGGCAATGATCGAAAAAATGGGTTCCATGGTTTGATCTTCTTTCGAAGTATTTTATATTGGCAAATATTAAAGTTGCAGGTGTGCCTTGAGCGCTTTCAGCGTTGGTTCGATAACAGGTGCTTCGCCAACAGACTTTAGGGCTGCGCGGATATCTTTTAAGCCACTCCCCGTATTGATCACCAAAACAGAGTCATCGGGTTTAATTGAGCCCAGGTTTATCGCCTTCTGCAAGCCTGCAAAGGCAGCTGCCCCGGCTGGCTCAGCAAATACGCCGTACCTGCCAATGACACTGATCGCGGAAATTATATCCTCATCGCTGACAGTGAGATAAGCTCCATTCGTTTCACGAGCTGCCCTGACAGCCCGAACACCATCCCTTGGGTAATCAACCGAAATGCTGTCTGCGATCGTTGTAGATTGTACCGGTATTATCGTTTCGGTGCCAGACGCGAAAGCGTTCGCGACCGAGGCTGACCTGTCAGATTGTATTCCAAACAAGCGGGGCATTTGATCCAACCATCCCAACATTTGAAGGTCCTTGAATCCTTTGTGCAGACCGGAAATGATATTGCCATCACCTACTGAGACAAATATATTTAATGGAGAGTCGCTGCGGGTGGATTCCAACAACAAATCCTCCCATATTTCAAACGCCCCGGTCTTTTTACCTTCGACAGTAAAGGGGTTGTATCCAGTATTGCGGCAGTACCATCCGAATTCTTCCGCGGCTTCAATGGTCAGGTCGAACGCCGAATCGTAATTCCCATCAACCAGGATCACCTGGGCGCCATATACGAGCAGCTGTGCAATCTTTGCCTGCGGGGCAGTTTTCGGTGCAAAAATGATGGCTTTGTGCCCCACTGCTGCAGCCATTCCTGCCAGTGCGGCTCCTGCGTTCCCGGTTGAAGCAGTTACTGTTACCTCTGCGCCAATTTCGATTGCCCTTGCAACCACAACAGCAGAAGCTCGGTCTTTATAAGAACTGGTTGGATTGCGGCCCTCATCTTTCAGCCACAATTTTCTTATGCCTAAAGAATCAGCCATCCGATCAACCCGGAACAAAGGGGTCCAACCAGCACTTCGAAAAGGCGTTCCCTCACCACCCGGATCCTGGACCGGTAAGAGCGGCAAATAACGCCAAAGTGAGCTATCCAATCGTGTCGTAATATCGCCAGGCTCGAATTTTTGCCGAATATTGGCATAATCCAGGACGACATCCAGGTTACCACCGTCCTTTGGGCATGTATATGTCACCTGACTGGGTGCATATTCTGTCTTGCACAGTGAACAACGGTATCCGATGAATTCGCTCATTGTTTATGCCTATTCATTATCAAAGGGCACTCCAAGGGCAGCCGGCGGTGACGAACGCATGGCGCGCAGCATGTTGGACAGGAAGCGCCGTGTATTTTCCGGTAGGCCTGCCAGAGTGCGATTAACCCATTCCGTGTTGCCGAGGTTCACCAGCAGCAAGGTCAATATCATTAATGGGAAGGGTGCCACTTGCAGCACTTGCGAAGGGATATTCGGCAATGACGCCTGTAATACCAGGCCAAGCCACTGCAAGAACGCAAACAGGTATGCGCCAAGAGCCCCGCGCAGCGGACTCCAGCCGCCAAAAATGGTAATTGCCAGGGCAATCCATCCGATACCGTCCAATCCGGATTGGATCCCCATCCACCCCCCTTTGATGTTCAGGGAGTAAGCCGGGCCAGCAATGCCTGCCAAAGCTCCGCCCAGGATGGTGTAGATGTATCGCAACCGCTTCACATTGGCACCGCGTACAAAGGCAGCAGCCGGCCGTTCACCGATTCCCTGCAGGATCAATCCAGGACGGGTGCGGAAAATAAATATCCAGGCTACGACGATCAAAACGTAACTGAGATAGGTCAGTAAATCCTGTTGAAAGAATAACGGACCAAGAACCGGTATATCCTTGAGCCCTGGTATTGACCAGGCAGGCAGACGAGGACCGGGCTGGTTCATGTATTTAGTGCCCAGCACGTATGCCAAATCGCGGCTGGTTAAGGCCAGCACGAAACCAATTGCCACCTGGGATTGTTTGAGTGTAATACTGCCAAAAGCCACAATGGCGGCAATCAAAGCCCCAATCAGAGCACCCATCAGGAAACCCAGAATCAGGCTGCCCGTATTGTAAGCCACAGCAAAACCACCCATGGCAGAAAGGATTATGGTTCCGTTTAGTGAAAGGTTGGTAATGCCTGCACGCTCGGTAAAGGTCTCACCGATCACCGCAAAAAGGATGGGACCGGCTGCCGCCAGGACGCTCGCTAAACCTGTGATGAGTATAGTTGAATCCATCGCGGTTCTTATCCTTTCCTGAAAATCCGCTGCCGTACGCCCTCAACCAGGAGGACCATCAGGACCAAGACGCCCTGTAAAACGCCGGCAAAAGATGAATCCAAAAAATACAGCATTTGCAATTGTATGCTTCCGGTATTTAAACCGATGAAGAATAATGCCACCGGTGCTGCCCAAATCGCCTGGTAATTCACCAGCATCCCGACCAACAAGCCGAGGAAGCCGTATCCGCCGGACATGTTTGGCAGCAGGCGGTGATACACGCCGGTTACCTGAATTGCGCCTGCCAATCCTGCGAACGCGCCGCAGATCAGGAATGCCATCACGCTGTATTGCCAGGTCGGGACACCCATCAGGTAAGCTGCCTTCATGTTTTTGCCAACTGCCTTAAGCCGCAAACCGATATAAGTGCCGCGCAGCAAGAAATAAACCACAACAATCGCCAATATTGCTAAGGCCAGTGAGACAGGGCTTAAATCCATCCCCTTCAAGGTAGGAAGCCATAAAGACCGATCGAAAACCTCTGTGCCCGACATCGACCCTACACCTGGCCGCTTCCAAGGGCCGAAAACAAGGAAAATGGTCAGGGCAGTGGCAACAAAATTTAGACCTAAACCGCCAAAAATTTCATTAACCCCGCCGAAGGTTTTTAAAACCCCTGCCAGACCGGCCCACAACGCTCCGCCAAGAATCCCAGCCAGGATCCCGAGTGCAAGGATAAGGCCGGGTGCAAGCGATGTGTCCTGTAAAAGTCTCAGTACCCCGGTCGCAAAAATTGTACCGAGTGTGACCTGCCCCTCGATGCCGATATTCCATAAACCGGCAGAAAATGTAATCAATACACCTGCAGTCGTAAGGATCAGCGGCACCCATGAGATTAAGAGGTTCTCAAAGTTGTTGAAAGACCCGACAGCACCCCGTAAAATTGCGGCATAAGCTTTAAAAGGCGGTGCTCCAACAGCCAGAAGAACGAGCGTAGAAACCAGAAACGCCAGCACCAGGGCCCCGATTTGGAAACCGGAATTCAACCAAAAGTTTTTCTTCATACGGTAATCCCTGCCTGTGAATTTGGCCAACCCTTACCACCAATAAGCTGCCCAAGGGATTCTGAGGTCAGCTCTTCTGCAGCAAGGGGTTGGGTCACCTTACCGCTGAAGAAGACCATAACACGGTCGCTGTACTGCAGAATTTCCTCAAGGTCGGAAGAAATAAAAAGTATCGATGTTCCCTGATTGCAGCGCTCCTTCAGCTTGGACCAGATATAAATGGTGGACTCGATATCCAGCCCTCGCGTGGGATGTTCCAATAGCAGCAGGTTCAACGGAGATCGCAGGAGCGCCAGCAATGCACGCTGCTGATTTCCTCCGGATAATTCTTCGATCTGGCTGGCAGGAGTGCCCTTAATCTTAAAATCCTCGATTCTCCTTTGTGCCAACTGTCTGCTGTGGTCCCAGTTAACAAAAAATCCTTGTTTCTCTTCCGCCAGCATGCAATGTTCGGTCAGGTCAAGCCCGGCGGCAAGACCTTCCTCAAGTCGAGCGGCAGGCAAAAAGGCTGTCCCGCAGCGTTTAAACGCATGGTAGGAACGTCCCGTAAGATCCAAATTGTTCAGATGTATACGCCCCTTCGTGGTTCGGACCAGGCCTGCGGCAGATCGCAGGAATAAATCCTGACCGCTGCCCTCCATTCCCGCAAGCCCGATCACTTCGCCTCTGCGCAAATCAAGCGATACGTTCTGGATTTTCAACCTGTGATCCTCAACCGATACGTCCGTCAAGGATAGGGAGCAGCCACCCCCGTCTTTGGAGGGAGTACGCGCTTCCTGAACAATTACTTTGCCGAACATCATTTCAACTAGTTGGTGCGTAACATATGGCGGGCGCATCTCGCCCATAAGATGTCCCTGTCGTAGCACAACAACCCGATGACAAAGACCTTCAACATCCTCCAGCTTGTGCGACACGAACAGGATGGTTTTACCTTGTTCTGCCAAAATTTTCAACGCGGCAAACAATTTTTCCTTTTGTAAGGCGCTGATGCCGGTTGTGGGTTCATCAAAGATTAAAACACGCGCGCCAAGCCACAGCAGCCGAAGAATTTCAAGCTGCTGCCTTTCGCCAACGGTCAGCGTGTCGATAAATGCATCCGGATCAATTTGAAAACCAAATTGCGCGGCCAGGGTTTCAAGCTCTGCAATCGCTTTGTTGCGGTTAAAAAACAACCCGCCAGATTGGCCGAGAATAAAATTATCGATGATTCTCATGGGGGGGAAATCCAATGGATCTTGATGGAGCATCCCAACCCCCAACTTGATCGCATCCGCGGGTGAATGGATTACCACTTTCTTCCCATCCAGGAAAATATCACCTGAGTCTGCGCGGATAAATCCAGATAGTATCTTCATCAAGGTGCTTTTACCGGCACCGTTTTCCCCCAGAATGCCTTGAATCGTGCCTGCCGGGACCTTCAAATTAATCCCAACATTGGCCCGCACCGCGCCAAAAGTTTTAGAAATATCGCGGAGTTCAACGTCCATAGAAGTATCCTATTGAGACCCCGACCCCTCTCCCATCAGGAGAGGGGCAGGGTTGTGGGACGATTGGAGAGGTAATATCCCTCTCCATAGAATAAATTTCTTTATTCGGAAACGCTAAGGCCTTCCATGCCCTCGAGCAATTGCGGCAGGTACCAAACCTGGAAATCTGTGGCAACTTCGCCATCAGCCAGGAATGGAGTGCCATCTTGCAGATTCAGGGGGCCGGTCCACAGGTTCAAACCACCAGCCAGGTCAGCAATGAAAGCATCCAGCGAAGCAGCAGCTTCTGCACTCAGCGCAGGACCCTTCACAAAACCGACTGCACTCGTGTCGGGATTATTAATATCTGCCCAATCGGGACCATTCCATTGGAAATTCGACGCAAAGGTTCCGTCCATAGCCGACTGAACTGTCTCGACATAAGCAGGACCCCAGTTGAAGTACGGGACACCCAGGCAGATATCCGGAGCCTGGTCACAAGCGCCCTTGAAATCGTACGGGACAGCCCAGACGCTCTCGCCGGCATCATGCAGACGTTTGGCTTCAGTCATCGCCTCGGTGGTATCAATACCGGAGATAACCACGTCGTAGCCGCTGTTGAAGAAATCATCCGCTACCTGAGTCGGATCGGAGCTGACACCGGGGATGTAGAACCAGAAATTGATCCAGGTGACTTTGAATTTCAAATCAGCCGCATCTTTTCCAGCAACTTCGGTCCAGCAGTATTTCGCGCCCAAGTAAGCCGAGGCAACCAGGCGGCGGGTTTCGTCATTGATTAGGGGTCCAAGATAACCGATCTGACCGGTCTGGCTTGTCAGCGCAGCTGCGCAGCCAGCCATCATCTTGGCGTATTCCATCCGACCCATGATATTGACCATGTTAGCCATTTCGATGTAGTCTTTACCATCGGGCCATACCTGGTCGCCGGAAGCCATGATGACCGGGATGTCAGGGTGGGCCTGAGTAAAGATGGTGGCTTCGTCCTTCATGTCGTCTGAGTTGAAGATGATCAGCTGCGCACCCTGATCAACCAGCTGTTCAGCTAGCTGCGAGGTAGTTGTGCCGGTATAGGCAGGCGACCCTGAATAGACATTCTCCAGGTAGATAAAATTGACGTTGGGGAGTTTTTCGGTAACGTAGAGCGTCGCATCATAGTGGGCCTGGCTCCATCCATGGTCATTTTTCACACCAACCAGCAGGACACCCACAGTGAATGGTTCGGGTTCTGCAGGGGCGGCAGTCGGTTCGACGGGAGCAGCCGTAGGTTCAACCGGAGCGGCTGTAGGTTCGGCAGGTGCTTGTGTAGCTTCAGGGGTCGCTGTCGGCTGGCATGCAGAAATCAGCATTGCCGCCAGAACCAACAGGCTTACAACAAACCACAAACGTTTCATTTCTCCTCCAATTGGTTATTCAGTTTGAAAGTGAAGTTGGGATTTTGGTCACATAGTATGAACTATGATGTTCCTTCGAAAAGCACAAGAACACAATTTACAAATTCGGCAACTCCTTCCTTCCACCGCTGGTGAAATGAAAACAAGTCTACGCCTTTAAAATTCATTTCCTGACCATTGTCTGGACAGGATACAAATATTTTACACGATGGTTTGGAAAATTAAACGCAATTGGGACTGTCACTTTACAAAATTGACAGTCCCAATTCTTGAAAAAATCTTATGGAACGATCAGGGTCCCGGTCTCGCCGCGTAACGCACGGCTCAAGTTTTCCGGGTTGGTGATGATGGCTGATTTTCCACCATTCTCCAGGAAACGTAAAATCGCCTGGATCTTGGGCAGCATCGAGCCTTTGGCAAAATGACCGTCAGCCAGGTATTGCTTGGCTTCCGCAACGGTCAATTTGTCCAACCATTTTTGGTCAGGCTTGTTGAAGTTGATTGCAACCTTCTCAACAGCGGTGCTGATAATAAACATATCAGCGTTGATCAGGGTTGCCAAAACGGAGGACCCGAAATCCTTATCGATCACAGCTTCCACGCCCACCAGGTCGCCTTTTTCAGTGCGGATGACCGGGATGCCGCCGCCGCCAACGGCAACGACCACAAAACCAGCTTCAATCAGCTTGTGAATGGCGTCAGCCTCAACAATTTCACTCGGGATGGGAGAGGGTACAACCCGCCGCCACCCTCGCCCGGCATCCTCGACCACATTCCAACCTTCTTTTTCTTTCTTTTCCATCGCCAGTGAATGGTCCATAAAGGAGCCAATCGGTTTGGTTGGATTTTGGAAGGCAGGATCGTCACGGGAGACGATGGTCTGGGTGACCACTGCGACTGCTTTTTTGTCAATTTTGCGATTTTTGAATTCGTTATGCAGGGCCTGGATGAACATGTAACCGATGGCACCCTGTGTATCTGCGCCGCAGTAGTCCAGAGGGACCTCGTGCAGTTCGGAACTCGCGATTTCTGAACGGCGCAGGACAAACCCTACCTGGGGTCCATTACCGTGAGTCACAACAACATCATAACCATCCGCAATCATGTCGGCAATATGATGCATGGATTCTGCACCAGCTTCATACTGGTCCTGGACTGTTTGATGTTTGGCATCCTTGATTAAGGAATTTCCACCTACTGCAACAACAACAACACCTTTCTTTTCCATACCTTACCTTTTCTCCAAAAAGTATTTTTTGTTCCGGTATATTTTACCCCATAGTCAACGCCATTACGGCAGATTGCGCATGCATCCTGTTTTCAGCTTCATCAAAAACCACCGACTGCGGACCATCCATGACTTCATTCGTTACCTCGACACCGCGGTCGGCAGGCAATGGATGCATGAAGATTGCATCTTCTTTGGCTAAAGCCATCTTCCGGGAATCGGTAAGCCAGCTCTTGTACTTGTCCTGAAGCCGTTTGCCTTCTGCAGCATCGGTAGTCGTCAATAATGGACCCCAGGACTTGGCATAAACAACGTCAGCGTCCTTGAATCCTTCTTCCATGTCATGCACGATTTCAAAATTGGTCCCGAACTTTTTGGCTTGAGCAGCCGCTTCTGCTTCGATTTCGGGCATTAACATGAATTCCTTCGGGTAGGACAGGGTCACATCCATGCCGAAACGCGGCATCTGCAGGATTAATGATTGCGGAACGGAGATCGGTTTCAAATAAGAAGCTGCATACGCCCAGGAAACGACGATCTTCTTTTTGCGCAGGTCGCGGCCTTTTTTCTCCATGATGGTCATTAAATCAGCCAGGCATTGGAATGGGTGATAGATGTCGCACTGCATATTTAAAATCGGTACACGCGAGGCTTTGGCAACTTCGTTTATGTACTGATTCCCAAGACCCCAATCGCAGTGGCGTATGGCAATGCCATCGAAATATCGGCCGTAGATCTCACCGATTTCGGTTGATGTATCACCGTGTTTAATCTGGGTGGTTGTGCTCTCAATGAATGCAGCGTGGCCGCCAAGATGTGCCATACCTGCCTCGAATGACCCACGGGTACGGGTGCTGCTGAAGAAAAACAGCATCGCAAGCACCTTATCGCGCAGATAAGGGGTCGGTTCGTTTAATGCACGTTTGCGCTTAAGATCAAAAGCAACGTCCAGTACGGTTTCGACTTCCTCCTTTGTAAAATCGAGGTCGCCGATTAAGTCTCTTCCATGTAAAAAGGTTTGCATTTCTTATACTCCTGTTGTGTTTATAAAGTAAATCCGGTGCAGAAATTGAGTGTCCGGAATTTATTCACATTTTCCAAGCACCAGTGCTATCAATGCCATTCGCATGACCACACCATTGGAGGCTTCCTGCCAGTAGCGTGACCATCGGGTAGTATCAACATCGGTTGGAATTTCATCCATGCGGGGCAGGGAATGCAGCAAAATGGCGTCCGATTTTGCTTTATGCGCCAGCAGATCGCGCGTGATCTTGTAATTTTCGGGCGTCAGACCTGCATCACCCTTTCGTTCATCTCTCGCTTTTGTATAGTCCGGTTGGACTACAGGCTCAACCAGAATCACATCCGCATCCGCGATGGCCTTTTCGACATGGTCTGTTTCATGAAAATCCAGTCTATATTGAGCCAGCTCAGCCTTAAATTCTGGAGTGAGCGCCATATCCGGCGGAGCAACAAACGTGATGGGACAGTCGAATTGGGTCAATGCATAGCCAAGGGAATGCATGGTACGCATACGCATATCGCCCACCGCCAACCACTTCAAGCCGTCAATTCTACCCTTTTCCCTCAGGACCGTGTACAGGTCCGTCAGGATCTGTGTTGGATGCTCTCCCCAACCGTCACCGCCATTGATGATCGGAATCGAAGCCCATTTGGCTGCTTCATGGGGAGCACCCATCTGGTAATGCCGCATGACGATGGCATCGCCGTAGAATTCCAGCATTTTAACAGTGTCTTTAATCGATTCCTGGTAAAAGTCACCGGCGCGTGTCATTTTTGCGTCTGCGAAACCGGTAACATGACCACCCAGCCGGTGCATGGCGGCTTCATGCGCCAGACGGGTACGAGTGCTCGGTTGATAAAAAGCCGTCACCAGCGTTTTATCCGCACATAGATCCACATTCTTTCGCTCTCTGGCGATGTCCTCCATTTTTCGTGCAACTTCGAAAACATGCTGAAACTCTTGCCGCTCAAAGTCTTTGAGTGAGAGAATATCCCGACCTGCAAAGCTACGCATCTCTATTTCCTCCGTCAAATCCTGGGTCAAAAGAAATTTCAGAACAGGTCATCCATCGACCTGAAAACGTATGAGCGGAAGTTATTTATGCCGATTTTTGAACGCATGTTTACGAGGTTCCCTGTCTGGCAGAATTGAGCGGCTGTCAGTCGCTGCTTTTGATAGCTGCCTGAACCGGTACTTTACGAATTACATGGAATCTGAAATAACCTGGAATGAAAAAACTCTCGGAGAAGATAACCACTCGCCCGGCGTCGTCATACAGTCGGGCTTTATGCATCAATAAGACATCGCCGCGTTGGATTTCAAGCGATCGGGCAATATCAGAAGGCGCAGCAACGGCATTGATCTCAGTAAACGAATTTCTCAAGACTGGCATTCCGCGCTGGAGCACAAAATCGAGTACAGAGCCGCTGAAACCAACCTCAAGTTCAGAGGCGTCAAGCACATTCTCGGGAAGAATATCCACCAGGAAAGCCACAGGACGGTCATCGCCGAGAATTACCCGTTCCACTTTTAATAGCGGGGTACCGACTTCTACCTCGAGCACATTCGCCTGAGCGGCGTCAGCATTGATCTGCGAGATTTCCGATGCGCCCATTGAGACTTTAAGGTTGATACTTCGAGCCATCGATTCGATGCTTTGAAGAACTTCCAGACCTGTCTCGATAATGGGTGCCCGGCCCACGACAAAAGTACCAATCCCTTGCCGCCGGCGAATCAACCCCTGCCCTTCAAAAGCACGCATTGCCTCACGTAATGTCGCCCGCGATACTCCAAGCTGCTGAGCCAACTCGGGTTCGGATGGAAGCCTTTCCCCGGGTTGAGCTTTTTCAATAATGTCTGCAAGGACGATCTGCAGGCGTTGGTATGGATGAATATTTTCTGCCATCGAAAAAATAAATCTCCCTTAGTCTTCGATTGCCGGAATGAACTCAAACCGGCTTACATCAACCAGACCCAGGTCTGAAATCCTCAGTTCAGGGATTACGACCAGAGCCATTAAACTTAACTGCATGTTGGGATTGTTGAGCGGGCAGCCGCATTCCACAAAACCTCTCAGGACCGTAGCCGCCTGTTCGGCCACAACCTGTGCCGGATGGTTGGACATCAAACCAGCAATCGGAAGGACCACTTTACCAATGGTGTGACCATCCTTTATAACGACCTGGCCGCCCCCGCTGGCTGCCAATTCATTCACTGCCTGAGCCATCATCGCCTCATCTGTGCCAATGACGATCAATTGATGGCTGTCATGGGCCACCGTGGTCGCGACGGCACAATGCGGTTTCAAGTTAAATCCGTGCACCAGCCCTAATTGGATCGTTCCAGAAGAATGGTGGCGCTCTACCAGGGCAATTTTTATGATGTCCCGGTTAAGATCAACCCTGACCTGCCCATCCTTGACTGGCATTTGGAAATGAAGGTGCCGATTTGGTGCCTGGTTCTCAACCACACCGATGACATTGGCAGTAACATTGCCTTTGTTCTGGTTATCAACTTTCATGACGAAGTCGGCTGCAGCTACTGGCCGCGGCAGATGGACAGAATTCAGGACCCAATCTGGATAGGCGTACCTCGGCAAATCAACGAGCAAGGTCTGCTGTTCCGCAACGACCTGACCGCGAGCTATAACCATTTCAGCCGTGAAGTTGACCAGGTCACGCACAAGAAGCACATCGCCAAACCGGCCGGGAGCGATCATGCCCATGTCGCGGCTTACTCCAAAATGATCCGCTGTATTGATGGTCGCCATTTGCAGGGCGGTCATCGGAGCCAGCCCTTGCGAAATCGCATGGCGCAGCACACGATCCATATGGCCTTCATTGACCAGCGTGGCAGAGTGCGCATCATCTGTGCACAGGATAAAACGGCGAGGGTCGAGGCCCTGTTCTGTAATTGCCTTCACCTGTGCTGCCACATCATGCCAGGCAGAACCGTAGCGCATCATGACCTTCATTCCCTGACGCGCCCGCATAACGGCATCATTCTGTGTGGTCCCTTCGTGGTCATCCTCGGCTCCGCCAACTGCATACCCGTGAAAAGGCAGCCCCAGGTCAGGCGATGCATAATGCCCCCCAATGACCTTACCCGCATGGCGGGTTGCCGCCATCTCCGCGTGTACCTGTTCCAGGCTGCTGACAACCCCCGGGAAGTTCATCATCTCTCCCAACCCAACGATGCCAGGCCAGGTCATCATCTCAGCCACTTCATCGGGTCCGATGCTGGCTCCAGGTGTTTCGAAACCTGGTGCTGATGGCACACAGGATGGCGCTTGAACAAAAACATGGACGGGTTGGCCTGCGGCTTCCTCTACCATCAAACGGACGCCATCCACCCCGAAAATATTGGCGATTTCGTGCGGGTCGATGAACATGGCAGTGGTGCCGTGCGGGGCCACAGCCCGCACAAATTCCGTTACAGTCAGCATGCCTGATTCAACATGCATATGGCCGTCAATTAGACCTGGCACCATATACCGGTCCTCAGCGTCAATTATCCTGGTTTTGGGTCCTACACAATGACTTGCATCCTGGCCCACAAATGCGATACGACCCTCAAGCATTGCGATTTCTGTATCTGGTATGATCTCGCCCGTTTGGACACATACCCACCGACCGTTCCGGATAACCAGGTCAGCCGGGATGCGTCCCATAGCGCAGTCAACCAATTGTCGGGTAGTTTCTGTAGAAATGCTCGGTACCATTCAACCTCCAAAAATTGTAAAAAAACAACCTGCTTCGAGACAGGTTGTCCTTTTCAAAATCAATTTACTAACCGGGCAGCGGCCTGGTTATGAATTTCGATCTGATGCATTAAATCGAGGGGAATGAGATTTCCCTGCTTGACAATAAATTTGCCATGGACTACCGTAAAGTCGGTATTGCGAGGTTGGCAGAAAACCAGCGCAGCTACTGGGTCGTGCAAAGCGCCAGCGGTTTCTAACCTGTTCAAGTCATAGGCGATGAAGTCTGCACACTTGCCAGGAGCGAGCGAGCCGATATCGGTCCGCCCAAGAACTTTTGCTCCTCCGAGAGTTGCCAGTTCAAGCGCTTTCCGGCCGGATAACAGCGCAGGGGCATCCTCAGTTGAGAGGGAAGCTCCGGCCAACCCGGCTGCCAACCGTGAAAGCAGCATCGCCTGTCGCGCCTCTGCCAACATATGCGAACCATCATTACTTGCCGATCCATCCACACCCAATCCTACTTTTACACCAGCCTTGATATAGCCACTGAGTGGTGCGATCCCGGAAGCCAGGCGCATATTCGAGGATGGGCAATGGGCTACGCCGCAGCCGTTTTTGGCAAAAATGCCAATTTCAGCGTTAGCGATATGAACTGCATGGGCGAACCACACATCCGAGCCGAGCCAATCAACCGATTCCATATAAGCCACCGGTCGATGACCAAACCTGCGCAAACAAAACTCCTCCTCATCCTGTGTTTCAGCCAGGTGTGTATGGAGTTGGACCCCGAATTGCCGTGCCAGAGCGGCACTCTGGCGCATTAATTCTGTGGTGACGCTGAACGGAGAACAGGGCGCCAGAACAATCTGCACCATCGAACCAGGGCTAGGATCATGGTAGGTCTCAATCAACCGCAGACTGTCTCGTAAGATGGTTTCTTCGGAATCAACCACGCTGTCGGGCGGCAGTCCTCCCTGACTCTCACCCAGGCTCATCGAACCGCGCGAGGCATGGATCCGAATACCCATTTCGCGTGCAGCCTCGATCTCATCATCCAGCCTTGAGCCATTTGGGAAAAGGTAAAGGTGATCAGAAGCGGTGGTGCAGCCAGAGAGCGCCAATTCCGCCAACGCTGTCTGGGTGGATAAAAAGATATCCTTCGGCCGCATGCGCGCCCATATCGGATACAGGGTCTTGAGCCAGTTGAAAAGGTTGGCATCCTGAGCAGCAGGAACCGCCCGTGTCAGAGTTTGATAAAAATGGTGATGGGTATTGACCATTCCCGGTAAGACGATATGCCCGGTCAGGTCGAGGATTTCATCAGCGGTGATTGGCAGCTCTGTGGTCTGACCAACCTGTTTAATGAAACCATCCTCGATGTAAAGGCCGCCGCCCTGTATCTCCCGGCGGGTGTCATCCATGGTAACCAGGACTGCAGCGTTTTTAATTAGGAGAGATTTTGCCATAAACTACCAGAAATTTATTAAAGGGATTTGACAGATTTCATTAAGGACATCCCGTCAAATCTACTACCAGGATGTCCTTTAAGTGTAAGCTTTTTGCATCAATTGTCAATTGTCAGACAACAACAATTTGTCACATCTTGTCAGCCAGCTCCGCACCGTGCAGAGTGTTCTTAAGCAGCATGGCGATGGTCATAGGGCCAACACCGCCGGGGACAGGTGTAATATAACCAGCGACCTCTTTTACCTCATCGAATGCCACATCTCCAACCATCCGGTAACCGGTCTTTTTACTGGCATCCTCAATCCGGTTGATACCGACATCGATCACAACCGCTCCTGGTTTAACCCAATCGCCGCGAACCATTTCTGCCCGGCCCACGGCAGCCACCAGCACATCCGCACCGCGCACTATAGACGGCAGGTCCTTCGAACGTGAGTGACAAATGGTTACAGTAGCATCCGCTTTCACCAGGAGCAAGGCAACCGGCATGCCAACGATGTTGGAGCGGCCAAGTACCACCGCATTGACACCCCTTAGGCTCGGCAAGGTCTTTTCGAGCATATAGATACAGCCTGCCGGAGTGCAGGGAACAAACGCTGGTTCTCGGCCCTTCTGTGCCAGACGCCCAATGTTGATCGGATGAAAGCCGTCCACATCTTTATTCAGGCTGATGGTTTTCAGGACCGCCTCTTCATCCAGATGAGAGGGAAGCGGCAGCTGCACCAGAATACCATGTACCCGGGGATCCTGATTGAAATCAGCGACCACCTTTTCCACTTCTTCCTGAGTCGCGGTTGCAGGTAACTCAACCCCCACCGAAAAAATGCCTGCTTCATCGCTGGCTTTATGCTTGGAGCGGACGTATGTATGCGAGGCTGGATTGTCTCCCACCAATACAGTTGCCAGGCCTGGAACTGCCTTCCCCGCTGCCTTCCTCGCCTCAACAGCTTTTTGCACCTCAGCCCGGAGCTCAGCAGCAATGGCTTTCCCATCAATTATTTCAGCAGTCATTTTCCCTCTCCTTTGTTAAGATTCGATTGGTCGCCAAACCAAATCTCAAGAACTGATTCAGAATAAACATCAGACAAGTGGTTAAAAAAATTATACATGGGTTTCCTCTGGTCGGCTGTAATTCTGTCCTGATAAACTAAGGATAATTTCTGGAAATTTCAGGAAAAATATTAGAAGTTCTTGGCAGGCGGATACGCTATAATGACCGCATCGGGAGGAATATTTAATTTATGACTAAACTTTGCGTAATTGGGACAGGCTATGTTGGTTTGGTTACAGGCACCTGTTTTGCTGACATCGGCTTTGACGTTAGCTGTATGGATATCGATCAAGACCGAATCGACAATTTAAACAAAGGGGTCATGCCAATTTATGAGCCTGGTCTCGAGCAGCTGGTTGCACAGAATGTAAAAGCGGGCCGATTGTCCTTTACCACTCGGAGTGATGAGGCCCTGAACGGCGCTGATTTCGCCTTTATTGCCGTGGGCACACCCAGCGGAGATGAGGGGGAAGCCGACCTGCAATATGTCCGGCTGGCAGCCGAATCGATTGCGGATTGCGTCAACCACCCGATTGTTGTTGTCAACAAATCTACAGTGCCGGTAGGAACTGGTGACTGGGTTTCGGATATTATCCGCCGCCGGGTTGGCGGAAAGACGCTTGATTTTGCAGTAGTATCCAATCCGGAATTCCTTCGTGAAGGATCTGCCATCAGCGATTTTATGACTCCCGACCGGGTGATCCTGGGCTCACTCAGCAAAGGCGCTGCCCAAAAAGTGGCGCATTTATACTCCAGCCTACGCTGCCCGATCATGATTACTGATTTGCGTACTGCTGAGATGATCAAGTACGCTTCGAATGCGTTTTTGGCGACCCGCATTTCCTTTATCAACGAAATTGCGACCATTTGTGAAGAGCTTGGCGCGGACGTCACTGCAGTAGCAGACGGCATGGGCCTTGACAAACGGATTGGCCGCTCATTCCTGGATGCCGGCCTGGGTTGGGGCGGTTCCTGCTTCCCGAAAGATGTTAAAGCCCTGGCCCACATGGCAGTAATTCACGGGTCAAGTCCGCAGCTGCTACAAGCAGTAATGGAAATCAACCGGAACCAACGCCGGCGCGCCTTACTACGGCTGCGAAAGGAATTGGAAGGGTTGGATGAGAAAGTGATCGGCGTTCTGGGCGTGTCTTTTAAGCCCAATACCGACGATATCCGTGACGCCCCTTCCATCGAACTGATCCACCTGCTCGAGAATGAAGGTGCAAAAGTCCGCGCGTACGATCCGCAGGCGATGGATAATGCCCGAAAAACCTTGCCGAAGACTGCATTTTTCGGCACGCCGTATGAAGTGGCTCAGGGGGCAGACGCCCTGGTGCTGGCGACAGAATGGAACGAATTTAAACAATTGGATTTCAACCGTGTCCGCCAGTTGATGCGCGGGAAATTGATTCTGGACGGTCGAAATCTTTGGGATGCGGACCAGTTAGAAGCTTTAGGATTTTCCTATTTTGGCGTAGGTCGGTCCAGCCTGAGCAACGGGAAGTAAATTGGAATACCGATAAAAAAAGAGCCGCCTTCTCAAAAAGAAGGCGGCCTTTTTGTTAATCAATACATCCTTCCAGGTGGTGCTCCTGAAGGTAATGACTTAGGAACTGGCCTGTATAGGAATCCTGATTACCGCAAATCTCTTCCGGAGTACCGGCAGCTATCAGCAGACCGCCGCGATCGCCCCCATCCGGACCAAGGTCGAGGATGTAATCTGCCACCTTGATAATGTCCAGGTTATGTTCGATGATCAAGACGGAATTTCCCGCATCCACCAGCCGCTGCAGCACTTCGATCAGCTTGTGAACGTCTGCCGCATGCAAACCAACAGAGGGTTCGTCCAGCACATACAGGGTCCGCCCGGTAGCGCGGCGCGAAAGTTCCTTGGCAAGCTTTACGCGCTGGGCTTCACCACCCGATAATGTTGTACCGGGTTGGCCGATCCGGATATACCCTAAACCGACCTCGTTGAGAGTCTTTAATTTATTCATGATGGATGGAATGGCAGAAAATAATTCCATACCCTCGGTGACAGTGGTATCCAGAACATTTGCAATACTCTTGCCCTTGAAATGCACCTGCAGCGTCTCGCGGTTAAACCGGGCACCATGGCAGACATCGCAATCCACGTAAACATCCGGCAGGAACTGCATTTCGATCCGCAACTGTCCCTGTCCCTGGCAGGCCTCACAGCGCCCCCCGTGAACATTGAAGGAGAACCTTCCGGCGGAATATCCGCGGATTTTACTTTCGGGTAAGGCTGCAAAAAGCTTGCGAATTTCATCAAACATCCCGGTGTAGGTGCCTGGATTTGAGCGCGGGGACCGGCCGATCGGGGATTGGTCGATATTGATAATTTTGTCCAGCAGTTCGACGCCTTCAATTCGTTCGTAATCACCTGGGTACGTGTGAGCCCCGTTTAGGTCGTGGGCCAGCGCATTGTAGAGAATATCGACCATCAGCGTCGATTTTCCCGAGCCTGATACTCCGGTAATGCAAACCAGTTTTCCCAGGGGAATCTCGACATCCAGGTTTTTAAGGTTGTTGGCCTTCGCCCCTACTACCCTCAAGTGCTTGCCGTTCCCTAGACGCCTTTTTTCCGGAATTGGTACCTGCAGCCGCCCGGAGAGGTATGCGCCGGTGATTGATTTGGGATTGTCATAAATTTGCTCCGGCGTTCCCTCAGCGATCACGTACCCGCCGTTCTCGCCCGCACCCGGTCCAAGATCGATGATCCAGTCCGATTCCCGGATGGTCTCTTCATCATGTTCAACCACCAGCACCGTGTTACCCAGGTCGCGCAGCCCTTTGAGGGTTGCCAGCAGACGGTTATTGTCGCGCGGGTGAAGCCCGATCGAAGGTTCATCCAGGACGTACAAAACCCCCATAAGCTTTGAGCCGATTTGCGTTGCGAGCCGAATACGCTGTGCCTCGCCACCCGATAGGGAAGCTGCAGAGCGCCGCAGCGTCAGATAGTCCAAACCAACATCCACCAGAAAACCCAAACGAGAGAGGATTTCCTTAAAAATACGTCCGCCAATAGTTAGATCCCGAGTACTTAGCGGTGAATCTTCACCAGCCAGGCGGCGCATCCAGTCCAACGTCCGTACAACCGGCCAATCCGTTACTTCGATGATGTTATGGTCATCCACCGTGACCGCAAGCGCTTCAGGCCGCAGCCGTTTCCCATGGCAGGTGGGGCAAGGGCGGTTGCTCATGAATTCGGTTATCTTATTTCGAATATATTCCGAATTGGTCTCGCGGTAACGGCGCTCCAGATTGGGGATGACACCCTCGAACGCTGTGTTGTAGGTAGCCTGCCGGTCGTGTCCTTCAAGCACCATTTTTACTTCTTCAGTACCGGTACCGTACAAAATTTTCTGCAATTTGTCCGCGGGAAGCGAGCTGATAGGCGCATCAAGGCTGATATGGTATTTTGAAGCGACATTCTTGATCATTTGCCAGTAATAGCGTCCGTCATCCCCGCGGGCGCCGTTCCATTCCAGGGCTGCGATTGCTCCATCATTAAAAGACCTGTCCCTGTCCGGAATCAGCAGATCGGGGTCGATTTCCAACTTGCTGCCCAATCCCTGGCAGTCCGGGCAGGCGCCGTGCGGGGTATTGAAGGAGAAAGTGCGCGGCTCGATCTCAGGTAAGCTGATGCCGTGCTCCGGGCAAGCCAGATGTTCTGAATAGAAATGGTCCACCGGTGTGTCTGAGGTGATATCCTGAACGATCAGGTAGCCCTCGCCTACTTTGAGTGCAGTCTCAACTGAATCGGTCAAACGGCTGAGAGCTTGCTGCCTTTCGGTGTCATATTCGCTGCGGGTTAGAACGAGCCGGTCGACCACAGCTTCAATATTATGAATCTTGTAGCGGTCCAGGGTAATTTCTTCATCCAGTGAATAAACCTTGCCGTCTGCCCGAACGCGCACGAACCCCGCCTTGCGGATCTCGTCAAACACCGCCTGGTAAGTCCCTTTACGCCCGCGGACGATTGGTGCCAGAATCAATAAACGGGATCCTTCTGGTTTGCCATCTAGAATTTCGACAATTTCCTGCGCCGATTGCCGGACCACTTCACGGCCGCATAATGGGCAATGAGGAATACCGACCCGGGCGAATAACAACCGCAGATAGTCATACACTTCGGTGACAGTGCCAACTGTCGAACGCGGGTTCCGGGAGGTGGCTTTCTGATCGATGGAAACCGCGGGCGACAGACCTTCGATGGAATCTACATCTGGTTTCTCCATCTGACCAAGGAATTGACGCGCGTAAGATGACAGCGACTCCACATAACGGCGCTGCCCTTCTGCAAAAATCGTGTCGAAGGCCAGCGAGCTTTTCCCCGACCCGGAAAGCCCGGTAATTACCACCAGCTGGTCGCGAGGAATATCGACGGTGATGTTCTTCAGATTGTGCTCGCGGGCACCTACTACACGGATAAAATTTTGAGACATAGCGACCCCGAATGAAATTCGAATATATTTTCTAAATTATATCACGTTCAGGTATTAATGGAACACCCGTTCTCAGATGTTTTTTACGCAACTTTATATTTTACTTCAAAAGGGGTCGAATTTTAGCTTTGATTAGCGCCGTGCGTATTTGAGGAAAGGATCAACTGAATTGCGGGTTATGTGAATTCCTGGACGCTTTTATACCAAATAATTCACACCCGAGACTATAATCAAAATATTAAAATCCTTGAGAACAGGAATCTTTCCATGGACGAAAAACTGCACAAATTGGCCATTCGCGCCTGGACCATGTACGATTGGGGAAACTCCGCTTTTGCAACAACGATTATGGCTGCAGTCCTGCCAGTTTATTACAGCTCAGTTGCGGCCGCCAACCTGCCCGCCAATATTGCGACCGCTTATTGGGGATTCACAACCGCAATCGCAGCCCTGATTGCCGCAGTCATCAGTCCGATATTGGGTGCAGTGGCAGATTTTCGCGGCTCAAAGAAAAGGTTCCTGACCATTTTCATGGCGATTGGGGTTGCCGCCACCGGGCTGCTCTATTTTGTGCAGTCCGGCGACCACACTCTGGCGTCCGTTTTGTATGTTTTTGGGCAAATCGGCTTCGCCGGCAGCCTGGTTTATTATGACGCACTGTTACCGCATGTCGCCCGCCCGGATGAGATCGATCAGGTTTCATCGCGCGGTTATGCCATGGGGTACATTGGCGGCGGCATTCTGCTGGCAATCAACCTTGGCATGATTATGTTTGTACCCTCCCTTTTCGCAGAATCGATGCAAGGCGAGGTTACCGGGTTGATGACACGCCTGAGTTTTGTAACAGTGGCTGTTTGGTGGCTGCTATTTACATTCCCATTGTTACGGCATGTCTCAGAACCGGTCCGGCGTATCCTGCCTGGCGAAGAACACTTCAAACCTTTGCAGGCTAGCTGGACACGCCTTATTGCAACCTTCAAGGATATTCGCCACTACCGCGACCTGGCTATGTTTTTGCTGGCATTCTGGATATATGCCAATGGTTATGGCACGATCATCACCATGTCCACCATCTATGGCGCCGAAATTGGTCTTGGTCAAACAACATTGATCGGCACTTTATTGATGGTTCAGTTCCTTGCGGCACCGTTCGCCATTCTGTTTGGATGGCTGGCGAAGAAAATAGGAGCCAAGCGTTCCATCTACCTGGCACTAGGGATCTATATCTTAATTTCGATCCTCGGTTATTTCTTACAATATGAGTGGCAATTCTGGTCGCTGGGGGTTTTGGTCGCAACTGTTCAGGGCGGCGTTCAAGCTCTGAGCCGCTCGCTGATGGGCAAAATGATGCCGAAGAGTAAATCCGCTGAATTCTACGGATTTTTCAGCGTTTTCGAAAAATTTGCAAACGTGGCTGGACCAGCCCTTTTTGGCGTCGTTTCAACGCTCATGGGCGAAAGCCGCTTGAGCATTGTATCCCTGATAATATTCTTTGTTATTGGTGCCTATATCCTGACACGCGTCAACGTTCAACGCGGTATTAAATCTGCCGAGGAAGACGAACAACGCTTAGTTACCCAAACCTCAGCCGGGTAAGGACTCAGGCAGTGAGCTGATAAAGCTCGACCAGCACGCCGCCAGTACTCTTCGGATGGACGAAAGCCATTTTGCGGCCGGGCAGTTCCAGCGCTGACTCATTTATCAAGCGGACGCCTTTTGCTTTGAGGTCTACTAACATCCCCTCGATGTCATCCACCTCGAAGCAAAGGTGATGCATGCCGCCGCCTTTTTCTGCGATGAATTTGGCCACGCCCGTATCGTCACTGGTTGGTTTGACCAGCTCAACTTCCGATTCCCCCACCGGGATGAATACCACGGTGGATTTCTGGCTGGGAACGTCCTCCATGTGGTCCACGGTTAAACCCAATGCGTCTCGCCAAAAAGTTAAAGATGCATCAATTTCTGGAACCGCTATTGCGACGTGATTGATTTTGGTAATGCGAGCCATATTTCTCCATGAAGTTTTTGTTGGTTAGATCCAGGTTGGCGGCTGATACTCGCCCCACACCTGGCGCAGCACCTTGCAGATTTCTCCCAGCGTCAGATCATTTTCGACGCAGGTAATGAAAAGCGGCATCAGGTTTTCCTTAGACCGGGCAGAGGCGTCCAGCTGTGCAAGGAGTTCTGCTGCCCGGACAGGATCGCGTTTATCACGCAATTCTGCCAGCCGCCTGCGCTGATTCTCCTCAATGGCAGGGTTAACCTGCAGAGCTTCCAACTCCATCTGCTCGTCCATCTGGAACATGTTGACGCCTACCACGACCTGTTCCTTATTTTCAACAGACCGCTGATAAAGGTAGGCAGATTCCTGGATTTCACTCTGCATATACCCGCGCTCGATGGCTGCCAGTGCACCGCCCATGGCGTCGATGCGTTTTATATACTCCATAGCCCGGCTGCAAATTTCATCCGTCAAATACTCAATGACGTAAGAACCTGCCAGGGGATCAATTGAATCGGCTACCCCGGATTCATAGCCAATGACCTGTTGTGTGCGCAGAGCCACCCGCACCGATTTTTCAGTCGGCAGCCATAATGCTTCATCCATGGAATTGGTATGCAGAGACTGGGTACCACCCATAACCGCCGCAAGAGCCTGTATGGCTACGCGCACAATATTATTCTCCGGCTGCTGTGCGGTCAGGGTTGAACCGCCCGTCTGGGTATGGAAGCGCAGCATCCAGGATTTGGGGTCCTGGGCTTTGAACCGGTCGTGCATGATCGTAGCCCACAACCGGCGGGCAGCGCGGAATTTGGCTACTTCCTCTAAAAAATTATTGTGGGCAGCAAAGAAGAAGGACAATTGAGACGCAAAATCATCCACCTTCAAGCCGGCGTCAATCGCCGCCTGGGCGTATGCTATCGCGTCCGATAGTGTGAAAGCCACCTCCTGTACCGCGGTAGAACCTGCCTCACGGATGTGATATCCTGAGATGCTGATGGTGTTCCAACGCGGAACCTTCGACTGGCAATAACTAAAGACATCCGTGATAAGGCGCATTGACGGGCTGGGCGGGAAAATGTAGGTTCCCCGGGCAACATATTCCTTCAATACATCATTTTGGATGGTGCCGCGCAGCCATTTTTCTTCGACCCCCTGCCGCCTGGCAACCGCAATATACATCGCCAACAGAATGGATGCAGGCGCGTTAATGGTCATACTGGTAGACACTTTGTCCAGGGGTATCTGATCGAAAAGCAGCTCCATATCGCGCAGCGATGAAATGGAAACGCCCACCTTTCCGACCTCTCCCATTGACATCGGATCATCAGCATCGTACCCGATTTGAGTGGGCAGGTCAAAGGCTACAGACAATCCGGTCTGGCCCTGCTGCAGCAAGTACCGGTAGCGTTGATTGGATTCTTCAGCACTTGCATATCCAGCGTATTGCCGCATGGTCCATAGCCGTCCCCGGTACATGGTTGGCTGTACACCACGGGTGAAAGGGTACTCTCCCGGAAATCCTAGCTGCTCCATATAGTCTGCTGGAGTCGGAATGCCAACCCGCGGAATCGGAATTTGTGAGGGGGTAAGGAATTCTGCCTTCCGTTCCGGATACTTGGAGATTTGCGGGTTGAGCACTTCTTCTTCCCAGCGTTTTCGTTCGGCGTCAGGTTTCATTCAAAAAGCCTCGGAGTGTTTCGAGTAGGGTAAATTTGATTTTCCAGGTGTTCTTATTTGGGGAATCGGTTTGAAACAGCGTCGTATCCTTCTTGCCCCGACTACCAGCCATTCATTTTGAGTATAACCCATGGGCTTTAGGATTTTGAGGGACAAATATATGTTAAACTATAAACATATTTCCTGAAATCGCAGGCAAATATTGGTTATTCGTCTACTTCAAAGGGGGAACCTCACTGGCATCCAGTGATAGACAGGATATTCGGTGTCAAATTTTCTTCAATTAGCCTTCCTCTTAACCATTGTTTTAATAGCAGCCAAGGCGGGCGGTTACCTCGCAACCAAGCTGGGGCAGCCCTCAGTACTTGGTGAGTTGATCATTGGCCTTATTTTGGGACCTTCTTTGCTCGATATTTCGCACTTGTCCTTTATAACCAATACACATATTGGCGATACTATATATGAGCTGGGAGAACTTGGGGTCCTACTCTTAATGTTTATTGCCGGCCTGGAATTGCATATCTCCGATCTGGCAAAAAACACCAAAGTAGCCGCCTATGCAGGTATTCTGGGCGTGCTGGTACCTGTCGGTCTAGGGCTGCTGGCCGGGGAGATGGATGGGTTAACCTTTGAAAATGCCATGTTCCTCGGGTTAACCCTGGGTGCCACCAGTGTCAGCATTTCTGCTCAAACCTTGATGGAAATGAAAGTCCTGCGTACACGGGTTGGTCTGGGTTTACTGGGGGCCGCTGTCTTTGATGACATCCTGGTCATTTTGTTACTGTCATCATTCGTTGCGCTGGCTGACGGCGGAAATGCAGCCCAGATTTTATTGGTTTTCGTCAAAATGGTCGGTTTCCTGGGTCTTTCTGCAGCCTTCGGATTGTGGGCATTGCCAAGGTTAAGTAATACCGTCAGCAAGCTTCCGATCAGTCAAAACATCATCACTTTTGCTCTGGTCATCATGCTTGTGTATGGACTGGCAGCAGAACTGGTCGGCGGGATGGCTGCGATCACAGGAACTTTTGTTGCGGGTCTAATGTTCGGTCGAACCAACGCAAAACCCCAAATTGAATCCGGATTGCATACGCTCAGCTACGGATTTTTCGTGCCCATATTTTTCGTCAGTATCGGTTTATCGATTAACCTGAGGGCGGTCGGAATTGATGCCCTGTGGTTAACTCTGCTGCTTTCGCTGGTGGCGGTATTGGGGAAGGTTCTTGGTGCGGGAGCAGGAGCTCGTATCGGGAATTTTTCCTGGAGGGAGTCCTTACAATTGGGAATCGGAATGGTATCACGCGGCGAGGTCGGGTTGATTGTTGCCGCCATTGGGCTTTCCACCGGGCACCTGACGGAGAGCCTGTTTTCTGCTGTGGTGGGAATGGTCCTGATCACCACTTTGATTACCCCACCCATGCTGCGAGCGGCTTTTAGAAAGAGTTCAGCGGAAAAACCTGAACTCGCTGCATCCGGGAATTGAGATAAGGAGATAACACAGATGCAACTGATCTTGTTCGTACTCAACAATCCTGGTCTGCTCGATGATATCCTCACCGCCTGGGATGAAGCAGGAGTTGGCGGAATAACCATTATGGCCAGTACGGGTATGGCCCGAATCCGGGAAAAAGGGCCCTGGCGTGATGATTTACCGCTCATCCCAAGCGTCGAGGATTTCCATGATTATATACAGAGTCTCAACCGAACCCTGTTTACGATTGTGGATTCGGATGAGATGGTAGATAAGGTAATCCAGGCTACGCAAAAGGTCACCGGCGATCTGAATGATCCCAATACTGGAATTCTGGTTACGCTTCCGGTGGGCCGCTTTCTTGGAATTTTTAGAAACAACGGTAATTAAGCCCTATTCTTATTGCAGGATTGCGTCTGTAATATGTCTGCGCTTTCCTTGGCATCTCACCGTCCGCCGACTCCGTGCCGTTGACGAAACAGGCAGGGTAAGGTAAAATTCTGCCGCTTAAGACGTGGTACCCTTCGTTTTAAGCCGCCTTTGGCGAAATCTTAGAAAGCCGCGGAAAGGGCTTGAATAATGAAAGTACTATTAATCAAGGACGTTTACAAACTGGGACGCGCTGGCGATGTTAAGCGTGTTGCCGACGGCTATGGCCGGAATTTTCTGCTGCCCAAGGGATTGGCTGTATTGGCCACCGCGGGTGCAATGAAGTCAGTTGAAGCCATTCGCAGCGAAGCCGCTGTTCAGCGGGCTGCGCTGAATAACGAAATGAGCGGTGTGGCTGAGCTTCTGGCAGGTAAAGTTTTCACTTTTGGCTCCAAAGCCGGCGAGACTGGCAAACTGTACGGTTCAATCACCACCCAAATGGTCGCGGATGCGATACAGGCCAAACATGGCGTTCAGGTTGACCGGCATCAAATCGAAGTGTCCCCCATCCGAAATCTTGGCGAGCATAAAGCTCACATCCGCCTTACGGTGGACCTCGTCCCTGAAATCACGATCATTGTCCACCGCGAAGGTGAAGTAGTGGCTGTTGAGGAAGTTGTGGCAGCAGTTCCGGAAGTACCTGAGGCTGTTGAAACAGCTGAAGCAACTGAGGAAACAAACTCGTAATTCGGCAATCTGCTAAATCCAAAAACCGGCCCACGCGGCCGGTTTTCTTTTGGGACGGTTATAATTATCCTCATCAATGACTGGCATAATTACAACAGTAGGTGAATATCTTCGCAGGACTCGAAATGAACGCGGCATAAGCCTTGAGCAGGTGGCTCAGGCAACCCGTGTCAAGCTGGCTTATCTGCAAGCAATTGAACTGGACACACCGACCGATCTTCCTTCGGTGGTACAGGCGCGTGGTTTTTTACGCTTGTACGCCAGTTTCCTTAACTTACCTGTACAGCCTTTACTGGATGGATGGCAAAAAGGTCATTTTCAACCGGACGCAGAGGCGGACGGAATTGAAGAGGAAGCTGAAAAAACCATTCCGGAGAAAGATACGGATGAAACTCCGCACCGGGATACTGAAAGTGGTCATCCATCTGAGGCTGCGGCTGAAGAAGTTGGGCCTACCCCGGAATGGGGCGAGCCTGACAATGAACCCATTCATCCTTCGCAGGATCGGTCTGGTGTACCACTTGAGGAAGTCATTGCTGCGAATCACCCCCAATCGCAGGAAATTTTTAACCAGATTGGACTGCAGCTGCGCGAGCGCCGTGAAGCGCTCAGCCTTTCTGTTGCGGACATCGAAAGGTTCACCCGGCTTCGCGAATATTACATCCAGGCTCTCGAGGACGGGCGGGTCAGAGATTTGCCGTCGATGGTGCAAGGCCGCGGTATGCTCAACAACTACGCCGAATTCCTCGACCTGGACGCTGAAGGTCTGATGCTGCAATTCGCAGAGGCGTTACAAACAAGGCGACTTGAACTGGCAAAACCCGCCAACGATTCGTCACAAAAACGGTCAGGACCTTCATCATCCGGAAAATCGAACAGAGGAACACCAGGCTGGCGTCGATTTTTAACGCTTGACCTTGTCCTGGGCGGCGGACTTTTCATCTTCTTGATAATTTTTGTCGTTTGGGGCGCAGCTCGAGTGACTGATCTTCGCCGCCAAGCACAGGAACCTACGGCACCATCTATTTCCGAAATGTTAATGACCCCGGACACCAGCCTGGCATCGCCAACCCCTGATCAAACCACGACGGTAACGCCCATGCAAGCGGAAGCTAATCCCTTGAACCCGAATACCATTGGATTGGTACCAACCGCGACAGGCGAAATATCCATCCCGACCCTTGGAAGCAACCCGATTTCGGTTTATATCGTGGCACTCCAGCGTGCCTGGATGCGCGTTACAGTCGATACAAGTGTCATCTTCGAAGGCCGTGTGGTACCCGGCAATGCTTACCCGTTCACCGGACGAGAGAGAATCGATCTGCTGACCGGCTCCGCTGGCGCACTTACGGTAATCTATAACGAAAACAATCTTGGCACACTGGGAGCCGTTGGCGAAGTAGTTTCCATGTCTTTTACCCGGGAAGGGATGTCTGTGCCAACACCCGACGCCACTTTTACAGCTACACCTACGCTAAAACCGAGCGCAACGCTGCAACCTACGCCAACCTCCCCAACACCCAGCGTTACACCTTTTGTCCCTTAAAGGTTGAAAGAGAAACGAATGAAAGATAAATCCTATTACCTGGTTTCGCTTGGATGTGCCAAAAATACCGTTGATTCGGTTTCGATGGCTACGTTGCTAGAGGAAGCAGGGTACTCCCAGGTAGAAAAACCAAATCAGGCCGGAGTGATGATTGTCAATACCTGTGGCTTTATCAACTCCGCGCGTCAGGAATCCATTTTAGAACTGCGCGGGCTGGCTGCTCGTAAGAAACCAGGTCAGATTCTGATCGCTGCCGGCTGCATGACGCAGCGTTATCGGGAATTGGTGGTTGACCAGGTTCCGGGTATTGATGGGCTCATTGGAACCCGGCGCTGGATGGACATTTTGGAAGTCATCCAGGGATTGCGCCAGCGTACACCAGCACCGCGTTACCACATCCCAGAGGATGCCACGGTGGGGCGGGATGAACATGATGTATTGCGGGCCGCCATTCAGGGAAGCAGCGCCTATCTCAAAATTGCCGACGGTTGCCGCCGGCCCTGCGCATTTTGCGCCATTCCACTTATTAAAGGCACGCTGGTAAGTCGTCCAGCAGATACCATTGCGGCTGAGGCCCAGGCATTGGAAGAATTGGGCGTTAAAGAATTGATCCTGATCGCGCAGGATACTACGGACTATGGACATGACCTGGGGATTCGGGATGGGCTGCCTGATCTGCTCGAGAATATTTTGGACGTCACTTCAATCCCCTGGATACGCATCATGTATGCGTTCCCAGGGTATGTCACCGACCGGCTCATCGAGACCATGGCGTCAAATCCGCGAATTCTCCCTTACCTGGATATGCCATTACAACACGCACACCCACAAACTCTCACACGTATGCGTCGTCCTGCCAACATGGATTGGGTTTATAAAACCGTGGGAAAAATGCGAAAAGCCATCCCACATCTTGCGCTGCGCAGCACTTTTATAGTCGGCTATCCGGGCGAGACTGAGGAAGAATTTGATACCTTATTGGGTTTTCTGAAGGAAATCCAACTTGACCGGGCTGGTGCTTTCACTTTTTCGTTTGAGGAAGGGACTGCTTCTGAACCTTTGGGCGATCCGATCCCTGCTGAACTGAAGGAGGAACGCTACCGTCAATTTATGCTGACTCAGGAAACCATCTCGCTAACCAGAAACCAGTCCTTCATCGGTAAAACCATGGATGTACTGGTCGAAGGGAATGACAAAGGGGTTTCGGTCGGGCGCTCTTACCGCGATGCACCTGAAATCGATGGCTACGTGGTTATCGACAGTCATGCGCCGGTTGGCGAGATTGTGCCAGTAGTTATCGGGGGTGCCATGCCGCATGACCTAAACGGGAGCCTGCTCACCCCCTTGAAATAAATTGGCTATGCGCAAGAGTATCTCCGGTTGGATCGCTTTTTCTTTGAGTATCGCAGCTTTTATCGCTGCTGCCATGGTGACCCAACAGGTATTCCAAGGTCTGCCGCATCTCGAAGATGAATATGCCTATATTTGGCAGGCGGAGACTGCAGCCAGAGGCGACCTGGCTGTTTCAACACCGGTCTGCCCAAAATGTTTCCTGGTTCCTTTTGTGGTTGACCACGACGGACTTCGCTTCGGCAAATACCCTCCAGGTTGGCCAGCTGCACTGAGTATTGGCATCCTCCTGGATTTACGGGACTGGGTAAATCCATTCCTGGCAGCACTATGCGTCTGGCTCACTTATAGGCTGGTAAAACGCATTCTCACCGAAAAAGCTGCTTTGCTGGCAGCCTTTCTGACCGTTTTATCACCCTTCTTTCTGGTTAATGCAGGCTCACTGCTCTCCCATGTCTGGGCTTATTTCCTTACACTGGCTTTCATTCTCAGCTGGCTTGATCTGACCCGCCCGGATGGCAAGCTCCCAGGCTGGCTCCTTTCAACCGTCAGTGGACTCAGTCTGGGTTTATTGATACTAACCCGGCCATTAACTGCCGCTGCAGTTAGTTTTCCGTTTTTCCTGCACGGGTTCTACCTGCTGATTAAAAGCAATAACACCATCCGTTTGCACATCCTCTTGACCGGTCTGCTCGCCGGGACTCTGGCCCTCATCATCCCGCTCTGGCAATATGCAGTTACCGGGGATCCCTTCCAGAACCCGTATACGCTTTGGTGGCCTTATGACAGGCTGGGATTTGGACCATCAATTGGCAATCAGGCTGGGGGCAATAACCTCTGGTGGGCCTGGTTCAATATGAAGACCTCTTTGATAGCCGGTGCCAGTGATCAATTCGGTTGGCCTCAAATATCGTGGATCTTCCTCCCTATTGGGCTAGTCGCAGTCAGGCACAACCGACCAGCACTTCTGGTTAGCACTATCCTCCCATGCCTGCTGCTGGCTTACACGCTGTATTGGATTGGATCCTGGGTATATGGCCCGCGTTATTACTTTGAGGGAATGATCACCTCGGTTCTTCTCACTACAG
The DNA here is from genome assembly GCA_964411135.1 of uncultured Anaerolinea sp. Lineage (GTDB taxonomy): Bacteria > Chloroflexota > Anaerolineae > Anaerolineales > Anaerolineaceae > Bellilinea. Next base: position 209,411 of record CAYPJS010000078.1, read on the forward strand.
CCGGGATCCAATGGCTGGCTGGCTCCCTGCCGCCCCGTTTAGCTTCCTCAAGCCGGAAAAATCCATTGCCGCTCAGGTTTATTTCGATTAGTGCGGTCGTTGTAATTCTAATAGGAATAAATTTCAGGTTTTACTTGCCACAACGATTGAAACAAATGACCAACCTGTATGACGTTCAGGCAGCTCAATTAGCACCCTTCCAGAGTGAAACTGCCCTGGAGCTAACCCCTGCCCTTGTTATCGTTCATCAGAGAAAGACCTGGCGTGAGTACGGCACACTGCTTGAATTGTCCAATCCATATCTGGACACACCATTCATCTTTATCTATAGCCGGCAGCCGGAGGACGATCAGGCGGTTATTTCCGCTTTCCCCCAACGGCAAGTGATCCACTATTATGCGGACGAACCTTACAAGTTCTACACCCGGCCGCGGTCCAATCAATAATTAATTTATCACGACCACTTTCAGGAAGCCCGTGCAATGGCAGTTAACAGCAGGACCACAATCGACAGGATGAGATTTATTGTCGAGCCTATGGATTCGCGTTTCAATAATTGAGCCTGTTGTCCTTCATCAATTTCCAGACCAGCAGCCCGCTTCAATGCAATTCGTTTTAAGGCGGGAAGTAATCCCCAGGTGATATACGCGCTCACGACCACCATCCCGCCAATCGCGATGTGCTTGGTCAGGATCGCTGCCGCCCAGCTGTTGTTTACCGCCAGAAAGCCTTCATATTCCGGGTGGGCACTCATCTGGAACATGCCAGTGGCGGTCAATATCGCCAAACTGAGCCAACCAACGCGCTGTAACCCTTCCTGGATGCGGTCAATGAAAGCAGCATAATCATTTGCCCTAAGGGTTTTCCTGGCAGCAGGCAGAACCAACAGCGAGAGGCTCATAATTCCGCCTATCCAGAGCACTGTCGCTATGATATGCCGCCAATACGCCAGTGCTAATCCAAAGTTCGGAAGTTCCATGGCGTTTGCTCCTTGTTTCAGAATGGATCAGGTCAGGGAGTAGGTGTTTCTCCGTCACCGGATGGCGGAGTTGGAGGTGTCGGTGTTTCAGTTGGGGTCCCATCGGTCGGCACAACCGTCGTGGTAACCGTCGGTGTGGTCGTAGTCGCTAATGGCGGTCCTTGCGTTTCCACATTCTGGCTGCCTGAGCACATTTCTGCTGCTGAGGTAGCCTTCGATGAAAGGTCAGCGGTATTCGAAAATGCCAGGGCGGCTTCATACTGAAGCTGCGCGTCGCAGAATTTCGACTCCATCATCAACTGATCGCCGTACCCGATCAATGCCTCGCGATACCGCTCCGTTGCGGTGTACCCGGAAGAATCCCGTAAATTGGGTAACGCAGGATAAATCTGCGCAAAGTATTCAATCACCCGCGGCCAGTCGATTTTCCAGAAGCTGGCAGCAGCAATGTATTGACGCGCCCAGTTCCGATAATTGATTGCTTCAACATCCAATGGCGCAAAACGCTCTGCCAGGGTGAGGTTGTAAATTCCGACTTCAAGCTCGCCCTCATTCAGGATATTGTGCACACCCAGGTAGCGCAAAGCAATGTAATACATGCCATCCAGATCTACGGCACGGAATTGGAAATTTAGGTCGCGTAATGCCTGGATGGATGCAAGGGCACCAGCCCAATCCTGGCTGAACAACGCCTGCTGAATGTTGCTAAACATTTCTTCTTCGCCCCTCAAATCAGGCGTGGGCGCAACAGTAGGGGTAGGTTCGGGGGTAGGGGTTAATGCCAGCGAAATCTGCATGATCGCACTTGCCAGCTGTTCCGCCGCCCCCGGAAAATTGGGGTCTGTGCTGATCACGTATTCGAAACGTTTTTTGGCGGTCTCGTAACGGCCTTGCTGCATATCCAGCAGCCCCAACTGGTACTGGTTGGTAGCCGCCATCACAATCTGGTCCTGCTGCGCCTGCAAACGCAGCGCAACCCCAGCCCGATAACCGAAAAAGGTTCCCAATCCAGCGCCAACCAGGATGATCAAAACTCCAATCAAGTACAGTTTTAAGCGGCGCGGTTTCTTTTCAATCGTCTCAATTCCCTCAACCTGCGGATCCTCGGCTGAAGGGTTTGAATCTATGGTGTCCTGCGGTGTCATGTCGGCAATTATACTCTACTATAAACGCAGGATAAGGCGCAGCTCAGGCCAGATGAAAGGCAGCGCGGCTGCCGTACCACCGGCCATCGCAATCCCACTCTGAAGGACTGGATTTACCCCCGCCAGGAGGGTCATTAATCCCCATACCACCGCACCACTCAGACCCGCCGCAAGAAATGCCCGCAGCAAACTACCTCCAGCCTGGATGGAATTGATCAATTTCCGGTTAAGCAAGATCAGCAGCAAGGCAGCCTCTCCCGTGAAAACGATGGTATCGGAAAGGCTGATCCCAGGTGCCCCCCACACGCGGTAGAGCTGCGTTCCGAGGATGATGTAAACTGCCAGAGTTAACCCGGCAGCCACAAGCGGGGTAATTGCGTTCTGGCGGGCATAGAACGATCGCGCAAAAACTTCAACCAGACTTTGACCTAACAGGCCAGCCATGTAGGCGCGGGTTACCCCCATTAACAGGTCTGTTCCAGCCGGTTCAAATCCAAAGGCCAGCGCCAGCAAGGGTTTTAGTCCAAACGACAGGATGACTGCCACGGGCAGGGTCAGCGCTACCAAAACGCGGACTGCACGCTCCACAGATTGTTGGAACTCTTTTTGTTGATTGTTCGCTGCGTGCTCCGAAAGGGTGGGTAACAAAGCTGTCCCGATGGCTGTTCCTATTAAAGTCTCTGGGACCTGAAACAACATCCAGCCATACGAAAGGGCTGTGACCGCACCTGCCTCCAGGCGGGACGCAAGGTTATCCCGCACCAGGAAGATTAATTGAATGAAGAACATGGTCGCAAGACGGGGGCCCATCAACCGTAGAACCTTACGCACCGGTTCGGTTTTTAATCCAAATCCTGGGCTCCATTTAAACTGGTGGCGCAGCAGCCCGGGGATTTGGATCCCCAGGTGGAGTATTGCGCCAAGGATCACGCCATACACCAGGCCATGAACCCCAAGTCCAAAGGCAGGGAGTGTAACCGGACCAATTGAATAACCTTGCTCGGGTGCAAGGATGAGTGCGCCAAATATTTGCCCGATGTTATAGAGGAGGGGTGCCATCGCCGGCAGCAGAAAATGCTGGTTGGCTTGAAGCCCGGCCATCACCAGACCGCTGATGGAAAAAATCAGGGTTGCAATCAGGTTGAGCCGCATCAATTCGGTTACCAGGTCCTGCTGGGTTTCGTTGAATCCAGGGGCGATTCCCAACTCCCAGCGTACAAGCGGGTGGGCTACCAGTGCAACCACAACCGCCATGACAGCGGTCACCACAAATGCCAGATTGGTGATCTTGCTGAACACATCCCAGGCAGCCGATTTCCCATTCCTGGTCAACTGTTCAGTCAGTACCGGGATAAAGGCTAATGCCAGCGCGCCGCCGGAGATCAATGCAAAGAGCAGATCTGGCAGGTTATTCGCGGCATTGAAAGCATCCAGCTCAGGGGATAGGCCAAACTGACGGGCAATAACCACCTGCCGGAGGAACGCGATCCCTTTATCCAGCGCAAAGAAGCCTGTGAGGAGAAAGGTGATACGGGTTACGTGGGTTAATTTCATTGGGTATTATCCCAGGGCAACATCCAGCAGCATCATTACCGAAAACCCTACCATAATACCCAGGGTCGAAATGTCAGAATGCGCGCCTGTTTTTGCAGTCGGGATTAATTCTTCGACGCAAACATAAATCATTGCACCAGCAGCAAATGCCAGCGCATAGGGAAGCAGTGGTTGAATGAAAAAAACCGCAGCCGCTCCAAGCATCCCTGCCAGTGGCTCTACCATACCGGATGCCTGCCCGAGCATGAAGGCTTTACGCCTTGATATGCCTTCGCGGCGTAACGGCGCAGACACTGCCAGACCTTCCGGGAAGTTCTGGATGCCAATCCCAATCGCTAATGCGATTGCGGAGGCAGTCGTCGCGTCGGAGAGCCCGGTTGCGGCTGCTCCGAAGGCTACGCCAACCGCCAACCCTTCGGGCAGGTTGTGCAGGGTGATTGCCAATGTCAACAAAACCGATCGCTGCCAGGAAGTCTTCAAGCCTTCCACAGCTGTGCTTGACGGTGTTTGAAAGTGTAGATGCGGTAAAAGCCTGTCGACTAAATACAGGAACGCCCCGCCCAGAAGGAATCCGATTACTGCCGGGAACCAGGCTGGAAGGCTGCCGCCTTCAGACATAGCAATTGCAGGGGCCAGCAGCGACCAGTAACTCGCAGCGATCATGACTCCGCTGGCAAAACCGAGCATGCCGTTTAATGTCCTCGGATGGATCTCTTTTGAGAGAAAGACCCCGGCGGAGCCGAGCGCGGTTACCCCCCAGGTGAAAAGGGTAGCAAACAACGCTTGCAAAACTGGACTGAAATTGGAGAAAAAAATGGTCATGTCACTCCGCGCTGATTAACAGGATAAAAATGTCTGCCCATCCACCTTGTGATTTTCTAAATAGCACCTACCGTTATAGAATATAATGCATTTTATGAATATTGCCGGTAAATTATATATCGTAGCAACCCCAATTGGCAACCCGCGGGACATTACCCTGCGCGCTCTGGACATATTGAAGAGCGTTGACGGAATCGTTTGCGAGGAGCGCCGCGAAGGCAGCACCCTTCTGAAACGATTAGACATCCCGGAACGGGAGCTCGTTACCCTGAATGAACATAATGAGGCTGAAGCCACAGCTGACCTGGTTATCCGCATGTTCAAAGGGGAAAGTTTTGCACTCATTTCTGATGCAGGCACACCGGTTTTCGCCGATCCGGGAGCATATTTGATTCAAGAAGCTACTTTGAGCGGGCTCAAGGTCGTCCCTGTTCCTGGTCCATCCTCTTTAATGGCAGCCCTCTCAGTTCTCGACTTTAAAATTGAGAAATTTGTTTATGGTGGGTTTCTTTCGCGAGTGCCAGACTTACGACGGCAGGAACTTACCCGCCTGCGCGGGCTTCGGATGCCGGTAATCCTGATGGACACGCCCTACCGTTTAGCAGCGCTGTTGGATGATGTTGAAAAAACCTTTGGTAAAGGTCAGAAACTTACATTGGGATTCGACCTCACGCTGGAAACAGAAACCATTTTACGCGGTACACCGGCTGAGGTTAAGAAAGTAATCGGGCCGCGAAAAGGCGAATTCATTCTGGTCCTTCATTAGTCTTTACCGCGGATTTTAATACCCTTAATGCCCGCAAGGTCACCCACTTGCTGGGCATTTTCTTTTCGCCAAAATCTACGATGGTTTTACCCCTGTAATCATATTCAAGCAGCCAGCGTCCCTGAGAATCGCGCTTTTCAATAACAAGTTTGATCAAGTTCGTCATCCGGGGATCATCGCCTGCCCCAAGGGCGACCATCGCTTCCGCCAATTGGAGCAGATCTGTAATATAAAATACCGGAAAGCCAAACTTCCACCAATTACCGCTTGTTTTGGGTGCGTACGGATGGGGATATTCGGCTGTGACAGGGTCAATACCAAGCAGAAAATCTATGCCAGCCTGGATGGCTGCGTCTATTCGCGGTGTCCGACGCGAGGCAGGCAGGACCGAAAAGGCGTTCATAACTTTGACGGCACCCCAGGCGCAGGATTGGCGGTCGTTTGCGCCGCAGGCGAAAAGCGGTCCGCATTTACCGGCATAATAACGGATCTCGGCATTTCTATCGCTGAGCGGAGCAATGCCATCGCCAGTGACAGATCGTGCCATCCAATCGTAGGCAATTTCCAGGCGCGGGTCAGAACAGCTAAGTTTGGTTAATGCCCAACACATGTTGCCCTGCAGGCAATCCGCCGCTCCCGATGGGACTCCCTTCGTGGAAAGGATTCCAACGGATGTGAATGATTCGTCCAGGTAATAATTACAGGCTCGTTGGATGCGGTCATCATGCTGGCTGGACGCCCCCAGTTGTGCCAGAAGGATCAATGACCAGACGGTCGAGAAATATTTAGGGTTATAACCGGCGCCAGGCTCTGCCCAGAACCCAGGTTCCTGCATTTCAGCCAGGATTTTACCGATCTGCCCCTTCGTATATGCTTCTTCCCTGGCTATTTTCAATTCTGTGTCAACCGCGGATCTGTCCAGACCCTCCAGCAAAGCCAGATAGCGTGGACCCGGGTCCGTGGGATCAAGCAGCCACTCCAGCGTATCCTGTGAAATCCAATTTGAGAAATCCACCTTTACCCGCCTTTTCCAAATATGTACGCAATCCTAGTAAGTATTATACGAATAATGGCCGGCATAATTCATGCACAATATATTTTCATATACGGTTGATGGGGTTATCCATCTTGACAACCTGAACCAGGTGACTACACTGAATCAAGAAACCAATTCGTTCAACTTTCAGGAGAGGCGTATGGCAAATTTCACACGGATGCCTAATTATGATATCCGAAATGATGGGGCGGGACCTTATGCGATCTTTTATTGCGACAGCTGCGGTCGTGAATTCCGCAGCCAGCCCAATATCGGCAACGTGATCAAACAAGATCTTGGGAAACAAGCGCTGGGCGGCTTGCTTCGAAAGGTGCCCCTGGTAGGTTCCCAGGTAGCAGACAGTGTCATGGGTGAGGATGCGCGCTATTCGATGAAACTGGACCCTCAGCAGCTGCAAAAAGCCTGGGAAGAGGTTCAGCTCCATTTCCGTCAGTGTCCAACTTGTGACCGAATTGTTTGCCTGTCCGATTTCGACTCGCAGGCTGGTTTCTGCAATGACGACAGCCCCCGTCAGGGAGAAATTTCCGAGTCGCGTGGAGCGCAGGCTGGCGCAGCCATTAAGGGATTTGCGACTGCCTTTGGGCTTGGAGACGCCTTAAAAGGTGTCTCGGACGCGGTCAGCCGCGCGCAGGATATGACCACTGCGAAATGCCCGAGCTGTAATACAATTGCCGCAGCAGGTACCAAATTCTGTCCGGAATGCGGCACCGCAATGGTCCAACCCAGTGTCTCAACCTGCCCTAAATGCGGCACGGAAACGCATGGCGCAAAATTCTGTCCGAATTGCGGTGAAAAAATGGAAGTCAAACCATTAATCACACACTGCCCTGAGTGCGGTACAGAAACCCTGGGAGCAAAGTTTTGCCCGAACTGCGGTAAAAAGCTTGGATAAGACGCTAGTGTAAGTAAAGTCCGGGGACTGAATCTATAAAAATCCGCGGAAAACTAACCCGAAAAATAAAACATATATTTCGATAGAAAAGCGTATCAGGTAATCATCCTGGTACGCTTTTGGTTATCGACACATTCTTGAAAATTATGAATTCCCATAGATTTCCCTGTGATCAATGGGAACTTTCTTGCTGGTTTATTCGTCAACCTTTTTTATTAACTAACTTTATCAAAATTAGGAGGATTTTAGAAATGATCGGTAAATGGGTAGTTCGATTCATATTTGCAGGTATTGCGATATTTGGGGTTTTTCAGCTAATTCCTCGCGGGAATATTCTCCACAATCCGCCAGTCCTTCAGGAGCCCGTTTGGGACAGCCCTGAAACACGAACCCTGGTGCAGCGGGCCTGTTTTGACTGCCACAGTAATGAGACAAATTGGCCCTGGTATTCAAAGATTCAACCCGTTGCGATGATGTTGGGAAAAGATATTGTTCATGGCCGCACCGTCCTGAATTTTTCTGAATGGAGTGAAAAGAACATACTCACAGTTGAGTATATCGAACACGTCATCCGCAGCGACAAGATGCCACTGCAGCAATATCTATTGCTGCACCCTGAGGCAAGATTAACCCTGGCAGAAAAAGAACAGCTAATCGATGGGCTGAAGAACTCGCTGAATTAAATCTAAATTGAATATTCCAGCAATAGTCAACCTTGTATTTCCAGGAGTTAAACATCGGTTTGAGATCCTCGGCTAGCTGAAGTCAAATCCAGTAAAGTAAGAGGTCTCAAGCCGACTGGAATGAGACCCAAGTGAAGTCCAGCCGAGAGGAAAGGTCATGGTAAATTCCCGAAAATAAAAAAAAACCACCAAGCGGTGGTTTTCTTGTGCCCCCAGAGAGATCCGAATACCATCCCTTGAATGGGGGCTCCTATTTAAATAAATAAA
>CAYPJS010000079.1:0-2891 GCA_964411135.1 uncultured Anaerolinea sp.
CATACAATCCGGCGTGCCCGTAACCGGCTACTACCAGTGGTCTTTAATGGATAACTTTGAGTGGGCATTCGGCTATACCCAGCGCTTCGGCATGGTGTACGTCGATTTTGAGACTCAGCAGCGCCTGCCTAAGGACAGCGCGCTGTGGTACCGGCAGGTCATCCAACAGAACGGGATCGAAGGCGAATAACCTCAGCGCTTAATCAGCGGCAGGTAAACGCCGTAGGGGGCCAATGCTACATTCATTTGCCCCAGCGCCATGCCGTGGAAAGCGATCGCGGGCATACCGTTTAGACGCAGGTCCAGCGAGGTTGTCCCGACCTGCCCGACCACGGATGCCACCATTTGGGCTGATTTATTCGCGCCCTGCAGTGCCATGAACTTCAAACCGTTTTGACCCTGCGCCGGGTCGTAATAGTAATAGGAAACCAGGCGCCGGCCGCTTGAATCAATCATGAAGGATGGTTCAGCAATCTGACCGTCCTCATCTGTGGGCGCATCCACCACTGTGGGATACCAGAAACAGAGCTGGTTAATACAGTTAAATGCGTTGATGATCAACTGGTCATCGATGACGTAAGCAACCTGCGGTAGGTTGGAGACCGGGTTAATCGCAATCCGAACCGGGTCCAGGGTATAGCCAACAGTTTCCAAACGAGCCGGGGTTGACCAGTTGGTCCCATCATACTTTGAGTAATGGGGCTGGTCATAAATCCACTCGAGAAAAGCCGCGTGCAGTTTGCCGTCATTGTCCACTGCAACAGAGATTGGTCCGTAGGATCCCAGACTATCATATACCGGGGTGTTGATGAACCCCCATGGACTCATTCGCGCAAACCGTAGTTTGTTGTTTGTGTGGTAAAGGATACTCGGGTTATCTTCTGCCAGTATGGCAATGGCAGTCGAACCATCGCTTAAATCGTTGTCTACAAGTACCCGGGTGAATGTGCACGGCCGCCCGCAGGTACGTTCGGCGTACTTCAACTGATAATCAGAATTCACATAGCTCACCACCGGTGTGCCATCCGAAAGAAGTTCCATGCTGGGGCGGGACATCCAGCTGCACAGGGTTCCTTCCCCGACACCCGTGACTGAAATGGCGTCCGTCCAGCCCAGGCTGTTGGTGTATTTGTAGTAAAGCGCACCATTATCTTCGCGGTGGTACAGCAGGTGGTAATTCCCGTTATTGTCGATCTTCAGCACGTTGCAGTCACCGCGGTCGGACGAGGGTTCCACCGGCGAGCGGCTCTCGTTCCAGGCGGCAGGCGAACCTGTCAGGTATTCATAAGCAAGTGTATTCGTACTCAGGTAAACTACGCCGGCATTGAACTGGGTCACATTGGCAGGAGTTGCGATTGCGGGGTAGAAGTCACCATAGACATTTTTTTGGACATCGTAAGACGCTCCTACAACATCGGTACCCGTCAGCCAGGTGACTACTGTCAAGTCATTATAAAGGGGGTCGGATGTTGGCAGTTGAAGTGCAACGATCATGGTGTTATCGGCAGCGCTGAACCGCATGGAAACAGCCTCATAGGGGGAAGCGCTGTATAAATCTCCGAGAAGTAAATTCTCGTAAGTCGGGTATGACCAGGTTCCGCCTTTGCGATCTGCCATGAAGATAATCCATCCGAGCAGCTGTCCGTAGCTATCTTCAGCACGCTCAGCCACAACAATATGCGGGGTCCCGCTGCCATCAACCGCAATCGCTGTTTTGGTAGAACACCACGACGAATTAACCTCTTCAGGGGTTTGCCAGATACCGCCGCTGGTGGCGTTGTACCACACCTCAAAAATTTGGTACGTGGTGTTCAGGCGAGACATACTGATATAGGATTGATAGCCGCGCATGGTCATCGCAAAGGATGAGACATATTCCGAGCCGCTGGCCACCAACGGACCCGACCATGCGCCGTTGGTATCTTCCCCGGAATACAGCTGCAGCACGCGGTGGTTGGTCGAATCAAGGTACCCCACATATACCTCGGGCCCTTGCTCGCCGGCAGTGGCAAATACATAGGACTCAGCCCCTACATTCCCCGTACTTGCCAGGGTGAGGACCTGCCAGGTGCCCTGCCAGTTTGTGGCATACTTTAAATCCTGGTTTACCTCATCATAATAGGTGATATAAACCTTGCCATTGGCATCCACCGCGATCGAAGTGGCATCGCCCACCAGGGGTGAGCCATCGATCAATTCTGTTGTCCAGGCCGAGCCAGTCCAGTAACTGTGGTAGAGGTGGTCCTGCCCATAAGCAACATGTGGATACCCGTTGGTTGCGAAGGCCAGACTGGTTGGCCCAAGTTCGCTGATCAAACGCCCATCATCAATGGTGGTGATATTCCAGGGCTGCGGATAGGACAGCGGAGGGGCAGATGCACTGTCAGAAGAAGGTCCTTCATCGGCGGCGGCGGCCGCAGTCGCAATTAAAAGGGAACATACCAGCGCCAGCACGAAACCACACCGTAGCCATCTTTGATGTTTCATCGCAGCCCCTCCGCCTAATTATTCAGTTGTGATCTTATAGGGAAAATCTTATACGCTCAGTATAACCAGCAGCACCTCGGGTTTCAATCGGTGAACTGAACGTATTTACCAAAAATTGATTCCCTGTGTTAATAAACTGGCTTTACTTTTCGATAAAACCATGGCATCCCATTCGTCCAGCTGGACAAGCCTCCAAAGGATGGGATAATACTGGAACACATATATCAATGGAAAAATTATGAGAGCTCACATGGGCCTGCACGGCCTGATCAATTCCCCTGACGAAAAGCCACAAATCACCTGGCCGCTGCTGCTGCGCGTTTTGACCTATGCCAGACCTTACCGCTGGTCACTGATCGGCATGCTGCTGCTGATTCTTGCCAATACCGGCCTGTCGCTGCTCT
>CAYPJS010000080.1:0-10942 GCA_964411135.1 uncultured Anaerolinea sp.
GTTTCAAAGCGCGGGCAAGCCTCGACCGATTCCTCCCCCAGCACCGCCAATAACGTCCCCGCGGGCGATTCAACTGCATAGGCACGGCAGCGGTTGGCAGCCGCCATATAATGCGTGCACACTGGGCATTGAAGCGGATGAAATGGAACACGTGCGGCGGTTTGCAGGGTCATGGCTGCGGCCTTCCTCTGTTATGGTTTTCTGATTTGAATGGATCGTCCGGAAACAAATGTTTAAACACAAAAACCCCGATAGCCGGGTGCTTCGATGAGGTCAGTAATGCGGCTGGGCGGGAGACTGGACCGCTAATTCGGCGCTGGACTGCGAATTTTGCCCTCCCTAAGGGTAGCGGACAGGTTGAAGTGGAGCCCCCAATTGAGAATACAGATATTTTACAGCCGTGTCAATAACCTTTTAAAACGTGCGTCAACCCTCGTCAGGGCGGCTGGCACTGCGAATAAAATCAGCCAGCAGGATAAAGCTCATCGAAAGCAGCAGGATGCACAGCGATGGGATGATCAGGATCAAAGGGTTCCACTTCATGGCTGACCAGCCGGCAGAGAACATGCCGCCCCAGCTTATGGCTGTGAAGTCGTTGTCAGCCGAAGTACTGGTCAGGCTGACTCGAATGTAACCCAGTACCGCCTCCAGCAGGATGATGGCCGGGATGTTGTTGACAATCCACGCCAGCACGACATGCAGAATATTGGGCAGCAAATGGCGCGTAATGATGCGCCAGTCTGTGGCCCCCAGCGATATGGCTGCCTCGATGAATAACTTCCCCTTGACCAGCAGCACATTCATGCGCACCTGGCGTGCCAGGTTAACCCAGCTGATAGCGGCATAGCCCAATCCCAGGGCAAGCAGGCCGTTCAACCAGGTCGGTTCCAACCGGCTGCGGATGATGATGATCAGGATAACCAGCAACATCAAGCCTGGCAGTGACTGCAGGGTCTCGGTCAGGAACTGGAAAACCGCATCGACCCGCCCGCCGAAGTGACCGGCTGCCAGCCCCAGCAGGGTGCCCAGAAGGGCAGTAATCGGCACTGCGGTCAGTGCCAGCACAAATGCAGTGCGCGTGCCGAACAGCAGCCGGCTCAATACATCTCTGCCGAAGATATCAGTTCCCAGCGGGTATTCCGGCTGACCCGCGTTGCCGGGCGCGTGAACCCACATCGGCGGCAGCCTAAAAACTCCTGGATTGAATTTGTACGGGTCCTGGGGTGCCAGGTGGTCAGCGAAAACCGCCACCAGTCCAAAACCAAGAATCACCAGCAGACTGAACCAGACCGATTTCATCCGAACGGCACGCTTCCAGGGAAACAGTCCCATCAGGCAGCTCCCTGTCGTTTGACTTCGCGCAGACGCGGGTCGAGCGCGTTGCAGGCGATTTCGATGAGCAGATTCACGCCCAGGATACCAGTGGCATAGACGATGGTCATTCCCATGATCATCGGGTAGTCCAGCCGCAGTACTGCCAACCAGTATTCATTTCCAAAACCCGGAAAGGCAAACAAGCTTTCGACCACAAATAGGCTAGTGAACAGTTCCATCAATGTTGGGCCAACGAACATGACCACCGGGATGAGCGCGTTGCGCAGCACATGCTTGAACATTACCCCGCTTTTGGACAGGCCCTTGCCGTAGGCAGTACGGACATAGTCTTCGTGGATGGTGTTGACCACCGATGCCTGGGTCACCCGGGCGATGCTGGACAAGGGCATAACCGCCAGCACTACCGCCGGTACAATCCAACTGGAAGGCTGGCTCCAATCTGCCAGGACATTGATGACATGCAGAACCGTCGCCAGCACGATGATCGCCAGAAGTCCGAGCACAAAATTGGGGATGGAAATCAAGGCTGCCAGTCCGATTGATACAGCGCGGCTGAATGGGCTGTTCGGCCGGTACGAAATCAGGATGCCCAATGGTATGCCCAAGACAACTGCGATCAGGAAACTCAAAACCACAAGCCGGATTGAGTAGCCGAAGCGCGAATCCCAGGCGGATCGACCCTCAGGAGCTTTAAACAGAATATCCTGCACACTGCGTCCGCGCTGTGTAAGCGACGGTCCCAGGTTGCCGCAGACCACTCCGCAGGTAAAAATGCCGTCCGGGTCAAAGTCGCCAAGGATGTAACGTGTATACTGACGCCATAACGGCAAGTCCAGACCAAAATGCTTGCTGATTTCGCGTTGATACACATCCGTGCTCACAAAACCCTGCACCATGGTAGGTGCAGTTGAATAGCTATCCCACGGGTTGCCCGGGATGGCATGCATCAGCAGGAAGGTGATGATCGTCACCCCCGCCAGGATGCCTAAAACCCGTAATAGTTTACCCGCCGCCAGCCTGACCATCCACCCGGTACCTTCCTGATATCCAAAGCTTAATAATTATGCCACAGGCCTCAGACTGCGTGCTGATTCATTTTCTTGCAATCTTATATTGCTTCCCCTTTCCAGCATGCAAATTATCCACATTTAAGCCCGAAAATGGTTGATTGGTTTAATTATCCATTCGCATTATATGGTCAATTTATGTTATACTATCTGCGTCAGTATAAAAGGGTTGTCGTACTAGCTGCCAAACCTCTTATAGGTCGGCAGCTTTTTTGGTGATCGTGCCTGAAAAGGAGAGAAAATGGAAGTAAAGCTTTTTATTGGAAACTTGTCCTTCGCGACGAAAGAAGAGGACCTGCGTGAGCTTTTAGCTCAGGCTGGTACGATTGTCTCAGCAGACCTGATTAAAGACCGGGCAACTGGTGAATCGAAAGGGTTTGCATTCGTTGTGATGGGGTCCCAGGCCGATGCAGCCAAAGCAACCCAGATGTTCAACGGGTATATGCTGGACGGTCGTGAAATCAAGGTAGGACCTGCCCGCGAGAAAGAATCGACGGGCGGTGGTTTTGGTGGCAGGCGCGAAGGTGGCTATGGCAATCGTCGTCCTAACACAAATAAAAACCGTGGCGGTGGACCACGGCGTTATTAATCAGCTTTTAGAAAAAGAAATCAGGAGTGTTTTGAAATGGCAGAGCGTATTCAAGGAACAGTAAAATGGTTCAACAATACCAAAGGTTATGGTTTTCTCGCCCAGGAGAATGGTCCGGATGTATTCGTCCACCATTCAGCCATCGTTGGTGAGGGTTACCATTCCCTGGAAGAAGGACAAAAAGTAGAGTTCACTGTCGAAAAGGGCCCCAAGGGTCTGCAGGCAGCACAGGTTAAGGTTCTCTAGTCCCAATTTCCAACATAAACAAACGCCCTTCTTTTACGAGAAGGGCGTTTGTTTTTTTAATAGCGCGCCAGTGTGGTTAAGGCCGGCACCTGGTCAAACATCCAGAAAGCGATTGGCAAACCAAGCCCAAGGGTGATGCCGGTCAACAACCAGGCCAGGATCAACCAGACCAGGCTGAACCACCAGCCAATGAGCAGAAAGTAAACTGCGCGAAGCAAGAAGGGGTGCGGTGGCAGCGCCGACTCGCGGTATACGACTTTACCGTCCACCACAGTTACTTTTGCCTGGGTCTGCACCGGCTTGAGCGTCATCAACTGCGGCAGGCGGTTGAGCAGCCACAGCCCGAGCGGGAGCCCGATAATGGTGATATTCAGCACCCAGGCTGCCACGGTGACGATTCCGCCCAGCCACAGCCCGACAAAAATGAAGTACAGAATGCGGATCAGGCAGCCAGGTCCCTGGTCGATCGTTTTTACAACGGTTTGAGATGTGTCAGTCATCGAAATATCCTTTGCGTAATATGTAATTAAGTTACACTATATACGCTGATCCCTCGAAAAAAGTTTCAAAAAAACAGGCCCTTGGCCTGTTTTAATAAAAACTCCATTCAAGGATGGGCTACTCCCCTATATCCTCATTCCAAAGGTCCGGGTGCGTGCTGATGAACTCCTCCATCATAGCGATGCACTGCGGATCGTTCAATACCTCCACATCCACCCCGCGTGCCTTGAGAATATCCTCAGCGCCCTGGAAGGTGCGGTTTTCACCCACCACAACCCGGGGCACCTTGTACAACAGAGTCGCGCCGGTGCACATGTCGCACGGCGAGAGGGTCGAATACAATACTGCCCGCTGATAATCGCGTGCCTTCAACCGCCCGGCCGACTCAAAGGCATCCATTTCGGCATGCAGGATTGGGCTTCCGCGCTGGACGCGCCGGTTATGCCCTCTGCCGATTATTTTCCCGTCCACCACCAACACGGATCCGATCGGGATGCCGCCCTCGCGCATCCCTTTTTTGGCTTCCTCATAAGCCGCCTGCATATACCTGTCCATCAAGATACGACCTCCATACCGCTTTACGTTTACGCACTAATTTTATCATATTTACCTTATTTATTAAATGGCGCGGCGGCCGATGAAGCACCAGTGTAACCCGGCTCGCACCTTGTTTTATACAGATGTCCCCTGCAGGTTATTGAACTTCGAAAATGATTTCTTCGGCAGCTGTTTCGTTGCCAGCCAGGTCGACTGCCCTTATCTGCAGGGTGTGTTTCCCCGGAGCCGCATCCCAAACCCAGGCATACGGTTTTTCCTTACGCTCACCGAGTTTTCGCCCATCCACCCACCATTCCACATGATCCAGACCGGTATCGTCAAGCGCTTCAGCTTGAAGCGTAATTGCCCGCTGTGAAACACCGCTGAAAACCTGCCCCTCCAGCGGGTACGGGATGGTCACCTGAGGCGGAGTGTTATCAATTGTGACCTGCAGCAGATCGGTTTTGACCAGCTGGTTCTGCTGGACCACCATTAAACGGATGACGTACAATCCATTCAACCCTTCCGTATCAATTTCCCCCAACAAGCCATGCTGAACCGGTGACTGGATGGGTCCAACAGCTGTCTGCCATGAGGTCGGGTTGATGCCCTGCCCGAACTGCAGGCTGTAGCTCGAAAATCCCTCGCCGCCAGCTGAACCTCTAATGCTCAACCTGCCGCGTACGTTCGAAAACTGCGCCGGACTATCAATACTGGCGTTCTTATCTGCCGGGCGCAAGGAAATCGTGTCGTACTCCTGCGGGGGAACCGGGTATTGTGCTGCGCGGCTCCAGGCCTGTGCCTCGAGTGGCACCACCAGAAAAACCTGTTGGTCCACCAACTCAGGCGGCGTGAAAGCAGTCGCCAGGCGGCCGGTTTCACGATTGACCTGGAACAGGCGGAAAAGATTATCAGTGACCAGGGGTGTGGTACCCTGCAAAAAGACCTCGGTCACTATTTTCGGGCATTGGGCAGTCGGCAGCAGTCCGGAAGGATCGCAAACTTCACGAACCGTAACGCCCGCCGGCATCTGCCAGTTCAACACCGGCTGTCCGCGTGTGCCGTACTGCATGAGCGCATGCCAGATGCCCGCTGCTGATTGAACCTCCAGAGGGGGTGTGCCGGTGCGATCCGGATCGTACCCCAGCCATACAGCACCAGCAAGCTGCCGCGTATATCCGGCAGCCCAGGTTGAACTGCCGTCCCCGGCAATACCTGTCTTTGCCCCGGCAGGCCGTCCGATCTCCAATGGATTGGGGTGCCCCAGGCTCTGCCAGCGCGCCGCCTCATCAGCCAGAACGTTATGCACCAGATAAGCCAATTCCGGACTGACGATCGGCCGGGTCTCATTGTTAGCCGCACTGATCGGCCACTCGGAGGGTGCATCCAGGACTGATAGGACCAGCTGCGGTTCGAGTGTAGTCGAGACTTTCGAACTGACCCCGCTTTGCTGCCCGAGGGCGCTGAAAGCATTGAACGCAAAAACAATCTGCAGCGGTGTTAGCTCCGGGCCGGCCTTTAACACTTCATCCACGTCGACAGGAAGGGTATAGCCTTCCAGGCCCAGGCTGTGCGCGGTCGCAGCCAGGGCGGGTGCGCCAACCTGCTGCAGCACCGTGTTCAAGCCTGCCAGATAATCGTTTACCAGGGCTGTCCGCAACCGGACTGGACCGTGAAAACCCGCAACCGTCTCAACTTCGCCAGTATCTTCGGGCGGGATGTCCCAAACCAGGGTTGCCGGACTCAGGCTGCGGGCAAAACCCGCCAGCGCCAGCCAGGGGTTCTGCATCGTGCCTGAAGGATGCGCCGCCATTTTTGACGCCTCTCCGCCTGCAAGGGTGGTGTCTCCGGTGAGCGCCAGCACCTGCCCGGTGATCGGATCCAGCAGCACGGCACTGGCGGCTGTTTCGGCTCCTGGAGCTGCCCCACTGGCTGTCAACGGCAGGGATGGCAGCAGGCTGGCCGCCGGACAATCCGCAGCAGCCGCCTCGTTGGAGCCCTCCAGGCGGGACAGCTGTGTGTGCAGGGTGCAGACGAGCTGCATCTGCAGGTCGTAATCCAGGGAGGTGATGATGCGCAAGCCACCGCGCTCAAGCAGCTGCCTATCGATATCCTCATTAATCCGATCTAAAACAAGTTGGGTAAAAGCCCTGGCAAATGGTGCCTCCTCCGGGCCCTTTAATGCGTCAATTGCAGGTCGCACCAAAGCCTGCTCGAATTCCTCGGGGGTAATTACGCCAGCCAACGCCATGCGGTTTAATACGCTCAGCTGTCTGTCACGGGCTGCTGCTGGTGCATCCATCGGGTTGAGCGCCGGGGATTCAAGGGCTGCGGTCAGCAGAGCAGTGTCAAAGGCATCCAGTTCACCGGCACCTTTGCCCAGGTAAAGTTGGGCGGCCGAGTCTGCCCCAAAAGTGAGATGCCCAAAGGAAACGCTGTTGAGATACCATTCGAGCACCTGAGTACGGCTGTAGCGGGTCAATACCTCGCCAGCCAGCAGACGCACCCGCAGCCTGCCCCTAAAATCGTTTTCTTCCCCGGGCAGCAGCAGGCTGGTCACCAGCCTTTCCGCGATCGTGTCCGGCCGTTCAGCCGCCAGACTGCTTAATCCGATCACCGGCGCCTGCCAGTAATTCGGCTCGACCAAAGCCACCACCGTCTGAGCCAGCAGCGGGCTCATATGTTCCGTCATGGCAGGGTTGAGCGGCAAAAAGCGCCGCTCAATACCTGGATTCTCCAGCGCCGCCACCATATGCTCGCCGGTACGGTCATACAGGCGGGTGGGCTGCAGAAGGGTGCCATTCTGTGCATTCAGGAGCACCGGCAGGCTGGCCACCGACGGTAGATCAGCAGTCAGGGATGAATAGGCCACAGCCAGCCCGCCTGCGGCAAGCGCCACTGCCAACAGCAGCCCAACCGCCAGAATCAAACCAAGCTGCCGGAACGGTCTGCGGCTGCGGTTGGTTTGCTCTGCCCGCCGCTTACGACGGCGCCCAATCAACTGGGTAAGCTGGGATAACTGCAATGCGTCGCTCCAATTTGGCTTATTGCCCCAGACCCTGCGGTCAAATCAGAGCCAGCAAATAGGACGGATTACGGCGTCTGTTGGGGCGTGGGAGTCGCGGGCAGATCTTGCTGGGGCGGGGTGGGCGTATACAAGGCATTCAAGCCCGTCCGGGCCATTTCCAGCCACCTGGCAGGCACGGCCCCCTCAGGCAAAGCAAGGATCTGCTCCCAGTCGATTATAGCAGTCATTGGATCAACCGTTTCGAGCGCCTGAGCACGGTAAAAGAATATTTTTCCGCGCTGTGCATCATTCAAATCGTCGTTCATCAGGTCATTGAAGGCTTCCACAGACTCAGCATAAGCCTGCCGTGCACCCAACACCCGAGCAAGGCCAATTTTCGCATCAAAGTTTTCCCCTTCAATCGCAAGCGCTGCCTCATAATCCTGCGCGGCTGGATCGATGCTGCCCATTTCCAGATGCACATTGCCGCGCTCCACCAGACCCGTTGCGCTGTCTGGCACTTCTGCCAGCATTTTATTCAGCGAGTCGAGCGCAGACAGCAGATCACCGGCTTCTTTATAGGCCAGGGCAATTCTGTAATAGACCGCCGGGTCGGGGTCCGGGGTGTAGCGCAAGTAGATTTCGTACGGCACGATCGAATCGATCAAACGGCTGGCAGCCTGCATGGCATCGCCGAGTGTCAGGAAAGCTGGCAGCATGGTCAGATCCTGCTGAGAGGCGCGTTCAGCATCCGCAACAGCGGCATCCGCCTGGTTCATTGCCAAATGCGCGCGTGCCCGGTAATAATACGTAATCGGGAAGGCCAGGTTGACTGCCTCGGCGGCATTGAACCGTTCAAGAGCCCCCTCAAAGTTGCCGTTATTAAACTCCAGCAAACCGAGCTGCGTCATGGTCTCCGGCAGTCTGGGGTCCAGACTGAGCGCAGATTCCAGGTCATCGCGGACCGGTTCGACCTGCCCTGCATCCATCGCCCAGCGCGCCAGTCCGCGTCCCAGGTACGCCGGTGCAAAACCAGACTGGATGGAAATGGCCTGTTCGTAGGACTCAATAGCCTCTTCGTAGCGTCCTGAAAGACGGTACGCTTCGCCCAGCAGGTAGCGCAGGTCGGGGGCATTGCCCTCAGACTGGATCGACTGATTCAGATATTCGATCGCTTTGGCCAGGTCGCCGCGCTGCAAGGCGCGAATTGACAGGCTGTAGGCCTCAATAATCGGATGCGGCGTGTTGACATACAACGGCGTGGGTGTATAGGTAGCAGCCAGCGCCTGCCAGGGTGGTGTGGGTTCGCTGGGGGTAGGCGTAACGGTGGGGGTGGCAGTTACCGTAAAGGTCATGGTGGGGTAGGGCCTGTAAGATTGAGGTCCCGGTTCCGGTTTCTTGCGTGCGTTCGGTCCAATAATTGCAAACAGGACCAGCCCAAGGGCCAGGATCCCTGCTCCGCCGTATAAGGCTACCTTTTTCCAGGAGGTAGTCACTTTGGGACGGGCAGCTTTTTCCATTTCCGCCTGCCAGTTGCGCCGCTTGAAGCGCTGCGGTTGTTCGGGCAGCGGCTCAGGCGGGATTTCGCCCATCATATTCAAGCCGCGTTTTGCGGCCGTGTTATCCGGGTCAATGCGCAGCACCTCACGCAAGCAGTAAGCCCTCTCTTTCGGTGAATCGACCACAGCGCTCATCCACAGCCAGACGGTGGCGTCGTTCTGATCTCGCTGCAAAGCGCGGGTTAACAAATCCTTGGCGCGGGCGCGGTCCCCCTGCTCGACCGCCTTACGGACTTCCTTAAATAATGTGTCGTCGACGGGCATGGTATCAGTTTAGCATACGCAGGCGTGCTCTTCAAGGTGAATGAAATTACAGTTGGATTACGGTTTCTGTGAAACGGGCAGGTTACCAGGCGGGAAGCCCGATGCTGGCGCCTGGCAGAGACCCAGTTCAATGGCACGCCTGACTGCCTCTGGCATGCTGGCAGCCCGTAATTTGCGCCGGATGGCTGCCATGTGCAGAAAAACGGTACGGCGTGAAACACCAAGCTCCCTGGCAATTTTCATCACAGTCATGCCTCGTGAAAGGAGCTGCAGCACCAGCAGCTGGCGCGGGTTGAGCAAGGCCTGACTGAAATCGGTTTGCTCTACAAAACCGGGATCTGCCGGGCGAAAGATCAAAACTGCAGATTTGCCAAGCTGAACGGCATGCAGCGTAACCGGATCGGGAAGACTGCTTACCCCGGAGAGAAGGTCTGGCCGCTGCCATGTACCCTGGTTAACTTTACGGATCAGGTGTTCAGGGGGGTCCGTGGACTCCAGCGTAAATAAAGTGCGGTCGTTCGGTAGGAATAGGATTCGGGTCATAATTTAGAATTTTTGTTCTATTATTGTTCTATTAAATACACCTGTCAAGGTGGAAAAAGGGAGTAACCATCGCGGCAGGGTATAATCTCGGGTATGAAAAAAATACTGGCAGCCATCCTCCTGCTGCTCATTCTAAGTTCGTGCGCGCCGTCCTCCCTGGAGGGGACACCCACTCCCGCGTTCACGCGCACCGGTGTGCTCTCGACCTACGGCGGCCCGCAGCCGTCCACCACGCCTACACCGACCAACGCCGCCACGCCGACACCCTTACCGACCGCAACCCCAACCCCGCGCACCCACGTGGTTCGCGCCAGTGAGGACTTATGGGGCATTGCCATCCGTTACGGCCTGACGCTTGAGGACCTTCTAACTGCCAACCCGACCGTCGATCCGCGCTTTTTGAGCATCGGAGCCAGTCTGAATATCCCGGCTCCGCTCTACACCCCCACCCCCGATCCCGACAATCCGCCGCTGCCCACCCCGATCGGCATGAGCGTTGGGCTGCCCGCCTGCTACCCGTCGGCAGAAGGCGGTCTGTGGTGCTTTACCACTGCCATCAACCCGCAGGAGTACGGCGTCGAGGGCCTATCGGCTGCTATTCACCTCTACGACCGCACCAGTGGAGAAATCCGCACAATTACAGCTTTCGCACCCCTTAACCAGGTGCTGCCAGGCGGTGAGATGGCGCTCTCAGCATATTTCCCTGCTCCGCTGCCCGCCAGCTTTGACCTCTCGGTTGAATTGTTGACTGCTCTGCCGGTACCTCCAGCATCCGGACGCTTTTTGTCAATCCAGCAGCCCGGCACGGATGTGGTTATCGCCCCAGACGGCTTGAGCGCGGTTGCCAGCGGGACCTTCCAGCTTGGCGATACGGCTGCCGCAGCCAGCCGGCTGCAGGCAGCAGCCATTGCCTACGCGGCTGATGGTCGCGTTACAGGCATCCGGCAGTGGGAGTTGAACGAGCCGTTAAGCGGCCCTGCTCAGGTTGATTTCAACATGACTGTCTACGCCGCCGGCGCAGCCATCGACCGGGTCGTGGTGCTGGTTGAGGGAGTTCCGCAGACCACCCCTAGCGAGTGATGACCGGCAGGTAGGTATTCAAGATGCACTGCCCCCATCCGGCAGCGAACACATCCAGCGCCCCGTAGCCGTAGGTGTAATCGCTCAGCCCGCCTGCCGGGCCTCCGCAGCTGACTGGGTCTGGGGCATCCCAGGCACTGTTTTGCAGCAGCTGGAAGGTCAGGTCGATCTGCCCGACCAACGCAGGGTTGCATGACCATAACAACGCCACCGC
>CAYPJS010000081.1:0-7439 GCA_964411135.1 uncultured Anaerolinea sp.
ATCGCTCCCCCTCTTTTCCGTCATCATCCTCTATTGGAAGGGTGCTCAATACATCCAACGCTGCCTAGACTCCCTCAACCAACAGACATTCCGCGATTTCGAAGTCATTCTCATCGACAACGCCTCTCCGGAATCACTGCCGGACGGCGTTCTGGATCGTTATCCCCAGATAAATCTCCGGCATCGCCGTGAGGAGAAGAACCTGGGTTTTGCAGGCGGCAACAACCTGGGTGCAAGCCTGGCCAAAGGCCAATACCTGGCCCTCCTCAATTCAGATGCCTTTCCTAAACCCGATTGGCTTGAAAATGTCCTGACGGGCACTCAAAAGTACCCGGATTGTTCTCTCGCTTCACGGCTGATTATGGCAGATCGACCCGACCGTTTGGATGGCGAGGGCGATATTTACCATATTTCAGGGTTGGTCTGGCATCGATCTTATCAGGCACCTGTTGCACAGGGTACCACATCCGAGGTAGAAGTGTTCAGTGCCTGCGGGGCTGCAGCGGTTTACCCAAGAAGTGCTTTCGATCTGGTTGACGGTTTTGACCCCGATTACTTCGCCTACACAGAAGATATAGACCTTGGGTTCCGGCTGCGCCTGGCAGGCGTCCGCTGCATATACCTGCCAAATGCCGAGGTGCTGCATGTTGGTTCTGGCAGTTCAGGTCCGAGAAGTCCTCAAGCTGCGTACTATCACCAGCGGAACATGGTCTGGACCTTTTTTAAAAACATGCCCGGTCTCTTGCTGGCAATTTTCCTTCCGCTGCATATAGCAGTCAACACACTGCTGGCTCTCAATTCACTTATAAATACTGGGAAAACAGTCTACCTCAAAGCGAAATGGGATGCCATCACTGGACTGCCGAAAATTCTTCGAAAACGGCAATCGGTGCAGTGCTTACGAAAAGTTAGCCTTTCCGCAATACTGGCTGTGATGGACACGAACCTTTTATCGCCGCTCCGTGAGGGACGCCGCAAGTAGAGTTCTGGAGATCGTGCTGATTACAGGCTAATTTTCCAAACACTGCGCCAGATTGATTTTCCAATCTGGCAGCGGGATCAACAATTTACGCTCCACCCTCCCGCAATCCAGCCCCGAATTCATCGGCCTTAAGGCCGGCGTGGGGAACTCGACTGTCTTTGCAGGCACGACCTTAATATCCTCCCGCCCCGCCAGGCGCAAAATCTCTTTTACCCATTCATACCGGCTGACAGAACCAGCCCCGGCTAAATGATACAACCCGCTGCGTTCTTCCAGCCATCCGCGGTCAATGCCGTATCGTGCTATCAGCTGCCCGGTCACTTCTGCCAGGTTGCGGCTCCAGGTGGGGCTGCCGATCTGGTCATCGACGATCCTCAGCTCGGTCCTGGTTTTGACCCATTCCAGCACCTTGCTCACGAACCCGCCGCTGCGCGTGCTGTACACCCAGCTGGTGCGGAAGGTCAGATAGCGCTCCGCCTGCGCGGCTGCCTGCTCACCCGCCAGTTTGGTCTTGCCATAGATATTCAGCGGGTTGGTCGCGTCAGCCTCAACATACGGGCTGCCCTTGGTGCCGTCGAAGACGTAATCGGTGGAGTAATGGATCAGGAAGGCTCCCAGCCTTTTCGTTTCGCGGGCAATCTCCGTCACCGCATCGGCGTTGATGCGCCGGGCAACCTCCGGCTCGCTTTCGGCTTTGTCCACGTTGGTATAGGCCACAGCATTGACGATTACATCCGGCCGGGCGGCCCGCACGATTCCCGGCAGGGTTTGCGGCTGGTTGAAATCCACGTCCGGATAGTCCAACACGGTCAGATCACCCAACGTTAACAGGCTGCGGTTAAGTTCCCAGCCAAGCTGCCCGACCTTACCGAAAAGCAAGATCCTCACCGCCTACTCCATCTTCCCATCCGCCAGGCGCAGCAGGTAGGCGCCGTAGGCGTTGCCGTTCATGCGTTCGGCTTCCCTGCGCAGTTGGGCATTATCAATAAAGCCCATGCGGTAGGCGATTTCCTCGGGGCACGAGATCATCATGCCCTGCCGTTCCTCGACCGTTTGCACAAAAGTGGCAGCCTGCAGCAGCGATTCGTGCGTGCCGGCATCCAGCCAGGCTACGCCGCGCCCCAGCACCTGAACCTGCAGCTTACCCTCGGCCATGTACAGGCGGTTCAAGTCTGTGATCTCCAGTTCGCCGCGCGGTGAGGGGTTGAGGCTGCGCGCCAGGGCTGTCACGCGCCGGTCGTAGAAATAGACCCCCGGCACAGCGTAATTCGACCGCGGCGTTGTGGGCTTCTCTTCAATGCTGAGCGCGTTGAAATCGGCATCAAACTCGACCACGCCGTAGCGTTCAGGGTCACGGACCGGGTAGGCGAACACGACAGCCCCGTCCATAATCTCGGAGGCTTTGCGCAGCTGTCCCGGCAGGCCGTGCCCGTAGAAGATATTATCGCCAAGGATCATGCACACCGGCTGCCCGTCAATAAATTTCTCGCCGATAATGAAGGCCTCTGCCAGTCCGCGCGGTTCGGCCTGTTCGGCGTACTCGAAGCGCAAGCCCCACTGCGTTCCGCTGCCCAGCAAGCGCTTATAGCCAGGCAGGTCTTCGGGCGTGCTGATGATCAATATCTCGCGGATTCCCGCCAGCATCAGCATCGACAGCGGATAATAGATCATGGGCTTGTCGTATACCGGCAGCATTTGCTTACTGACTCCGATGGTGATCGGGTAGAGGCGCGTTCCTTTGCCGCCAGCCAGAATGATGCCTTTCACTTTGCACCTCCAGCCCGGTTGGTGTAATTTCGCTGGATCCAGCCCTGGTAATCGGGCTGCTGCGAAACAGCCTCAACCCATTCAGGGTGGTCCAAATACCACTTGACCGTTTCAAGTAAGCCGGTCTGCAGCGACTGCCTGGGCTGCCAACCCAGTTCGCTGCGGATCTTGTCGATGGCGATGGAATAGCGGCGGTCGTGCCCGGGGCGGTCAGCCACGTACTGAATTAGCTGTTCGTGCGGGCAGTAGGGCGAGTTCGGCGCCATTTCGTCCATGATGGCGCAAATGGTCTCCACGATCTCCAAATTAGGCGGGTTGTTGTCGCCGCCCACAGCATAGGTTTCGCCCGGGCGACCGCGCAGGATCACCTGATGGATAGCCTCGCAGTGGTCTTCTACGTACAGCCAGTCGCGCATCTGCTGACCGTCGCCATATACCGGCAGCGGTTTACCGTCGCGCGCGTGAAGCACCATCAGCGGGATCAGTTTTTCGGGAAACTGGTTAGGACCGTAGTTGTTGGAACAGTTGGTGATGGATACCGGCAGTCCGTAGGTGGTGAAATAAGAGCGCACCAGGTGGTCGCCAGAGGCTTTAGAGGCGGCATAGGGCGAGCGCGGTGCGTAGGGTGTGTTTTCGGTGAAAGACGGGTCCTGCGGGGCGAGGGTGCCGTACACTTCGTCGGTGGAGACATTGTGGAAACGCACTTCCTCCAGAGGCAGGGCTTTCTCAACCAGCCAGTAAGCTCGCGCTGCCTCCAAAAGGGTGAAGGTGCCCACTACATTGGTCTGGATGAAAGCGCCCGGGTCGACGATTGAACGGTCCACATGGGTCTCAGCGGCAAAGTGGACGATGGTATCAATCCGGTGCTGGCGCAGCAGCCCGTCCACCAGGCGGCGGTCACGGATATCCCCCTGAACAAAATGGTAGCGCTCCGGTGCGGGCAGGCCGTTAAGGTTCTCCAGGCTGCCGGCGTACGTCAGCGCATCCAGATTGACCACCTTTGCCCCGTGTTCGTGCTGCAGGATGTAGCGTACAAAGTTACTTCCAATAAATCCGGCACCGCCGGTGACCAGTACATTTTTCATCCCGTCTCCTTGGGAGCGTTATTCGTAAACCTGGGCCTGCGAGAGGGGTAACCCGGCTGCGTCTTTGGCTGAAATCAGGGGGGATTGCCCGTCAACCAGAGGCCAACCGATGCCAATTTGTGGATCATTCCACAGGATGGTGCGCTCGAACTGCGGCGCATAAAAATCCGTGGTCTTGTATAAGAATTCAGCCCATTCACTGATGACATAATAACCGTGAGCAAAACCTGGCGGCACCCACAGCATGCGCCTGTTCTCTGCCGAAAGAGTCACGCCCACCCAGCGCCCGAAAGTTGATGAAGATTTACGGATGTCAACCGCCACATCGAAGACCTCTCCCACCACGGCCCGCACCAGCTTACCCTGCGGCATGCTGATCTGGTAATGCAAGCCGCGCAAGCTGCCCCGGTGGCTGCCCGAGTGATTGTCCTGCACAAAATTCACCGGCAGGCAGGCATCGGCAAAGACCTTTTGCTGGTAGGTTTCCATGAAGAAGCCGCGTGCATCACCGAATACTTTTGGCTCGAGCAGCAGCACGTCGGGGATTTCAGTTTTGATGATATTCATTCGATTTCCAGGCAGATTGATGCCCTAATTGTACCCTGCCGCAGGCTTTTCAGAAATTAAATGCCCGCACCTCTTCGTCATGAACCAGTTGATCTGCCAGCTTCTGGTGTGCAGCCACGGGACCGCGCGCATGCCATTTGAAAACCCATTCGCCTTCGCTCTTCATCTGACGGTGCTCGCGTACCCGCAGCCCGCATTCGCGGAACAGGGTTTCCAATTCCTTTAATTTTCCCGGTGAAAAACTACAGATGATTTCATAAGAGCGCTCCTCAATGGCATTATCAATACGGCGCTCGATGAACGGGAACAGCCACAGGACGATCATCGCCAGCCCCAGCGCGGCACCCACCAACGCGTAATCGCCAGCCCCGATGCCCATGCCAAAGGCTGCGGTCATCCAAATCGTGGCGGCGGTGGTCAACCCGGTCACCCGCCCGCCTTCACGCATGATGACGCCAGCCCCCAGGAAGCCGACCCCGGTCACGATGCTGGCAGCAATGCGTGTTGGGTCCTTGTCCCCGGCCATTTTGGATGAAAGGATGGCGAACAGGGCAGCCCCGAGACAGATAAAAATCAGAGTGCGGAAACCGGCTGCTTTATCGCGGAATTCCCGTTCCAGCCCGATCAACCCGCCAGCCACAATCGCCAGTGCAATTTTGAGAATATCTTCCAACACAAATTCCATGAGGTTCTTCCTGTACTTGATTCCGGATGATAAATAAAACGCGCCGTTTGATTGCAGCACTACGGCGCGTTATTGGGAAGGTTCGATGGACTATAAGTATTCTTTCAGCTGGCGCGAGCGGCGCGGGTGACGCAGGCGGCGCAGCGCCTTGCTTTCAATCTGGCGGATGCGCTCGCGGGTCAATCCAAACTTCTGTCCCACCTCTTCCAGCGTGTAAGTATGGCCGTTCTCCAGGCCAAAGCGCAGGCGTAGAATGCGAGCTTCGCGCGGTGGAAGGGTTTCCAGCACTGCTTCGATCTTCTCGCGCAGCATTTTGGAATAAGCACTCTGAATCGGAGAGGGGGTCTGCTGGTCCTCCACAAACATGCCCAATTCGGAGTCCTCTTCATCATCATTGATCGGACTCTCCAATGACAACGGCAGCCACGAGACGCGCAGCATCCAATCCACCTTGTTGACCGGCACGTTCAGCTCGACTGCCAGCTCCTCAGTGTTGGGAATGCGCCCCAGCTTTTGTTCCAGTTCATGGGTCAGGCGGTACAGCTGTCGGATGCGGTCCACCATGTGCACCGGAACCCGTATGGTGCGGCCCTGGTCAGCAATGGCGCGGGTAATGGTCTGGCGGATCCACCAGGTGGCGTAAGTGGAAAAGCGGAAGCCGCGGCGGTACTCGTATTTCTCTACCGCCTTCATCAGCCCCAGGTTGCCCTCCTGGATCAGGTCAAGGAAGGGTACACCGCGCCCGATATAGCGCTTGGCAATGCTGACCACCAGCCGGGTGTTGGCTTTGATCAGATGTTCGCGGGCCAGGATGCCATCTTCAGCCTGGTGATCGAGCTCCTGGCGCCGTTTGGGTGAGCACGTGCCATTCAGGCGGTCCATGGCGCGGGTGGCATAGCGGCCGCGTTCGATACGGCGCGCCAGGTCGAGTTCCTCTTCGCTGTTAAGCAGAGCTACCCGCGACATTTCTTTCAGGTAAAGCCCAATCGTATCATCGGAGGAAATGGATTCGATGGATGTGAACGGCTCCATATCCGATTCGGCGTCGGCCAGCAGGTCGTCATCCTTCAATCCCGCTTCAGTCTCGCGGTCGAGGAAATCCACCCCGCGCCGGCGCAGTGCCATTACCATGGCTTGCAGGCGTTCAGCGTCCTGGGTCACGTCTGGATATACCTCTATCAAATCGTCGGTGGTCAGGTACCCTTGAACATCGGCTTTTTCCAGTAACATGCTCAGAATCTCAGTATTTCGTTTTACTCTACCCGGATTTGCCACTACCGTCCTCCTCTAACATGTACCCCCACAAAGTAAATGATGAGATAGTGCCCGACAATCGCGCTGGAGCCGGAATCCAGACAACCTGCCTGCGGTTAGGTGGTTGTTATCCCCTGATCAAATTAGGGGTCGGCGGTGCTGCTGGTGAGATCAAAGAAACTGATAATAAGATTACCCCTGGGGTAAGATATCCAGCCGCCCGCGTGTTGGGATCTATTCTTCGACCGGCTGGGATTGGTGTTCGCAGACTGATTCGTTCAGGTTGACCCCGCAGAAAGAACATAAACCTTTGCAGTCGGGGCGGCAAACGGGCTTGATCGGCTGTTCCAACAACAGGTAATCCCGGGCCAGCGGGCCAAGATCAATAAAGCCATCATCCGGTACAAAAAGTTCCGATTCAAGATTGCGGCGGTATCGGAAAGAATAAAGTTCGGTGAAGTTGGCAGAAATGGGTTGGTAATACTCATCCAGGCAGCGCACACACTCTTGCAGTAAAAACCCGGCAAAATCCGCTTCCACCAGCAACCCCTGCGCTGTCCGGCTGATATGCGCCTTCCCCGTGAAATTGGTCAAACCGAAATCCTGCGATAGCTGAACAGCCGGAAATTCAAAGTCGAAATCTCGGCTGGTGCCAATTTCCTGATGAATTAGGAAGCCAACATTAATACGAAGAGGATAGCGGGAGAGCGTCACGGCAGTGGTTTGTAGATATAATACCGAATGAGAAAATTATAGCATGCCGATATTAACAAGTCAAGAAATTAATATTAATTTTATAAATATTAAGGAAATTAACAATGAAGCTGCTGATTGCCAGTACCAACCGCGGGAAATTAATAGAAATGCAGGATGTGCTGGCTGGACTGCCGGTTGAACTGGTGCTGCCAGCGGAGATCGGACTGCAGCTGCATGTCGAAGAGACCGGTGAAACCTACGCCGAAAATGCAAGGCTTAAAGCCTGCGCCTACCAGGCTGCCAGCGGTCTGCTGACCCTGGCAGACGACTCGGGGCTGGCAGTGGACGCGCTGGACGGAGCACCCGGGCTGCATTCAGCGCGCTTTTCCCCCAAACCCGGCGC
>CAYPJS010000082.1:0-8887 GCA_964411135.1 uncultured Anaerolinea sp.
GCATCCGCGCAGCGTAGCCGAGGGATTAGCCAGGCGCGGCATTTTCGTGTGGGACGGCAATTATTACGCCCTCAACGTCACCACTGACCTGGGGTTGGAAGGCTCCGGCGGCATGGTGCGCGTCGGTCCGGTGCATTACAACACGGTCAAGGAAGTGTTGCGCTTCGCGGAAGCCCTGCGCGAGATCACCCGGGAAGGGTAAGGCTGGTCTCACCACGGTTTTGTAGGGTGCGTACCGTTTTTGTACGCACCGAATGACTTTCGGTCGAGGACTAAATCGGACGCACAACGTGCGCCCCTACGCCGACTGCGGCGGTTGGTGGGTACAAATGCGGTATCCACCCTACGGAAAACCAATTTTGTAGGGGTCGACCCCGCGGTTTTTGCGCCCCCGAAGCGAAGCGGAGCGGGGTTAGTCGACCCTTAACCCGAGCGCATAATATGCGCCCCTACCCCGCCAGTGGTCAATAAACCCGGGCGCATGAAATGTGGCTCTACCCCGCCTGCGGCGGTCGGTGGGTCCCGTATTTGAGTCCTTGACAACCCCCTCGAATCTTTCTATACTGATATTATCCCAACTTACTTACTTACAGTTAAAAAGTAACCCCCTCCCCATTGCTTTCCACCCCCAAATGAAAGCCAGCGCCAATCCCAGCCTGATCCGCAAGCTCAATCAATCTGCCATCCTGGACTTGATCCGCAGCCAGGGGCCCATTTCGCGCACCGAAATCGCCCAGCGCCTGCATACCAGCCTGCCAACGGTCATGCGCAACCTGGAAGGGCTTTTTGCGCTGGACCTGGTGCACGAGCACGGCACCTTCGAAATCAACGGCGGGCGCCCGCGGGCGCTGCTCTCCTTCAACGGGCAATCACACGTGGTGGTCGGTCTGGACCTGGGCGGCACGCGCATGTACGGCACCGTCTCCGACCTGGAGGGCCGCATCTTTAAGGAAGTTACAAATCCCTGGGTGCGAAAGAGCGCCGAGGACAACTTCGAGCAGGTCTGCCTGATCCTGCAGGACTTGCTGCACGCCGCACGCGGCAGCGGCTGCCGCCTGCTGGGCGCAGCTTTAGGCGTGCCGGGCATCGTCAACCTTGACGATGGTTCTATCCAGTGGGCGCCGAGCCTGCACTGGCACAATTTTCCACTGGTCAGCCGGCTGGCGGCACGCTTCCCGGACCTGTTTTTCCTGATCGAAAACGACGTCAACCTGGCAGCCCTGGGCGAATACGGCTTCGGCGAGCACTGCGAAGCCGACAGCCTGGTATGCGTCACGGTCGGCACAGGTATAGGTGCGGGAATCGTGGTGGACCGCAAGATTTTCCGCGGCTTCCACCATGCCGCCGGGGAAATCGGCTACCTGCCGCTCGACACGCGCGAGCTGGGGCATCCCTACAAGGATTTCGGCGCATTAGAGAGCCAGGCTTCGCACACGGGCATGGTCGCCAGGGCCGTTGAGGCCCTCAAAGAAGCCGGTGACCCGCGCGGCAGCCAGCCATTGACCGCTGAGGATATCTTTGCGGCAGCCAGGCTGGGCGAAGATTGGGCATGCAAGGTGGTCCAGCAGGCGGTGGACAATCTGGCATTGGCCATCGGGGCGGTTGCCACCCTCATCGATCCTGAAGTCATCATCCTGGGAGGCGGCATTTCGCTGCACCCCGATCTATTTATTGAACCCATCCTGAGCCGGTTGAAAGGTGTGGTACCCGTCCAGCCGACGCTGGCGGCGTCCACGCTTGGCTACCGCGCCACGTCATTGGGAGGAATTTTGAAGGTCCTGGATGCGATTACGGAGCATACCACGGTCTCCCACCCAGGCTGATTTCCCGGAAAGGAGGGGCAGAAAACCTAACCCAGGTCCATTTTCGCGCTGAGGCGCGGTTGGAAAATACTGTTCAGAACCATAAGGATGAGAATCAAGGAGAAAATATGAAACGCATGTATCGGATTTTGAGTGTATTGCTGGTAGTTGTCTTCCTGATCGGCGCGGCGGGCTGCGCCGGTGCCCAGGAAGAAGCCGGGCCCAAAACACTGCGCGTGCTGGCTATGCAGCAGGCAGGACCCACCCCTGAAGAAATGAACGCCATTGTCGAGAAGTTCAACGCGTCCAACCCGAACGTGGTGGTCGAGATCGAGTACGTATCTTATGATGCGCTGCACGACAAAATCGCCACTGCCATGTCCACCACCCCGCCGGCCTACGACATCATCCTGGTCGATGACATCTGGTACGCCGAATTCGCCGCGAATGGCTATATTCTGGACGTAACCGACCGCCTGGATGACAACATGAAGGCCAACATCTTCGAATCAGCCTGGGCCATTACCACCGTCGACGGCAAAACCTACGGCATGCCCTGGCTGCTGGATGCCAAGTATTTCTTCTACAACGAGAAAATCCTGGCGGACGCTGGCTTCAGCGCTCCCCCCACCACCTGGGAAGAACTGGCTGAAATGGGTCAGGCCATCAAGGATCAGGGTCTGGTTGAGTACCCCATTGCCTGGTCATGGGCTCAGGCTGAAGCCGCCATCTGCGACTACGTGACCCTGCTCGAGGGCAACGGCAGTGCTCTGGTGGATGCCGAAGGCAAACCGGTCTTCAACAATGAGATCGGCGTCAAGACCCTGCAGTGGATGGTTGACTCCATCGAAAGCGGCCTTTCCAACCCGGCTTCCATCACCTACGTGGAAGAGGATGTGCGCAACGTCTTCTCGCAGGGCAAGGCTGCCTTCGCCGTCAACTGGCTGTATATGTACGAGCTGGCTGCCCTCAACACTGAGGAATCACAGGTCACCGGACAGGTCAAGATGGCTCTGATGCCCGCCTTCGAAGGCTCCGGCGTCCAGAGTGCCACCATCAACGGCTCGATGGGCTTCTCGGTTGTCGCCAAGTCAGCCAACCCCGATGACGCCTGGGAATTCGTCAAGTTCCTGACCAGCGAAGAAATCCAGAAAGAATACGCTGCTCACCTGCTGCCCGTGTGGGCCAACAACTACGAAGGCGAAGCTCTGACCGCTCTGGAAGCTCTGAACCCCGCTACCCCCGTCACCGTACCGATGTTCAGCGAACAGATCCCCTTCTCAAAGGTTCGCCCCAAGGTGGCATACTACAGCGAAGGTTCCAAGGCGCTGCAGCTGGCTCTGCAGGAAGCTCTGACCGGTTCCAAGACTGCCCAGCAGGCGCTGGATGATGCCGCCGCCATCTGGGTGGACCTCGGCTCGAAGTAGTTTCTTTACGAACCTAACGGCAATAAAGCCTGCGGGGGCACTGCCCCCGCAGGCAAGCCGGTTGGAGGTGGCATGAGCACAGACACGAAGGTTGTCAAGCGGCGGACATTGGCCCGCCAGGAAATCATCGACGGCATTGGGCTGCTGGCGCCCAGCATGCTGATCATCCTCATTGTCACGGTCCTGCCGGTCGTTTTTACCCTGGTTTTGAGTTTTACCGATACCCCGCTCTCCAATCCGACACCGCAGAACTTCGTTGGATTGACCAACTATCTGGACTTTTTGAAAAGCGATCAGTTCTGGCAGGCCATCAAACGCACCCTGTACTTCACACTGGTCTCGGTGGGGCTTGAACTGCTGCTGGGATTGGGAATCGCGCTGCTGATCCATGCCAAACCGCGCGGCTGGAGCTTTATGCGTACCAGCCTGATTATCCCCTGGGCGGTGCCCACCATCGTCAACGGTGCCATGTGGCGCTGGATCTATAACGCCGATTACGGCGCTTTGAACGGACTTTTATTTTCCTTAGGCATTATAGACAAATACCAGGCCTGGCTGACAGACCCCTTTACCGCCATGAACATGGTCATTGTGGCGGATATCTGGCACAGCGTACCCTTCATTGCCATTATTTTGCAGGCGGCGCTGGCAGGCATCCCCACCGAGCTGGAGGAGGCGGCAGCCGTTGACGGCGCTAACGCCTTCCAGCGTTTTCTCAAGATCCGCCTGCCGCTGCTGCAGCCCGCCATCCTGGTGGCGCTGGTGGTGCGCACGGTGGAAGCCTTCCGCGTCTTCGACATCATCTACGTGATTACATCCGGCGGCCCGGCGTTCGGGACCGTGACCATATCCTATCTGACCTATCTCGAGTCCTTCACCTACGGGCATCTCGGCTCCGGCTCGGCTTTATCGTTCCTCATTTCAGCCTTTACGCTGGTCATGGCGCTGATCTATATTAAATTCCTTTACAGGCCGGAGAACCGCGCATGAATAAGAAATCGGTGTGGTCTGGTATCCGTAATTTTATTCTGGTGGCGCTGGTGCTGGTGTTTATCTATGCACCCATCAGCTGGCTGGTGCTTTCCAGCATCTCCACCCGCGCCGAACTGCTGAACGTTCCCGCCAGTTTCATCCCGAAAAACCCAACCTTCAAGAATTACCTGGATATTTTGCTGCCCGGGCGGGCAGCTTCCGAGGTTGCAAGCACCTTCAAGGTCACCCTTGGCAACTCCTTCCTGGTGGCAACGCTCACCACGCTGATCTGCCTGCTGGTGGGAGTGTTGGCGGCCTACGCCCTGGCACGGCTGCGCCTGCCGTTCAAAAATAAGCTGCTGATGAGCATTTTGAGCGTGCGCATGATCCCCGAGATCTCTCTGGTGATTCCGCTCTACATCGTGGCAGCCAAACTGGTGCTGACCAACAAGCCGACGGTGCTCATCATCACCTACCTGAGCTTTGCACTGCCGTTTGCCATCTGGATGATTACCACCTTCTTCGAATCGGTGCCCATGGAGCTGGAGGACGCTGCCCGCATTGACGGCTGCTCCCGCCTGCGCACCTTGTTCAGTGTCATTCTGCCGGTAGCCACCCCGGGCATCGTCTCTACCGGACTGTTCATTTTCCTGCTGGCCTGGGACGAGTTCTTCTTCGCCCTGATCTTCACCAGCACTCTGGCAGCCAAGACCGCGCCGGTGGCCATCGCCGAATTTACCGGTCGTTACGCCGTGGACATCACGGCTATGATGGCAGCCGGTGTGCTGGCGGCGCTGCCGCCGGTGATCATGGCGCTGATTTTCCAGCGCTACATCGTCAGCGGGCTGTCCGCCGGGGCGGTAAAGGGTTAGCATGGAACCGATTGTGGTCGGCATCGACCTGGGCGGCACCAATGTGCGCGCCGGGGCAGTCAGCCTGGACGGCAAGCTGCTGGCGGCAGACATCGCCCCTATTAAAGCCCTGCGCGGTCCGCAGTACGGACTGGCGCGCATTACCGCAGTCATCCAGCATGTGATGGATAAAGCCGGTCCGCATACGCTGCTGGGCATCGGCGTGGGATCCACCGGGCCGATCGACCGCGAGCGTGGCATGGTGCAGAACCCGTACACCCTGCCCACCTGGGAAAATGTGAGCATCCTCGACCCGCTGCGCAAGCACTTCAAGGTGCCCGCGGTGCTGGAAAACGACGCGGATGTGGCTGCTCTGGGCGAGGCCTGGCTGGGTGCCGGGCGCGGTGTAGAACGGCTGGCGGCAGTGACCGTCGGCACCGGCATTGGTACGTCTTTTATTTATCGCGGGCAGATCTACCGCGGATTCCAGGGGCTGCATGGCGAGGGCGGGCACATGCTGCTCGACCCGAACGGGCCGGACTGCTACTGCGGGGGAAAAGGCTGCTGGGAAATGCTGGCTGCCGGGCCGGCTATCGGGCGTCTGGCGCGCGAAGCGGCTGTAAAGGCACCCGGCCTGATGCAGGAGCTGGCGGGCGGGCTGGAAAATATCTCGGCTAACCATATGGTAGATGCCGCACGCCGCGGCGACCCGACCGCACTGCAGGTGGCGGACCAGGTGGGCGTGTATCTTGCCTGGGGCATGGTCAATCTGGTGGCGCTGCTCATGCCCGAGACGGTGGTCTTGAGCGGCGGCGTGATGGACTCATTTGACCTTTTCGAGTCTTCTTTCAGACGCGTATTTTACCGGCATAACGTGATGGCGCCGGTGGAGCAGATCCATATTGCGCACGCGCAGCTGGGCAGCCAGGCGGGAATCCTGGGTGCAGCGCGAGCCATCCTCAATTATTTGGAAGAAAACAATGACGACAACCTCACCCTACATTAATGACATTTTGCATCAACCTCAGGCGCTGCTGGACGCGCTGCAGTCCTACCCGGCGGGGGCCTTGAGTCAGGCGGCGAATATGCTGGCACGGGGCGAATTTGACCGTATCCTGATCACGGGTATGGGGGCTTCCTACATGGCAGCCGTGCCCGCGGTGGAGATCCTCTCACAGAGCGGCCTGCCGGTGCTGTGGCTGGATACCGCCGACCTGCTGCACTACCGCATGGCGCAGATCACGCCGCGCACGCTGTTGTGGGTCATCTCGCAGTCCGGGTTCAGCGTCGAAATTGTGAAACTGCTCGAAGCGGTCAAGCCCATCCGCCCGGCATTTATCCTCGGCACGACCAACAATATGGACAGCCCGGTAGCCACGGAATGCAGCGTCACCTTGCCGCTGAGCGCTGGCGGCGAGTTCACCGTCTCGACCAAGACCTACGTGACCACGCTGGCGGTGACGCAGCTGGCAGCGCTGGAACTGCTCGGGCAGCCGTTGGACGGTCCGCTGGCTGAATTGCAAGCTGCGGCAGGTTTGATGCAGGCCTACCTGGAGCATCTGCCGGCGTACGTGCAGGAACTCAAGGATGCCTTTGGCGGATGCTATAAGAACACCGTGCTGCTGGGCCGCGGGCGCTCGATGGCGGCGGTGATGAACGGCTCGCTGGTGCTTAAAGAGGCTGCCAAAGTGATCCTGGAGGGCATGAGCGTGGCGCATTTCCGTCACGGACCGCTGGAGCTGGTGGATGCAGACCTGGGCGTGCTGCTGCTGGCTGGCGATGAGCACACCGCGCAAATCAACCGCGGGCTGGCGCAGGATGTGGTCAAATTCGGCGGCAGGCTGCACTGGATCGGGTATCAGCCAGAGCCGACCCTGCCCTCGCTGACCCTGCCGCGCGTCAGCAGCCTGGTGCTGCCGCTGTTCGAGATTTTACCGCTGCAGCTGATGACCATTGCCTTTGGCGAATTGAACGGCGTGCAGCCCGGCATTTTCCGCCACATCGGCAAGGTGACAAAGACGGAGTAAAAACGGTTTTGTAGGGAACAACCTCTGTGTCGTTCCGCACCGTCGACAAGCGGCGAAAAACAGACCCCCTCCAACCTCCCCCATTTTGAAATGCACAAAATTGGGGAGACAACGAATCGCCGACAGGCGACGTAGAGGCGGGTCCGAGACCCGCCCGATTAATCTGGTTGTAGGGGTTGGGCACACCCGAACCGTTCCGCCCCCTGCATGTCATTGCGAGACCTCGACTGAGGTCGAAGCAATCTGCGATGGTTGACCGTTGGTTTATGCCCCCGGAAAAGTGCAGTTGGGGCCTTCTTAGATTGCTTTTCCGCTACGCGGCTCGCAATGACATAATGGCGTCATGGGGGACGCGCAACCGGCTCTCACCGCGTGCCCCCGCATCCCCTACCTATTAATGCTTATGCCCGGACAGGTTCTCGACGCCTGGCAGCTTGCCGGTCAACTTCTGCGGCTCATGGATCAGCACGGGCAGATCCTGGGGGCAGATGTAATAATTCATACCGCCAAAGGTGACGGGGATCAATGGGACTTCATCGCTGGTGCGTTTGCAGTGCAGGCAGGCGGGCTTAGACTCGGTCATGGGTTCATCCTTTAAGAAGAGTATTCTTACCGGTTAAGTGTATCATCACGAGCGGTTGCCGGACAGGTCCAAATCGATCGGTTTATGGCCAAAAACGGCTCCAAAGGGGGGGCCACCATGACCCCACCCTGCAAATTTGTCAGGAATAATGTCCTGATTCTCCAATATAATAAGTGTGACGATAACTTTAAGGTTGTCCAAACGACTATTTAATAATATTGATTGGATGAATTTAGCCTTCTGGTTCGGTGCAGGTACCCACGAGAGAATAAACCATGAAAATTTTACGAATTGTCACCTTATTAACCCTGGCGTTGACGCTCCTCAGTGTGCATCCGGCTGCTGCATTTTCCACGGCTGGCAGCAACAGCCTGGTCGGCCCCGACCTGGAGGACTTTCCAGCCGGCGTCTCGCCGCTGACCGGTCTGCCAGTCTCCAATCCGGAGAACCTCAAACTGCCGGCGGTGCTGGTCTCGCTGTCGAACTTCCCGCCGTCCGTGCGGCCGCAGACCGGCCTTTCGTTTGCCCCGCAGGTGTATGAGGTTTACATCACCGAGGGCATGACCCGCCTGCTGACCGTGTTCTACGGCGACCTGCCAGGCGATGCGGGCACCTCTGGCCCGTCAGCCACGGCCACTCCGGGCAGTGCAGGCGGGTCCGGCAGCAGCAGTTCAGGCTCGGGCGGTTCCGCGCAGCTGGGTGCCATCGAAAACCCGGGAGACATGGTCTCGGGTGTACGCTCCGGACGTGAGGCTTACGTGCCGATCATCAACGCCTTCCCAAACGGCTGCCTGGTGGCGGCCAGTAAGTCGGCGTCGGTGAATGTGAATATTTGCCGCAACGTTTACGGCCGCAATCCCAATGATATTAATTCCGCCGGCCTGACTTTTGACCAAATTAAGGCGCTGGCTGAAGCCAATCTCAAGCCCAACCGCACCATCAATTACTCGGGCAATGCCTTCAGCAGCGAGGTCCCGGCTGGCGGGCAGGCTGCCAGCCAGATCAATGTGTTCTATGCCTGGCTCAACCAGTCGCAGTGGAAGTATGATGAAGCCCTCGGCAGTTATCTGCGCAATGAGGACTTTGGTGTGGCCGAGAAGGCCGGGCAGTTCCAACCCGCGTTGGACCGGTTGACTGGTGAACAGGTGGACTTCGAGAATGTGGTGGTGTTGTTCGTCGAACACACGGCACGCCGCCCAACCATCATCGATCTGGAAATGGGCGT
>CAYPJS010000083.1:0-13740 GCA_964411135.1 uncultured Anaerolinea sp.
GCGCTGTTTGGACGTGAATACCGTCAACAATACCGATGTGCAAATCTGGAGCTGCAACGAGGGCACTAACCAGCAATGGAGCTTTCAAAATACGCAGCTGCGCGGTTATGGCGGCTTATGCATGACCCGCTCAGCGACGAATGTCGGTCCGACGAGCATGCAGCTTTGCACAGGCGCTGCCGGGCAGATGTGGCGGGTGGTGCCAGGTACCATTGCCGGGTTTGTGCGCATTAAGTCGCCGGATGGGTTGTTCTGCCTGGAGAAATCTGGCGATTCAGGGAGTGACGCCCTGACAGGACCTTGCCAATCCCAATATTTTTACCTGCCCAACATCACCAAAAATGTGATCTCACGCCTCTTCCCACCCAATCTTGCCTCCACACCACATAGCGCGGTGAATACTCCCCAGGGAGTCGTGCGCGATTTCTGAGACCCTCGCTGGCACCGAAATGGTAGCTGACCGGGTAGATGACCAGCTCACCATCTGGCATGAGAGCAAAAAACCCCGTCCCCGTTATTTAACGGGATACACCTTCTCGATTGAGACTCCTCTTGGGAAGGCCTTTATTACCGTCAATGAAAATGGCGGCACGCAACCTTTTGAAGTTTTCATTAATACGGCTAAAGCTGGTTCCGATACCGCTGCGGTTTCCGAGGCGATTGGAAGATTGCTCTCGTACGTATTGCGCATTGCTTCGCCTATCGAGCCAGCAAAACGGCTTCGCGAAATGACAAATCAACTTTTGGGCATCGGCGGGGGACGACCGCTGGGTTTCGGCCCGAATCGGGTGCGATCCCTGCCAGATGGTGTGGGACAGATCCTGGATGAGTATCTACAGAACCGTGCCGAACGGTTGGTAAGCCAGCCTGAGGAAAACTCCGGACAGGCTGTTCCACAGAATAATAATTCAGTCAAACACGTTGACATACAGGCAGCACCGATTCAGCCAGCAGGGCAAAAACTGCTGCGTTTCGGTGACCTCTGCCCGGAGTGTGGAGAAGCAGCGGTTATTAACGAAGAGGGCTGCCGCAAGTGCTACGCTTGCGGATACAGCGAGTGCTAAGGACTGGAACGATGCAGCCGGTGGGTTGGGGAAGGTTTTTCCTCAGCTCACCGCTTTTTTTACCAGAGCGGTGATAAACGCCTCTTCGACGCCGGTCAATTCTTTCAGGGCGAAGGAAGTCGCCCACATGGAGCCTTCATCCAGGTTGGCCACATCATTAAATCCGAAAGTGGCATATCTTGCGTTGAATTTAGACGCACTCTGGAAGAAACACACAACTTTGCCGTCTTTGTTTGCATAAGCAGGCATCCCATACCAGGTTTTTGGGATTAGGGCTGGTGCATTGGCTTTCATAATGCTGTGCAAGCGTGAGGCCATGCTTCGATCTGGTTCTGGCATCTCCGCGATTTTTGCCAGCAGCGCACTTTCGCCTTCAGTTTTGTCCTTACTTGACCGCGCTTCCGCCTTCAACTCTTTTGCGCGTTCTTTCATCGCGGCTTTTTCATCTTGAGTAAATCCGGACTCCTGTTTGGGGCTCATAATTTCCTCCAAATTACCATTATATTTTTTAGCTCCGATCGCTTCCCAACGAAGGCTGAGGATTTATCCGATAAACAACAATTCTATTTCCTTTGAGATAAACGTACCTACATCGGGTTATCCCTCAACGCGTAGATTGATTATTTGCGATTAACCATCCCATCCTTTGGCAGGGATCAAGCTCCTTAATGATAAGACCCAATTATCGAATTATACAAATATTGTCCATTTTTTAAATATCTTTTTTTCATACACAGGCGTGTAATTCAATACCTGAGGATAGGATGACTTTCGAGCAGCAGTTCTTTGGCAGGTTGTACTTGGTTACCTTTGTCGGTTTTGCTTGTGATTTGCGGTTATAGACAAATTAAGTTGCAAGTGTTACTGTAATATCATCCAAACCAATCCAAACTATCTTATTTACCGGGAGGGATTTATGAGCAAAACGTTGGAGGATTTACAGGCTGCATTTGCGGGGGAATCACAGGCGAATCGAAAATACACCGCATTTGCCCAGAAGGCTGATGCAGAAGGCCAACCCCAGATTGCACGGCTTTTCCGTGCTGCAGCTCACGCTGAAACAGTCCATGCCCTGGCACACTTCCGTGCCATGGATGGCGTCGGCAGCACGCTTGAGAATCTTAATGCTGCTGTTTCAGGTGAAAACTATGAGGTGGTTGATATGTACCCTGGCTTTATCCAGGATGCCGAGAATGAAGGTGAAAAACGCGCCCAACGAAGTTTCACGCATGCCTGGGAAGTCGAAAAGGTGCACGAGGACCTATACCGCGAGGCCCTGGCTGAGCTTGAAGCTGGAGAAAAAGAAGAAGAGCTTTATGAGTATTATGTCTGCCCGGTATGCGGTTACACACACAAACGAAATGCCCCCGAAAAATGCCCTGTTTGTGGTGCACCCGGGTCGCGCTTCGAGATGATTTCGTAGTTTTTCTCAGGTTAACCTGAAAATTCACCGTGTTTGGGGCTCTTCCTGCAGGAACCCCAAACACGTCAGGTTGTGGATGTATAATGGATCGGTATGGGCTATAAGAAAAGTATAAAATTAGAGTAAATCGGAAAACCAGGAAAGGGGGACAGGAGCATCATGCAAGTATATGGATTGAATGGCGTAAATTATCTGGACTGCTCAGACGGATCATTGCGTATAGCTGTAGAACGAGACGTACTGGATCTTCTCAGTATATGCGGTGAGCATGAGACGGACCGCGTGCTTTTAGACTGGGATTGTTTGGATCCAGCTTTTTTTGACCTTAAAACTGGTCTTGCGGGAACTGTGCTGCTCAAATTGAGTATGTATCGCGTAAAAGCAGCTCTAGTGATGCCTGACGAAAAGATTGGAATCGGCAAGTTCCGAGATTTTATGCTCGAAACAAACCGCGGCAATCAGTTCAGGATATTTAACGAGCGCGAGGCTGCTGTGGAGTGGTTAACCAGGCTGTAAGGCTGAGGCAGAATTCTTCAACGACAACCGTCAATTAAACAGCCTTACTTGCCAGCGGATTGTCCGTCGTACACCCACCAGCCCGGCTGATCCGGTTGTTCACAACACTGCATCACTTCGATAGTGCCTTCCTCAAGCCAGAGGGCGGGGGGGCGGGCAGCAAAATTGTAATTGGACGCCATCGATAGTTGGTAAGCACCGCTGGCAGGCGTTGCCAACAAATCTCCCCGCTCAACCGGGGGCAGTTGGATCTCGGGAATGAGTACGTCTCCCGATTCACAGAATTTCCCCACCACCCGCATTCGTTCACTGGGGAGTGCCTCTGGCCGTTGCACCACACGCGCGGTGTAGCGCGCCTGGTATAACGCAACCCGTGGGTTGTCTGCCAGGCCGCCGTCGATGGCAACGATATGGGTGCCGGTAGGGGTAGTTTTTTGGGTGCCAACCGAATAAAGGGCTACTCCAGCCCTTGCAACGAGCCAGCGCCCCGGTTCCAGCACAAGACGGGGCAAAGGCCATCCACGCCGGGAACAGGCCTCCTGGACCGCCCCAGCGACCGTTCTGACCCAGGGTTCGGCGTCATCGGATGGGTCGGTGTCGGTGTATCGTACACCCCACCCGCCGCCTGGACTAATTTCATTTGGGATGTAATTGTTGGCAGCCGCAACCTCGAACAACATGCCAATTGCCTGGCTGTAGGGTTCAGGGTCGAATATCTGAGAACCCAGGTGGGTGTGCAGCCCTGCCAGATCAAACCACGGACTGGCAAGGGCACGCCGAATTGCTTCAGCAGCCTCGCCGTTCTGCACGTGTAAGCCGAACTTGCTGTCAGAATGAGAGG
The DNA here is from genome assembly GCA_964411135.1 of uncultured Anaerolinea sp. Classification (GTDB taxonomy): domain Bacteria; phylum Chloroflexota; class Anaerolineae; order Anaerolineales; family Anaerolineaceae; genus Bellilinea. The sequence continues at coordinate 3,845 of CAYPJS010000083.1, forward strand.
TCTCAATGTGTGGATGGGTGTTGACGTTTAAATCCGGTGTGATGCGCAGCCAAATTCGGGCTGGCTGGTTGCGTTCAGCAGCCAGAGTCTCCAGGAACGCCAATTCATCGAGACTGTCGACTACGATGGCCTGGATATTCCATTCCAGGGCGGCTCGCAGCTCGGCTTCGGTTTTGTTATTGCCGTGCAGGTGAATCACGTCCGCCGGAAACCCTGCAGATCGTGCAACATGGATTTCACCCAGACTTACAACATCGGAGCCAGCACCAAGGGCGGCCAGCTTGGAGGCAATCGCCTGCGAAAAATACGCCTTGCTGGCGTAAGCTACCATGGCCTCGCCGGCGTAATATTTTGTGAAAAGGAAATTAAGGCGCTCAAGCTGCCCATGAACGGTTGCGCCGTCATACAGATACAAAGGCGTCCCGTAGGTTGCTGCCAGTTCTGCCAGATCATGTCCGGCGATGGTAAGGTGCCCATGCCGGTTGACCATAGTGGTTAATGGAAATAACGATAAGTCGAGCGAGTCGGTCATGCGTTGATATGATCCCTATCAGTGTTTTACGGAGTACCAAAAATAGAATGGGGATCATACCATTTAATTTTCCATGCAACAATGCAATAATTCGATCTGCAACAGTACTGTCAGATTTCTTGCATAGCCCAGGAAAAGGTTTTTACTTTGCGTACAGAAGGAATTGCATGCTCAGAAATGTACCGCTTGCTGCCAGGACAACAAGCAGAATAATAAACAAAACCATGCCTGAGATGACCAGAAAGGTGTCCCAATGAATATGAAAATGAGTTTGAAAGGAATGGAACTTAGCCATGTTTCCTCGCTTTAACCGCAAAGCCGCTCGCAATTCCGAGCGGCGAAACCTACTCAACAAGGGTGTGATGAAAATTAATTTGGGACGGGCAGATTTCTTACAACTCGCAATTCCAATTATTAGTATATAAAAACACTCAACGTTATTCAAGCATGAATCGAGGATCCGGATCGGGTATAATGAATTTAGCCGCGCAAAACGAAATTCATAATTGCGCCAAGGAGGTAAACATGGGCCATCACTTATCGGCTGACGATAAATTGTTTTTGAAATTTGTTGAAAAAATCCAGACAGACGACGAAACCCGGCAAAAGTGGAGTCAGGGAATTCAATCAAACGGCATGACCGAGGAAATTGCGGAGGAGATTCGCAAAGCCTTATCCACGGTGCCTGATGGCGAGACCGAAACCAGCGAGATGGGGCGAGGCAGACTCCTGGTCGAATTTACGACACTGGTGAAACGCTGGAGGCTGGCATATCAATCCAAGCATTTCGGCCGGCGCTAACGTGTAAAAGAAGTAACTAAAAATCCCCTCGCTGATAGAGAGCGAGGGGATTTGCATTCAGTGGGTGGGATCAGCCGTTCTTTTCTGTGCGGCGGCGGATAAATTTTATCGCCTCAACCCCGAGGAAAAGTACAATGCTAAAGACGAAACAGACGGCGAGGTCGATTAAGGGCAACGGCTTGGTATCAAACACTTTCTGCATGAAGGGCACGTAAATTACAGCCATTTGCAGCAATATAGTAAGAAGCACGGCCCCGATCAGCAACCGGTTGGAGAAGAAGCCAATCTTGAAAGTCGAATCGGTATCCGAGCGAACTGCCATCACGTTCCCCATTTGCGCCAATGTGAGCGTGGTAAAGACCATCGTTTGCCAGTACTCTGCGCGGTGGGTTGAAATGGCCCAGATCCCGGTGAATAAAGAAACCGCGGCGAGCATGGTGCCGATCAAAATAATATCCATACCAAGTCCGCGGGCAAAAATACTTTCGGATGGTGAATGCGGTTTGCGTTTCATCGTCCCGGGTTCGGAAGGCTCAACGGTTAATGCCAGGCCCGGCAGGCCGTCCGTTACCAGATTGACCCACAGAATTTGCAGTGGCGTCAACGGCAGGGATAAGCCAAAAAATGGACCGGCTAGCATGACAAGCACTTCGCCGGCGTTGGATGTCAGCGCATACTTGATGAATTTGCGGATGTTGTCATAGATGCGGCGCCCTTCCTCAATGGCGGAGACGATGGTGGCGAAATTGTCATCCAGCAGGACCATATCCGAGGCTTCCTTCGATACATCCGTACCGGTGATGCCCATGGCGACGCCAATATCCGCTTTTTTGAGCGCGGGTGCGTCATTGACCCCATCTCCGGTCATGGCGACAATGTTCCCTTTTTCCTGGAGGGCTTGAACAATCTTCAGTTTGTGCTCAGGGGACACGCGGGCAAACACAGAAACGTGGTCAACTTTGCCTTTGATATCCTCGACCTCCATTTTCACCAGGTCAGCGCCCGTCAAGGCAATGCTGTCCTGTTCGGCAATTTCAAGCTCTCGGGCGATATGCATGGCTGTCAGCGGGTGGTCGCCTGTGATCATAATCGGACGAACCCCAGCCGCTCTTGCAGTACGTACAGCATCGCGGACTTCGGGGCGGGCGGGATCGATCATACCCATCATTCCGATAAAGGTCAAATTTTCTTCCAGCGGCTGGTGGCATTCTGAATCTACCGGTTCTTCGCAAAAACGGTATGCGATGCCAAGAACGCGCATGCCCTTCTTTGCCATATCCGCGTTGGCGGCCTCGATGCGCTGGCGCCAATCATCATCCAACGGCACAGCCTGCTCGTCCACCCAGACGTGTGTAGAGATATCCAGCAGCCCGTCTGTGGAACCTTTGGTGATGCTCACAAAAGGTAAATTGTGCAGATTCTTCCCGGAAGCGCGGACGGTTTCTAAAGCTGCGACAGGCTTTCCCGCATCGATTTTATGAACGGTCGTCATGCGCTTGCGATCTGAATCGAATGGAAGTTCGGCTACGCGCGGGAGTGATTTTTGCAGATCTGCCTTCCATAGCCCGGCTTTAGCAGCTGCCACAACCAGCGCCCCCTCGGTCGGGTCCCCCACAGAAGTAAAACTGCCAGGTGCATCGGCATCTGCCTCTAAGGTGGCATCGTTGCATAAGGCGCCTCCAACCAGCATCAATGCAATGGCAGGCGACATGCTGCGTGAAGGGGTTACAGGATCACTGGTTGACATATGAGGCGAATAATCCTGGACGTCTTGCAGAAAATCGACACGGTTCCCGGCGATGTCGACCATGGTGACGGTCATCCGGTTCTCAGTCAATGTACCGGTTTTATCGGAGCAAATGACCGTAACTGAGCCAAGGGTTTCTACCGCAGGCAGCTTCCGGATGAGAGCTCGCCGCTGCAGCATCCTTTGTGCTCCAAGCGCCAGCGCAATGGTCACTACCGCTGTTAATCCCTCAGGGATCGCAGCAACAGCCATGCTGATGCCTGTTAGAAGCATTTCGCGGAATTCTACGCCGCGCAGCAGCCCGAGGGCAAAGACTACCGCCACAATGGCGATTGCAGCCAATGCCAACCCCTTGCCCAACTGCCCCAACCGTTTTTGCAGGGGAGTTGGTTCGCTTCCGACGGTCTGGATCAAGTCGGCAATTTTTCCCAGTTCTGTGGTCATGCCAGTATTGGTCACCACAGCCTGCCCCCGGCCGAAGGTAGTAACCGTTCCCATAAAGACCATGTTGCGGCGGTCACCGATACCGATATTTTCCCGGTCAATGGCTGCGACGCTTTTTTCTACGGGTTCGGATTCTCCGGTTAAAACAGCTTCCTGGACGCGCAAGTTGACAGATTCGATCAGGCGGCAGTCTGCTGGTACTGCGTCGCCGGCGTCGAGTTGGATAACGTCACCCGGAACCAAATCCTGCGCCTGGCCTTCGAGCAATCTCCCGCCGCGCCGCACTTTGACTTTTGGAACAGCCATTTTCTTAAGGGCAGCCATTGCCTGTTCCGCCTTATATTCCTGGGTAAACCCCAGGATGGCGTTGAGCACAACAATGATTAAAATGACGATCGCGTCGATGTATTCATGCAGGAAAAATGATATCCCAGCTGCCACCACCAGGATCAAGACCATGATTTCGGTCAGCTGTTCCCATAGAATTTTCCAGGGACTTTTCAATCCGCGGTCGACAAGCTCGTTCAGCCCGTGAATTTCAAGCCGTCTGGCGGCTTCGGCCGGGTCCAGACCCGTTTCGAGATTTGTTTCCAATTGTGCAGCAACTTCTTGAGGATCGGTACGGTACCAGTCTTGCATTTGAGTCTCCTTCAGTGATGAGGGTCAAATGTGGTGATTTAAAAAGACCACCACGCAGTGATGGTCTGGCTTTACGGCCTCAGCCGTATGGACTGCCGGAAGTTGCCTTCGTCATGACAACAGCCCTTCCCTGGTTTAAGGGTAGCTACTCCCCAACAGAAAAAAGTCTAACCGAAAAAAAATACAGTGTCAATCTTTACTAGATCAATTTATAACATAATTAATATGTTTTTTATAAACCAGTGGTGATTTTTACCCAGGGAGCCCCTGAAGGAATTATCAGAGGCTCCCACAAGACAGGGTCGATTTACCAATAAGATGCACCGCGCAGGTTTCTGCCGCCTGATTGGAGGGAGCAGGGGCAGATACCTTGATGGCCCCCTGCCGTACGCGGTTGCAGGCAGCGTTAATGAAAGGGGATTCGCTTGAACCCTTTCTTATAGATTTCGACAGAAATCAATTCTGCCATCAAATCCTTCCGTTAGCCGGGCTCTGCCCACGGGATGGACAAAGCCGGCTGATACGGATGGAAAAAATCAACTTAATGCGATGACCGATTGCGTAAGAAGGCTGGGATATCCAGGTCGCTGGTGTTGATCACATGCGGCTGGAACTCGATCGGCGAGTTGATAGGCGCTGGCCGCTCAGCCTTCGTGGCGGGGCTGCTCGCCGGGAAAGCCATCCCTGCTTCCTTCGGCGCGGGGCGCGTCTCCAATAAAGGGGAGCGCATGTTGGAGGGGCGGTCGAATCCGGTGGCGATGACGGTAATACGAACTTCTTCGCCCATGTTCGGATCGATAACGGCGCCAAAGATCAGGTTGACATCCGGGTGAGCGGTTTCCTTGATGATGGCTGCTGCCTGGTTGACCTCGAAGAGGGTCAGGTTGTTGCCGCCAGTCACATTGAACAGGATGCCGCGCGCGCCATCGATGGTTATGTCGAGCAGCTGGCTCGAGATTGCCAATTCGGCTGCAACCCGGGCACGGTCTTCACCGGTGGCTCGTCCAACCGCCATCAGCGCAGCCCCGCCCTCAGACATAATCGCCCGCACGTCGGCGAAGTCCAGGTTGATCATACCGGGTACGGTGATCAATTCTGAAATACCCTGGATGCCCTGGCGAAGCACATCGTCCGCAGTTTTAAAAGCCTCGGTCAGGCTGACTTTCTTCTCGACGATCTGCAGCAAACGGTCATTGGGAATAACGATTAAGGTGTCGGCATGTTCTTTGAGCTTGGCAATGCCCTGTTCGGCAGACTGCATCCGGCGCGATCCCTCGAAAGTAAACGGGCGGGTTACCACGCCGATTGTCAGGGCGCCGACCTCTTTTGCGATCTGGGCAACGATGGGAGCAGCGCCGGTACCGGTGCCGCCGCCAAGTCCAGAAGTGACGAAGACCATGTCTGAGCCCTTCAGGACTTCGTACAGTTCCTCAGCCGATTCTTCAGCCGCCTTACGGCCAACCTCAGGATTGCCGCCTGCGCCTAAACCGCGGGTCGACTTATCGCCAATGCGGACTCGAGTCTGAGCCTTTGAAAGCAACAGAGCCTGTGCATCTGTGTTCACCGTGATGAACTCTATGCCGCTTAGCCCTTCCTCGATCATCCGATTGACAGCGTTGCAGCCTCCACCGCCCACGCCAATCACTTTGATCCTTGCAAATGATTCTGATTGAAGTCCAAAATTCATATCCATTGTTTCCTCCGCTTTTGACCTGTCCTGTTGTGTGGTGTGATTGAAAATGGTCTCGGAAAATTCCTCAAGAACCATTAAGGTAATAACCGGCGTAAGAATTCTCTAATTTTGTCCGAGTCCAAAACTCCTCCTTTAATGGAGCGGCGCCTTTCCCGGGTGGGTTCGGTTTCGCTCATCAGCAAGGCCCAATGCAGCAACCCGACGCTGGTGGAATAGGCTGGCGAATGCAGTTGATCCGTAAGACCGACCAGGTTTTCTGGCCGGGCAACCCGAACGGGCAAACCCATCACATTACTCGCCAATGTACGGATGCCGGGCAGCAGGCTCGACCCTCCTGTTAAAATCATGCCTGCCGGCAACAAGCCATCATATCCCGATCGTTTGATCTCCTGAAGAACCAGTTGGAAGATCTCTTCAACGCGGGCTTCGACAATGTGTGCAAGTTCACGGCGGTTGACCTGGGCAGGTCCTTCCTGACCGAATGCACGCACGTTAATGACATCACTCTCAGCGACCTCAGCCTCGACTGCATGACCATACTTCTTCTTGACTTCTTCAGCCTGATCGATCGGCAGGCGGAGGCCGTGAGCAATATCCGAAGTAATGTGATTTCCGCCGACTGCAAGCACCATGGTGTGCCAGATGTCGCCATCGATGTAGATGGCCAGGTCGGTGGTACCGCCGCCAATATCGCAGACGATAGCTCCCATTTGGCGTTCAGTGTCGTTCAAAACGACTTCGGCGGATGCCAGCGGGTTCAGCACGAATTGCGAAACATCAACGCCCGCTGCTTGAACGCATTGACGCAGGTTCTCAACAGTGGATTGGGCAGCGGTGATGATATGTGCCTCGACCTCCATCCGATAGCCATGCATGCCAATCGGGGTCCGGATACCGTCCTGCCCGTCGATTATGAAGCTGCGCTGAATAACGTGGATGATCTGGCGGTTGTGAGGAATGGCAACAGCCTGGGCTGCTTCCAATGCCCGCGCAATGTCCAGGTCGTCGATCACTCCACCAGAAATTCCGACCACGCCGCGGCTGTTGACGGATGCAACATGCGATCCCGCCAGGCTGACGAGGGCTGAGGTAATCTCCAGACCTGAGGTGCGTTGGGCTTTTTCGATGGAACGCGCAATCGAAGTGGAAGCCGCGGCCAAATCCACGATGGTTCCCTTGCGAATTCCCTGGGAAGGTTCAATGCCAACTCCAAGGATGCGCAGGCTGCGTTCCCCCTCCACGCGAGCAACCAAGGTGCAGACTTTGGTTGTGCCGATATCGATTCCCACTACAAATGGTTCATCCATTTTGGGTTCCACCTATCTATAAAATGGCGCATTGATGAATTCAACGCTGATCATGTCTTGCGGAGTGATCCCTTGTTGTTCGAGGCTGGCGATGATGGCGTTGTACATGGACAACTTGAGGTCAAAATCCGAAAGATCCCGGCCAATATAGACGTCCAACCCGGATGGATTTTCCCAACCTAAACCATTCTCAGAATTATAGACCAGCTTGGAATCAGGGGGAATCAGGGATTGGAGGTCAATTATCCGTTTCAGCGTTTGGGTGTCCACTTTGCGCCCCCAAATTTCAACCGGGGCAGCCTCAGCTGATAATTCTGCAGTTCCAACAGCCGAAGTCGAGACGGACTCGGCCAATGGAAGCAGTGGCGGTTCAGTATTGGATCCGATGGTCAAAAGCGTGCCGGCTTCGCCGCGCGGCGGCAAAATCACGCCTGTTGCATCGATCCAATAGGATGTGTCGCCAATATTCCAGGAGATGGCTGGCTGAAGCTCGGTTACCTTGAGCGAGATTTTTGCCGGGAACCCTACCTGAATGTGGACATTGGTCAATTCAGGGAAGGCTAATTCCAGAGCTTCTCTGGCTGCCTGGGCATCGAAGGCAACAATTTGTGTACCGCGTGCATCCAACACAGCTTCAACATCAGCTGGGGTCAAGCGGGAAATTCCTTCAATTGAAACATCGGAAACCTGGAATTCAGCCGAGAAACCCAGGGCGTAGATTGCCAGCATGCAAAAAACAGCAATAATGGCAGAAATGACACGGGTGCCCAGGTTAACCATCGGAATAGCTGGCAGCCTGATTTCTGCGCCAGAAGCACCCAGCGAATAATAGTATTGGCGTTTCACCCGGCTGCGCGTGTTTTGTAAGATGGGGCGTCCGGCGCTGACTGCCTCGCTGCGGAAGGTGACCGGCTGGTTGCGAGGTGTTCGACTGGCAGCAGAGCGTGTCTGGGTTACCCGCTGAGTGCTGCGCTGCGTTCGGCGCTGCCGCACGAGATCTGCCCTTGTTGAAGATTGGAATGTTTTTTCGGCGCTCATGCGTTCCTCCTGTATTCGAATTCAGTTGCGTCCCGGTCGGCTTTACGCTGCATCGCAAGCTCGATGAGCTTTTCGATGAGCTGTTTGTAAGGTAGACCGCTGTTTTCCCACAGCTTGGGATACATGCTGATTCGGGTAAATCCGGGAAAAGTATTAATTTCACTGAGGTAGACTTCCTGGTCATCGGCGTTTACCAGGAAATCCACCCGGGCCAGGCCCGCGCAGTCGATGGCTTTGTACGCTGCCACAGCAATTTTTTGGATTTCTGTGAGTTTTTCCTGTGGGAGGTCAGCCGGTATTTTGTATTGTGCGTTGTCGCTCAAATATTTTGCGGAATAGGTATAGAAGTCCTCGCCCGGGATGACTTCACCGGGGATGGCTGCCCGGGGTTCTTCATTGCCCAGCACGCTAACCTCAATTTCGCGAGCTGAGGAAAGCCCTTTTTCGATCAAGATGCGGCGGTCATAGCGTGCTGCGTCCATCAGACCTTCCATGAGGTCTGATTTGCTGCGGCACTTCGTAATTCCAACCGAGCTTCCAAGGTTGGCTGGTTTTGTGAATAAGGGATAATCCGATACGGTTTCGGCTAAGGCAACTACCTGATGGATGTCCGTGCGAATCTGATTACGCGTAACGATAACGGCTGGCAGCACGGGCAGGTTATGACCCATCATGATCGTCTTGAAAACGCCTTTGTCCATGCCCAGAGCCGAACCAAGTACACCCGAGCCGACGTAAGCGATGCCGGTCATTTCCAGCAATCCCTGGATCGTGCCGTCCTCACCAAATGTTCCATGCAGCGCCGGGATGACGACGTCCAGATCGGCATAGGGTTCAACCGTATTCCCCCGCCGGACGTAAAGCTGGTGGTTATTGTATTCAGGCAGCAGGGTGACGGATTCAAGACGGCTCAACTCGCCGGCTTCCAGGGCAGAAAGCGCGTCCGTTCCACTGAACCAACGCCCTTTATGGTCGATCGCGATTTGGATGACATCAAACCGGGCCGGGTCAAGATTGGTCAATATGGAACGAGCCGACTGGAGCGAAACCTCATGTTCGCCAGAACGGCCGCCAAAAATCAGACCAACCCGGATTTTTTTCATCATTCCACTTTCCTCGTTTCTACCTGTGGGTCTTCCCTTTCCCATTGCCCGATGGGCTCAATTTCCAACTCTAATTCGATCTTGAATTTATTCTTAACCGTCCGGCGTACGAGTTTGATCAGGTTCATATAATCGCTGGCGGTTGCCGATTCGTCATTTACGAAAAAATTTGCGTGCACCGGGCTTACCTGTACTCCTCCTATACGGACTCCCTTAAGTCCGGCTGCTTCGATCAACCTTCCAGCGTAGTCACCGGGCGGATTTTTAAACATGGACCCCAGACTGGCTCCCGGCGGTTGAGATGCCTTGCGTTTGGTTGACATTTCCGCGATAGTGGCTTTTACAACTTCGGGATTGCTGTGCTCTAACCGCAGTCGGGCTGCCAGAATAACCGCCTGGCCCGGATTACGCTTGAGGCTGCTCATGCGGTATCCGTATTCCATCTTATCGGGAGTCCAAAACTGCCTTCCGGATATGGGATGCAAGATTTCTGCCATTACCAGGGAATTACTAATATCGCTACCATAGGCTCCGGCATTCCCGTATATGGCTCCGCCCAGGGTTCCGGGTACAGTTGCAGCCCATTCCAGAC
>CAYPJS010000084.1:0-32290 GCA_964411135.1 uncultured Anaerolinea sp.
AACACCTGCGCCGATTTTTTCGCCTGCCGCCGCCGGGGGGTAATACCCGCACCTTCACGCTGGATGCGGAGCTGCAGCAGTCGCTGGCGGCCCTGGCCGAGCAGGAGCAGCGCTCCCCGCAGGACGTGGCTGCCCGGCTGATCCATGCTGCGCTCAGCCAGCGCCAGCTGGACGCGCAGTGCTGGCAGCGCTGGCGCACGCTCTCGGCACGCCAGCAGGAGATCGCCGCGCTGGTGTGCCTCAACTACACCTCGCCGCAGATCGCGGTGCGCCTGGGCATCGCCGAGACGACCATCAAGACCCACGTGCGCCACATTCTGGGCAAGTTCGACGCGTCCAGCCGTCAGGAGCTGCGCCAGGCGCTGGCTGACTGGGATTTCAGCGCCTGGGAGTGAGCCCGCGGCGGCATCCTCCCGCAGACTACTCCCAAAAATCATCCCTATTTCACGCCCGGGGAGGATAGCGAACAAAAGTTCTATAAAGTATGCTGGGTGTATGAACGCAATCCCCACTTCCACTTCCACTTCCACTTTCAAACCGGCTGCGGCTGCCCCGCGCGTTAACAGGCTGACGGTGGTGCGCGCTGCCCACCGCGAGGGCCTGGCGCTGTTCGATGTGGCAGCCGGCCTGGCGCTGGAGGGTCCGCTGCGCGTGCTGGACGGCGGCAACTGCATCAACGTGTACCCGCTGGCGCGCGCCCTGCGCCGCCGCACGGCTGCCTTAAGCGAGGCGCTGCGCAACGTGCAGCTTTCGCGCGCCTTCACCTGCTATCAGATGCTGGCGCTGCTGATGGAGACCCCCGCCGACGGCACCCCCATTCTGGCGCTGGACCTGCTGGCCACCTTCTATGACGAGAGCGTGCCGCTCTACGAGAGCCAGCGGCTGCTGCGCCTGGCCATTCTGGAGCTGCTGCGCCTGCGCGCCGGCGGTCCGCTGCTGGTCAGCGCGCGCCCGCCGGGTCAGCCGGCAGCCAACCGCCAGACCCTGTACGAGACCCTTTTATCGGCAGCGGAAGAATTGCGTTGATCTCACCTGAGGAGCAGAACCATGGGACGCACAATGCCTTCCATCACCCAGGCCTTCATCGAAGAGGAACAGGCCTTCAACCGCTTCCGCCGCGCGCTGCGCCGTACCGACCAGCAGGCCCTGGACGACCTGTTCGCCTCGGCACGCCAACACCTGGCTGCCGCTGCTTACGCCAGTCACGCCCTGCCGATGGAAACTTTCCTGCTTTCGATGCTTCTTGAGCAGCACAAGGAGGTGCTGCGCCTGCGCACCCAGCTGGAAGCGCTGCGCAGCCAGCTGAATGCCTGAGCTGACGGGCTGGCTGCTGGATACCTACGAGCACCCGCAGGATGAAGTGGTACTCTGGCTGCTGGCCGATGACGGGAGGCGCGTGCGCCTGCGCCAGAGCCTGCCGCTGACCTTCTACGTGGCTGCCGAGCAGGAGACCGCCCTGCAGTCGGCGCAGCGCTATCTCGAGTCGCAGCCGCTGCGGGTGGAGCTGTACCGCACCCGGCGGCGCGACCTGTTCCAGCGCGAGCCGCTGGACGTGCTGGCGGTGACCACCCGCGCCTGCGACCAGGCAGAGGTTTTCCGCCAGCTGGTGCGCCGCCAGCCCAACCTGGCCTATTATGACACCGACCTGCCGCTGGCGCTGCACCATGCCGCGCGTTACGACACCTTCCCGCTGGCGCGCTGCCGCGTGGATGCCAGCCCGGAAGGCGAGGTGCGCGCCATTGAAACACTGGACACGCCCTGGGAGATTGATGTGGAGCCGGCGCCGCTGCGCATCCTGCACCTGGAGCCGGACGTGGACCCCAACCACTCCGAGCCAAAATCGCTGCTGGCGCGCTTTGAGCGCTTCTCGTACGAGCTGCGCCTGGACCAGCCCCGCCCGCTGCTGGTGAACCTGCGCGCGCTGCTGGCGCGTCACGACCCCGACCTGCTGCTGACGGCCTGGGGCGACACCTGGCTGCTGCCGCTGCTGATCGAGCTCTCGCGCGACCACAACCTGCCGCTGCCGCTCAACCGTGACGAGAGCATGCAGGTGGGTTACCGCGAGGAGCGCTCGTACTTCTCGTACGGGCAGGTGGTCTTCAGGGGACAGCAGGTGCACCTGTTCGGGCGCTGGCACATCGATCACCGCAACGCCATGCTGTGGGACGACTACTACATCGAAGGCGTGCTGGAGTCGGCGCGGGTGACCGGGCTGCCGGTGCAGGTATCGGCGCGCAACTCGCCCGGGGGCGGCATCTCCGCCATGCAGATCCGCACCGCGCTGCAGGCCGAGCGCACGCCGCAGGGGGGCATTCTGGTGCCGTGGCACAAGCAGCAGGTGGAGGGTACCAAGACCGCGCTGGATTTGCTGCACAGCGACCAGGGCGGCATGATCTATCAGCCGCTGGTGGGGCTGCACGAGAACGTGGCCGAGCTGGATTTCGTGTCGATGTACCCCAGCATCATGGTGCACTGCAACATCTCGCCGGAGGTCAAGCTGCCAGCCGGGCTGGGTCCTTCGCCGGAGCCGCCCGGGCTCATCCCGCAGACGCTGGCGCCGCTGCTGCAAAAGCGCGTGGCGCTCAAGCGGCGCGTGGCGTCGCTGCCGGCCTGGGACCCGCGCCGTAAGCTGTACAAGGCCTACGCCGCGGCGCACAAGTGGCTGCTGGTGACCTGCTTCGGCTACCTGGGCTACAAGAACGCGCGCTTCGGGCGCATCGAGGCGCACGAGGCGGTCACGGCCTGCGGACGCGAAGCGCTGCTGCGCGCCAAGGAAGCCGCCGAGGATATGGGCTTCACCGTGCTGCACATGTACGTGGACGGGGTGTGGGCGGTCCGCCCGGACCTGAGCCAGCCGCAGGACTTCGACCCGCTGATCGAGGAGATCACGCGCCGCACCGGTCTGCCGCTGGGTCTGGATGGAGTCTTCCGCTGGGTGGCCTTCCTGCCCTCGCGGCTGAACGCCAATGTGCCGGTGGCCAACCGCTACTTCGGCGTATTCCACGACGGCAGCATCAAGGTGCGCGGGCTGGAGGCGCGCCGCCGCGACACCCCGCCCTGGATCGCCGCCGTGCAAACCGAGATGATCGAACGCATGGGCAAGTGCGTCACGGCTGCCGAACTGCACAGCCTGCTGCCGGAACTGGTGGAACTGCTGCGCCAGCGCTTAAGCGATCTGCGCGCCGGGCGCGTGCCGCTGGAGGAACTGCTGGTGGGGCAGCGCATTACACGCGAGCTGGCTGAATACACCACCCCCTCGCCGGCGGCGCGGGCTGCCGCCCAACTGGAGGCCATTGGCAAACACCTGCGCCCGGGGCAGCGCGTGCGCTTTTTGCACCTGCGCGGCCAGCCGGACGTGCATGCCTGGAACCTGCCCGACCCGCCCGACCCGGCGCGTTTAGACGTCAACCGCTACCGCACGCTACTCATCCGCGCGGCAAGCGCGGTGGTGCAGCCGCTGGGCGTGGAGGAAGAAAAGCTGGCGGCCTGGCTGGACGGCGGGTATGCCGTCAGCCTGCCATATACGCAATACTGATGGTGCCGGGGCCAGTGTGCGCGCCAACCACCGGGCTGACCTCGCTCAGAATGGCCTCTTCCGGGTTGAACTGCATCTTGAGCTGTTCAAGCAGCTCAATCGCGGTATCTTCCATCAGGGCGTGGAAAACCGAGACGCGTACGGGGGTGCGTCCGTTGACGTCGCGAATCACCAGCTGAACCATACGCTGGATCGCCTTGCGGGTTGAAATGACGCTTTCGAGGGCTTCGATCTTGCCTTCACGGATCTCCATCAAAGGTTTGATGTTGAGCATGGTGCCCATGAAGCGCTTGGCGCTGTTGATGCGCCCGCCGGCAGCCAGGTATTTGAGTGTATCGACGGTGAAGTACACGCCTATCTTGGTGTAGGCGTCCTCAGCCACGGCCTTGCACTCCGCCAGACTGGCGCCTGCGGCGGCAGCCCGTGCAGCAGCCAGCACCTGGAAACTGAGAGCCATCGAGACCAGCTGCGTGTCAACGATCTCGATCGGTGCGCCGGGGAACACGGCCTGAGCCGACAGCGCCGACTGCATGGTGCTGGAAATGCCCTGGGAAATGGTCAGGACCAGCAGGTCATTGCCCTCATCCAGGAACTGTTTAAAGGCCTGCTCAAAGGCGTACTCGGTCACCTGGCTGGTGGTGGCCAGCTTGCCGGTATCCCTCATGAGCGTGTAGAACTCTTTGGCAGAAATATCCACTCCGTCGCGGTAGTCTTTCCCCTCGAAGTGCAGTGTGAGCGGCAGGACGTGGATATTGTATTGATCAACGTAGGCCTGAGGTAGATAAGCACTGCTGTCTGTAATTATTTTAACCGGCGGCATGTCCCTCTCCTTATGCGCAATGACGATAAAAGCCGGCCCGATGATGATTCCTGAAACTTTTTTACGACTGGCCGGTCAAAAAGAAGTATACCGGAATGAGATTCATAAAACAAGACGAAGGCGGTCACAATTAAGGTCACATTCGCCTGGGGAAAATCGCCGTAGTTGGGCGTCTATAGTGCTCACCCCGCATCTTCCCACGCCGAGCGCAGCCAGTCCTGCACCTGCTTGTCCAGGTCGTCGGTTGCAAACAACTCCAGGTGGTGCATGAAGCGCCCGCGCGCCGGTTCCACCACCTCTTTCCAGCGCGGCGATGTATCCCTCTGCGGGAAGGAAAGTGACAGCACCAACGGTGCCACCCGCCGCCCTTTGAGGTATTGACCCGGCATCCATATCCAGGCAAACGGTTTTTCGCGCCGGAAAGCGATCTGGCTTTTACTTATCTGTAACATGCACGGACCAATCTCTTCGATCATGCTCCGGAGCAGGTCGAATATGGCTCGCGATGCGGGTTGGTCCCTGAAGTATTCATCAATCGAGTTTTCCATAAAGTGCCTGTTTTTTCAGGATAATGCCATCACCCTGATTGTAGTTGATTCGGTGATAAATATCACTTGCCGGCAGAATATCATCATGCTATACTCCAGTATAGTATTTTCGATTGAGGTGACTGGTTATGCCCCTTTATGAATTTGTATGCAGCAGCTGCGGACAACACTTTGAAAAAATGATGCGCTTCAGCGAAATTGCCCAGCAGCCCGAATGCCCTTCCTGCCGCTCCGTTGACACACGCAAGCAGATCTCGATGATCGCCAGCCAGTCCAGCAGCAGCGGTACCAATGTCAGCACGTCGTCCTGCGGCTCGCGCGGCAGTTTTAGCTGAGGGTGATGCCATTTGCCTGCGTGCCAGGCACATCTGTTAAAACATTGGAATTTTTCCACGAAGCCCACCAAGATTACGAAGAATGAAAACCTGAAAGAACATTTCAACCAATACTTCTTTGTGCCTTTGTGTTTAAGATTTAGGAAATATACGGCAGGTGCGTATGAAAATCCGAGACGAAGAAACCCGTACAGCCATGATTAACCGCCTGCGGCGCGTACAGGGGCAGCTGCGTGGAGTCGAGGCAATGTTGATGGAAGACCGCGAATGCCGCGAGGTGCTGCAGCAGCTCTCCGCTGTGCGGTCTGCCGTGCACAGCGCCATGCTGAGTTACATGGAAACCTACATCAGTGAATGCGTACTGGAACAAATGGAGTCCAACAGCGACCGCGGTCAACGCGAAAAGCTGGCCTCTGAATTGATCCACATGCTGGAAAAAACCACTTAACGCTCAGGAGAGACCTTTGGGAACTGCAACCGTCCGCTGGCTCAGCGGCAAGAAATTTATCGGCACCGACTCGACCAACCACTCGGTGGTCCTTTCGACCCCGGATGAGGGAGTGGGTATGAAACCCTCCGAACTGCTGTTGGTGGCGCTGGCATCCTGCACCGCCGTGGATGTGGTTGAGATTCTGCACAAAAAACGCATCGAACTGACCAGCCTGGAGATCAGTGCGGCTGGCGAGCAGCAGGCCGACCCGCCCTGGACGTTCCGCAAAATCCATCTGACCTACCGCATGCGCGGCAAAGGGCTGACGGCTGATGCCGCAGAGCTGGCAGTGCGCCTGTCCGAAGAGAAATATTGCTCAGTTGCAGCCACGGTGCGTGCTACCGCCGAGATCAGCACCGAAATTGTCATCCTGCCGCTGGGCGAGCCCGAAGCCTTACCGACAGGCTAATCGGAATTATATCTACCTTAAAGAACACGAAGGACACGAAGAGATCCAATAAACTCTTTGTGCCCTTTGTGGGTAAACCTATTTCTCCACCAAGTCAATAAAGCCTGGTCAGACTGGCAGCCACACGCAGGACCGCCTCGCCGTCAAGGCTGGCGTTTTTGACGTCCAGCAGGGCTTCGTTGGCGTCCTCGAGCGGATATTCCGTTACGCTGGCATTGATCGGAATCTCAGCCGCCAGCTTGAGGAAGTCCAGACCGTCCTGGCGGGTGGCATTTGCCACCGAGCGTAAGGTGCGTTCGCCGTAAATCCGTTCATAGTGCATCTCGGGAATGGGAGAACTGTGCACCGCGTTGATCGCCAGGGTACCGCCCGGACGAATTTTTTCCAACGCCAGCGGTACCAGCGCTCCGCTGGGCGCAAAACTGACCGCCCGATCCAGCAGCTGCGGCGGTTTTTCTTCAGCACTTCCGGTCCAGGCTGCACCCAGCCGCTCGGCGTGCTTGCAGTGGTGCTCGGAGCGCGAAAAGACATACACCTCGCAGCCCCAGTAGCGTGCGACTTGAATGGCAAGGTGCGCGCTAGCGCCAAACCCGAACAGGCCCAACCGCTCGCCCGGCTGCAGGTCGGCTTTTCGCAGTGCGCGGTATCCGATAATGCCGGCGCACAGCAGCGGTGCAGCCTGGCTATCCGAGATTTCAGGCGGCAGCGGCAGCAGTGCCTGCTGGTCAGCCAGCATAAATTCGGCAAAACCGCCATCTATGTGAAACCCGGTAAATCTGGCTGCGGGGCACAGGTTCTCCTCGCCGCGGCGGCAGAATTCGCATTCGCCGCAGGTGGTGTGCACCCAGGGCACGCCTACCCTCTGTCCCAGTTCATAGCCGACAATCTCTTCTCCCAGGGCCTCGACCTCCGCCACAACCTGATGCCCGGGAACCACAGGCAGCCTGGGTGCAGTCAGGTCGCCTTCCACGATGTGCAGGTCGGTATGACACACGCCGCAGGTCAGCACGCGCAGCAGCACCTGGGTGTGATGCGGGTGCGGCAGGGTAATATGGGTGAGGGTTAGCGGGAAATCCTCAGCCGGAGCGGGGTTACTCAGTCGCATGGCTTGCATGGCAATCACCTCTCGCGCTATCCAAATGGTGATTCCATTATAGAGGGTTTAACCAGTGCAGGGGCACCCTTTCGGATACCCCTGCAGCTCTCTACCACTAAAACGCATGCCAGATCTATACCGTTAGTGGCCCATCAATTTGGGAGGGATCGGGCCGCCGATGTAGAACGGGCGCATCATCTCGTTGTCTTCATGCTCCACAATATGGCAGTGCCAGACATACAATCCCGGCAGGTCAAAGTGGGCGCGGATGCGGGTAATCTGGTCCGGATACGCGATGACGGTATCCTTGAGACCTGTTTCCCAGGGCTCCGGCGGAGTGATCATGGCAGGATCCATCAGGCTCTGGCGCTCCACCACTTCAAACTGCACCTGGTGCACGTGAATGGGGTGCGCGTCCATGGTGAAATTGTAAATTTCCCAGATTTCGGTTGCACCCACCGCTGGATTTTCAGAAATTGCATGCATCCATTCCATAGGCATGGGTATCAGCATGCCCATGTCATCCTCCATCACTGTACCAAGCTGAGCTTCCATCGGGCCAAATGGAGCCGCCGTTGGATCATCGCAGGCCATCACAAGATTTCCCTCCTGTTCAACCACGCGAATAGAGGCTGAATCCAGCTCGTTCAAGGAAACCTTACGCACAACGCTTTCCGGTCCGAGCGGCACATGCGCGGGCAGCACCAGTTGGTCTGGCGGGGTGGAAACATCCGGTGTTACCGCCGGGCTGACCACCTTGAACTGCATCACCAAACCGGTGGTTTCAGAATCAGCCGGGGTAAAATCTTCCCATGGGACACCGCCGCCAAAGGGTTCATCCGGAGCCAGGTTGAGCAGCGTGACAGTGGTGCCAACCGGGACATTGGTGAAATCGACAATGACATCCGCGCGTTCTGCCGGCGCCATCAACAGCTGATCGAGCATCACCGGCGCAGGCAGGAAGCCGCCCTCTGCCCCGATTTGCCAGAAAGGCAAACCGGTATCGTGGGTCAAGATCAGGAAGCGTGAGTTGCATCCATTCAGGAAGCGGAAGCGGTAGCGCCGCTGCTCGACATCCAGGAATGGCCAGGTCTTGCCATTGACCACCATCGTATTGCCAAAAAACTCCGGATTCCAGATCGGCGAGATATCGCTCGGACTGCCGTCACAGGCAGTATCGGGGATAAACGGGATTTGAAGCTGAGCCGGGTCCAGGCCTTCAAAGAAAGCGCGGTTGTCCGGGTAGAACAGCGAGCCATCCTCGTTGAAAGAGCGGTCCTGAATGGCGATCGGGATCTCGTAATACTGAATTCCGGGTGGATCCCCCAGCGCTGGAGCAGGCCCCGGCAGGGCTGCGGGCATTCCGTTAATATCCAGCACCCTGTCACTTGGACCGCCGCGGATGAGGTAAAAACCCGCCGGACCAGCATAAACATTAAGGCGCGTCATTCCCAGGGTGTGATCGTGGTACCAGAGGGTGGTAGCCCGTTGGTTATTGGGGTAGTCAAAAATTGAAGTACCTGCTGGCCAGACGCCTGTGGCAGGTGCGGCCTTATCAGCAAATGTTTGGTACCAGGAACCGCTGGTGGCAAAATCGGCCGGAATACCAACGGCGTCAGGCAGATACCAGGCTTCAGCATACCCGTCGCTCTCCTCGCTGGTGTGGGCGCCGTGCACATGCGTTACGATCGGTACAGGTCCGAGGTACGGGGTCGGGTCCAACCCGCGGTGATCGCGCATATCCGTGCCGCCGGGTGGATTTGCCCAATGCAGGGTCTGATCTACTGGCAGGAAATGCGGCAGGAATGCTCCGGTAGCCGGATCCTTCAGATCATTGATCCACTTAACCCTTACCGGTGCGTTGTATTTGGATTCGATGGTAAATGCCGGATAATTGAACGTGCCAGGATGGTTAGGCGACCCGTAACTCCATACAGTCGTGGCGGGAGATCCTTCTGGCAGGATCTGCTGCGTAAACTGACGTACGGCGATTTCATAATAATCAATATTTTTTCCGCCCCGAACTTTAATTTTCTTGGTACGCGGCATGGCCGGCGGAATAACCAGGGGGGTGACGAACTTGGGTAAACCGTTTAATACCAGGGTGGGGGTGATTGCCGCCAGAGCCCTGGGTGTCAACATTTTTGAATCAATCTTGAAGGGTAAAAACAGGCCAGCCCCGCCCAGTGCCGCTAATTTAATAAACTCCCTACGAGTGGTCATGGTTTCCTCCAAACCAAAGAACGAATCGAGACCGCGAATTATGGTTTCGAGTGTCGGTAAATCATTGTCACCTCCCCATTCAATTACATATAATTAATATCCACTTTATCATATTCAGAGTAAATCTCCAAACACCATTAACAATCCAGGGGATAACCATATATATACAGTTGTCACCAATAAGGGAAAAGGAACGAGAAACTTTCTAAGTTGAGTATATTTTTCTTCGCTGTGCATAACAATCGTACTTTTTACTGAATTTACCGTCCGTATTTTTCTGCATACGCGTGGAAACTTATCCGTAATTTATCGCGACGAACGCCAGTCAAATTGACTGGCGTTCGTCGCTTATCTCTAAATTCGTCCCTTTTAGGGTTTGGAAATCCAATCCATCAAGGCTCAACCACAAACCAGACACCGCCCACACCCTGCCCGGTCGTATCGCCGGGCTTGACATCCGTGATGTAGTAATACAGCGGCAGCCCGTTGTAGGTTACCTGGATCGAACCGTCATCGCGGGTAATGGTGCCCAGCTTGCTGGCGGTAACGCCGTCATCGGCACGCGGCTCGCCGTTCGTCAAAAGCGGCGGCCAGGCTTGCAGACAGGCATCAAAGCAGGTTGTCACGCCCGGGCTGTCCTTGGTGAAGAGATACAGGGTCATGCCATCCTCGTCCACCAGAAAAGTACCCAGTTCTGCGCTGCTGGCTGTCTTGATTTCTTCACCATCCCCTGTAACCGGAACTGAGGGTGTACCCCCGGACGCCTTCCCGTAGTCGTCAGAATAAAGGTCGTCATCCGAGTTGCTGCTGCTGGAACGGGCTGACCCGCCCGTGACATTGAAAGTTGGCGAAACCATTGCACCGTCCACCATAACCGGCGCATCGGTCCCCGGAAATTCATACACGCCGGCCTGTCCCGCATCCAGGTGCAGCATGGCATACAGGACCGGGGTAGCTTCTGAATCATCCAGGGTAACCACCACATCCTTGTTGACGCCGGTTTTTACTGCTGTATACCCCAGCACTGTTCCGGGGCTGCCGTTGTTATCTGCATGAATGACCAGCCAGCCCGCAGCGGAGCTCTCCACCTCGGCAATGGTCACTTTGCCGCCATCCACCGACTGATCCACGACGGTAACGGCATCATTCATGGCGGCAGCAGGTGTTGCCGTCGCCACCAGGGCATAGGCGCTTTCTGTAGGAACAGTCTGCCCCGCAGCAGCCGGCTGACAGGCTGCAAGAATGAGGATCCCGACAACCCCCAGGGTGAGGGTGGTAAATTTATTTACTCGTGTATTTGTACCCATATTGGTTTCTCCATATCCAGTTCGAATGTTGGTTGCTATAAAAGGATACGGAGGGAAAACCAAAACAGATCTATCGATTAATAACAGGGGTGATTAAAATGTCCCATCCAGGACCTTGTCGCCTGTCGGGTTCGGACTTCCGCCGGCTGGTTCGATAGTCACGCCAAAATTGGAGTAATCGCCGAGCGGCTGCGGTGCGCGAATCACCATGGCGCCATACCCCCACTGATCCACCGAAAAAACGCCGCCGCTGATCCGCTGCCCATCCTGGATCAGCCACAATTGATACTGTTGACTGGCTTCGAGCTCGGTCAAGCCGTCCACCACCAGGGTTCCGAACCTGCCGTTTTCAGTCACCACCATGACCCCGCGCGCATCTTTATCCGTGGTGGTGCTCAGGAAACTCACCACCTGGAAATTGTTATGGCTCGCACTCTGATTGAGGTTTCGCACCTGACCCCACAAAGCGAAATTGCTGAAGACCAGCAAAAGAATTACAGCCATCGCTGCCGGTGCCCAAGCAGGCTGTAAACGGCGCAGCCAGGCCTTGAATCCCTGCCGGCTCGCCGGTTCAGATTTTGGCTCAACCCGGTCAAGGAGATGCTGTTTTAGCCGCATCGGCGGATCGACCTGCCTGACACTCATCGCCAACTGCGCAGCGGCTTCCTTTAATTCAAGCACCTCCTGACGGCAGGCTGAACATACAACCAGGTGCCGCTCAACCTCCTGGCTTTCGGATTCCTCCAGGCAGTCCAGCGCGTAAGCGGGTAAATTATCTAGCGGGTGGTCCGTAATCATGGAAAATACCTGTTCCCTCCATGCATACAATACGCATCAAAGGCTTAAATGGATTTTAACTTTCTGGAATTTCCTGGCCTTCCAAAACCCGGCGCAGCTTTTGCAGCCCAAGCCTGACGCGGGTTTTGACCGTACCAAGCGGCTGTTTTAAAATCTCCGCCATTTCCGGCTGGGACAACCCGTCAAAATACGCCAATTGGAGCACCTGTGCCTGTTCGGCTGGAAGATCAGCCAACGCCGCCTGCACACGCTGCATCTCAATACGGTGTTCAGTCTGGACTTCAGGCAGTTCATCTTTCGCAGAGGGCAGCGGCAGCTCCTCCAGCGCGTCTTCCAGCATGTGTCCATCTGGCCGCACACTGCTCCGCCGCAGCACATCGATGGAGCGGTAGCGGGTGATGCTGGTCAACCAGGTGCTGACCTTGCTCATACCGGGCTGATAAGAATCGGCATTGTTCCAGACTTTTATAAACACGTCCTGCGAGATCTCTTCAGCCTGCGCATTGTTGCCAACAACGCGCAGTGCCAGGCTGAAAACCAATCGACCATAACGGTCGTAGAGTTCAGCCAGAGCTTTAGAATTCCCTCGCGCCATCTGGCGCAGCAGTTCCTCATCGGATTGCATCATCGTAGAATCTTCCCAACCCCTGGCGTCCAGCCTCAAATGGAATCTGTGAAATGCCCGGCAATTCATCTCTTAATTGAGAGGTCTGACGCCTGTAAGGTAATAAAAGTATAACATTTTCGATCCAATTGATAGACATTATTTCTTGGATCATGCTTCCGGGCTAATCACAGCCCGCTGGACTTGTCACGAGAGCCTGTCCCGGCTATAATTCAAACAAATGTTCGATCATTCAGGGGAAAAATGCCGGTAAACTACCAACAAATCCAAAAACAGGTCCGGGAACAGATCAAACTGGCACCCGCCCGTAAAAAATTGTTTGAGGACCGGTTAAATAGAGCCCGCGACATACTCACGCAGCATGCCGCCGATCTGGACTACCTGCGCACCAAGGTTGAACACGCGGCAAATGCCGACAAAAGTTTACGTTGTGCCGCTCCTTTGACTGAAACCCTGGAATCGGCACATCTGGCTGAAGTTCCGTCCGTATATCCAGTGCTGCTGGCTGCCGACGGATCGCAGATCAACCCCAACCGGCACGACGCGGTCGAGTTCGGGCTGGTCAATGTGGGTGTGATTACCATCAAACCGTCTCAAGCTGCCGTTCCCGTTGAAACCACCAGCAGCGACCTTTACCTTTTCACCGATCCAGAGGAAGATTCCAGACCGTTGACCGAGGAGCTGGTGGCGCTGAAGCGTGATTTTAAGGAGCGCAATGTGCTGGCAGAACTGGCAAAGAGCCAGCCAGGCGTTGTGTTGACGCTGACCGATGGCCCGCTCGAATTATTCCGCGAGCCAAAAGAAGACGCGCGCTTCGACAGGCTATTCGAGCAGTACCTGGATGTGATGGAGCTGCTGGCATCCATGAACGCCGTCACCGCCGGATATGTAGATAAACCGGCTGCCGATCTCGTGGTGCGGCTGCTGGAGTTGACGCTTTACCCCGATGAGGAACTGCAAAAGGCTGGCAGAGAGCACAAATTGGGCGGCGTTCGCGACATTGATCTGTTTGGCAGGCTGCTGGATCCCGGCGAACGCTCGGCAGTCTTTGCCATCCAGTCGCCCACCGCTGATAAATTCCGGCACCGGATCGGGGGACAGATTGCTATTCATTTTTTCTATCTGAACGTGGGGCTGCCGGGTAAACCCTGGTTGGTACGCGTGGAACTTCCCGCCTGGGTCAGCAGCCAACCCGATATGGTGGACCTGCTGCAGGCAACGTTAATGCAGCAGTGCCGCCAGATGGGTGCCAGGGCGTATCCTTACGCGCTGCACCGTGCGCATGAAATCGCACTGGTGTCTTTTCAGGAAAAGCAGCAGTTACAATTAATGATTGAAGCAGAAATGCGCCGCGAAGGAATCGATTACGGAAACCAATCCAACAAGCAGGCGGCTAAAGATCTTGAGGGCCGCAAGGGATACCAAGCATGAGTGCAATAGAAATCGGACGATTATTGCGGGCCGGAATCTCCGGCTGTATCATGGGATGCCGTGTGTCAGAGCTGGATACTCCCGCGTTTGGCGGTCTGGTGCGCATCCCCCTCGAAGGAGAAACCCAGGTTTACGGCTTGATCCATGACATCCACATCGATGACGATGGTCTGGTACGGCAGCTGGTGACCGCCGGACAGATCAGTGAGGATGTGCTGCTGGATAACCGCACAAACCGCAACGTACCGGCTGAGATCAGTGTAATTTTCTGCGGCTTCGAGCAGGGAGGGCGCATCAGCCATTTGCTGCCGCCTCGCCCGCCGCTTTCTTTGGATGCCATTTACAAATGCTCCCCGCAGGAGCTGGTGCGTTTCACCGGTACGGGTCATTTTGGATATTTCCGGCACATCCTGCGTGCCGAGGACATCCCGGTTGGTGAAATTTTAGCCACCCACCTGGAACAAGCCAGCCAGGCGCATGCCGACGCTGGCGACACAACCTGGATTCGCAATGCCACCCGCGAACTGATTACGCTGCTGCGCGATGACTACCCCGCATTGGTCGGGGTTCTTTCCGCCTTGCGCGATGCTCAGATCGGCGAATTCTAGGGACTTTCAGCAGGTTAACAACACACCGCGAGGGAAAACCTCGCGGCGTGTTATCTTAAGACCAATCAACTGATGAGATTGTCTGGAGCTTTTTTATCAGTCCGCTGCTGCTTACGGGCCCCGCGCATGCGCTTTTCTAACTCCTTGCGCTCGCGTTTATCCTGCTTGGCCTCAGCCCGCAGTTCGCGCCGCTCGCGGGTATAGTTATCCTGTGCCGACAATTCCATCCCGGTTACGATGGCCTGGTAGAAGAAGAACACGAGCAGGAGGAGTGCCAGGCCGGCAATAACAATATCATAATAAGTGAATTGGGCAAACGGAGCTGGCAGTTTGGGATTGGGTGCCAGATACAGCCCGATGTTCGCCAGAATCGCAATCATCCGGATTTCGGTCGGACCTATCTTCCACAGTGAAATCTGGAAAACCCCCTTGGTAACCATAATCAGGTACACCAGGATGGAAATGTTCAGGTAACAGATCAAGCCGATCAGAGCGATACGGAAATCGACATACGGTGACAGGCCGACGCCGACAAACACCAGAATCTCACTCACGGTGTCGGTAACATGATCGATAAAGAAACCGTAACGCGGGCGCTCGATATGGCGGTGGCGTGCCAGGCTGCCGTCCAGGCTGTCGCCGAACCAGTTGAGCAGGATGCCAAAGCTGGCCAGCCAGAGAAATTCCTTGTTGTAGGTGGTCAACCAGAAGCTGATGCAAATCAGGATGCTGGCAAAAAAACCCAGTCCAGTCAGAGTATCCGGTGTGACCCATGATGGCATTTTTTTTGCCATCCAAGCCAGGGCGGGCCGTTCGAGCGGACCCAATAAAATATCATTTATCCGTTTGTGGGACCTTAATTTTTCTTCTTCCATCTCCCTGTTCCTTCTGTACCCATTATAGCCTCTGGATCATGGATTTCTACCTTAAAACCCTGCAAAACGGATATTCACGTAAGATGTTTTACTTCGGCACTTCTTTTTCCAGTTCCGGCCAGATCGGGTAAAACATGCACCAATCAGTTGTGCGGGGACGGATGATCTGTTCGGCATAGTGCAGCACTTGTTCAGCGTTGCTGACCAATTCTGTGTCCCGGTCCGGGTGCGGCTGGGGAGTGATGGGCGGCATGTTCATTACCTCATACTTGCCCCCGGCACTTGAAACGCAGGCCACCACATAGATAAGCGCACCGGTCTGCAGCGCCAGCTGCACATAAGCCACCGGGAGCGGCGACGGACGGCCAAAAAAATTCACCAGGTGCCTTGACTGCGCCAATGGCCTATCAGCGCCGGTGAGGACAGTGCCGCCGCGGCGCAGCCGTTCGCGTGCCTTTTGGAAAGCTTCCGGCGACATGGGTGTCATGTCGATCCCGCTCTCTTGCCGGATGCGGTTCTGAATTTGATATCCACCGGGCGGCTGCGGAAAAGAAAGAATTTGAAAATCCAGGCCGCGCAGCGCTAACGCGCGCCCTGCCAACTCAAAATTGCTGGTGTGGACTGTGACGAAAAGCCGCGGTTGGGGATCGTTTTTGGCATTCTCGAATATTTCCTGGAACTCGGGTGCAAAGCCGACCATTTCCAATACTTTGTTCGGCCGGTTAAGATGGTGGTAAAAATCCCACAAGGAACGGGTGTGTTTGCGGAAGGTAGCCAGCACCATCTGGTCAAGCTCCTTCCCGGTCGGTTTAAAGTCATTGGACACCCAGAGGTTGGTGCGCAGAGCGCGCAGCATAGCGCTGTCCTTCTGGCCTGCAATAATATCGGCGGCCAAGCTGGCGAGCGGTCTTCCGATCCAGAAGGGCAGCCCGCGGCCAATGGCCAGGGCGGCATTGGTCCCGAACCGGCTGTTCGCAATCGATTGAAGGTTAATTTTTTCCCTGCTCATCGAACAGATTGCGTTCCTCTCCCAATGGAATTTCCTGCATCACCTGCTGCATCCGTTCCTGCAGCGTCTTACGGCTCGGTCGTTTTTTACCCATTCCCTTGAGCATTTCCAGGAAGTGACCGGTGAGTTCTTTCGTCAATGCCTTCATGCGCTCATTGGAAAGCTTTTTCCCGCCCTCAAACCAGATCGCGGCTGCATACCCCATAACTACAGTGGTAGAGGAGGCAATTGCCGCCCCAAGCAGCCAGCCGGGCACTCCGCCAAGCTTGCTCAACTCGGCAAACAGGGTACGCGCCAACAATCCCAGACCAAAAGTCACCACCAGTTCGCGAGCCCGCTCCAGCGTGATGCGGTAATTATAGATGCGTGCAATGCTCAGAACCATGGTCGATTGCACAACGACCAACGGGGCAAAATCGATGAAAGGCAGCGGCGTCAGAGCGATGACGGCAGATACCGAGGCAGAACTTACAATCGACCGCCAGGCCAGCTGCCAGCGGAACTGCGGCAGTCCCTTGCCAAGTGCAGCGATAATTTCCGGTTCAGTGGCGGCTACTGCCGCCAGAATCTCTGACATCCCCTCTCCGTTTTTGGCAACCACCGGAATGACCTGTTCGGGAGTCAATTCGAGAGATTGGGCTGCCCGATTAATCACGGCTGCGGAATCGCGCCTTACCATGTCGATTTTGTTCATAACCACAATGTAGGGTTTACCCAGCCCTCGCAGCTGTTGAAATAGATCCAGTTCTGTCTTTTTGATGCCCTGAATCGCGTCGAAAACAATAATCAGGAAATCCGCCTGCTCAGCTGCCGTAAGTGCTTCTGCTTGTTCGTTGGCGCCGCCATCGCCGACCGCATCCGCGCCCGGTGTATCCACCACGGTAAAAAGGCCGGCATCGGCCTGTTGATTGACCCGGGTGGTGCCTGGCAGCGGGCTGACTTTGGCATGCTCGGCTTTTTCGCTGAGAAACTGGTTGTACAGTGTTGACTTGCCGACATTGGTTGGACCGACAATAGCCAGCAGGTGCTTGTTTCCAAAAGCTGTGCGCATTTGCTGGGTGGACATGCGCAGCAGCAGACGCACCATATTGGAGCTGGATGGCAGACTGTTTAGAAGGCCAAGGAAACCCTTTTGGTCGCCTGGCGAAAGCGAATTCCAGATCATGCGTAAAATCTCGCGTGATTCCGGGGGTAGTTTATTCAGGAAATCATCGATGGTGGCCATGGTTCTCCCCACCCGCTAGGTTTCGATATCGGTCGAAAGCGGCTATGGTTTATCCTATCATAAATCCGGCGGAAATCACAATCAGAGCATTTTGATAGGTTTTTACCGTATTTTCATAGTTTGCAGATTGGTAATGTTGCACCAACAATATTGACAACACCACCCTTAAAAGCCCATTTCTCCTCTATAATAAGGCTATTCACCTGCCATCCTCCCGTTATTGGATCGGCCAATGCCTCACCTTCAATTTCCGGTAACAAGTTACATCGTTATATCCGTGGCAGCCCTCTCCTTCGTGCTTGCACGGATGGCATGGGACAGACGCACCTCGCCTGGAGCCGTCTATGTGATGCTGGTCCTGATCGGCTGCGGCATCTGGTCGTTATCCTACGGGGTCGAACAAATCCTCGTCGATCTAAACTGGAAACTGGCTGCGGGACGTTTCACGTATATTGGGATTCTACTCGTCCCGACCAGCTGGTTCTCTTTCGGCATACGCTACGCAGGAAAAGGGTTTTGGTTAAACACCAAACGCGCGGCCTGGCTTTTGATCATGCCGCTGCTGGCAATGCTCTCTCTCTTAACCAATCCGCTGCATTCGCTCTTCTACACTTCGACCAACATTGAAACTGTTGGAAATTTTCAACAGCTGGTGGTGGTTCACGGACCATTGTTCTGGCTGCACACCATCTACTCTTATTTTCTGATCATTCTCGGCACGGTTAACATGCTGCGGGCAGGTTTTCGCATGCCGACCATCTATAAACGCCAGGCCTGGACGGTGGTCATTAGCGCGCTTTTCCCGTTCATCATGAACGCCGCATACCTGCTGGGTCTGTTCCCCTTGCCCGGTATTGACCCCACCCCTATCAGCTTCACCATATCCGGCCTGGGCATCATTCTGGGTGTTTACCGGTTCCGGCTGCTCGACTTGACCCCCATGGCCCGCGACCGGATTGTTGAGGTCATGGGCGATGGCGTAATCGTTTTGGATGAGATAAACCGCATTGTCGACTGCAATCCGTCAGCCAGCCGAATATTGAATTCATCCCCCGTCGAACTGATCGGCCGCCAGGCAGGAGAGGTATTCAGCCAATGGCCTGACCTGGTGGAACGCTACCGCGGGGTGAATGAAGTCCATGAACCGATCTCATTCCCCGCCAACGACATCACCCGGTACTACGACCTGCGGATATCCTCGCTTTATTCCAACCAAAACCAGTTCATCGGGCGCTTGATCTTGCTGCGCGACACCACAGATGCCCGCTTTGCCCAGGAAGCCATGCAGGATTCCGAGGCTAAATACCGCATGCTGGTGGATACTTCACCAGACGCCATTGTTTTAACAGACCTCAAAGGGCACCTTGTGCTTTATAACCAGGTGGCAGCACAGATGCACAGCATTGCCAACCGGGATTCCCTTACCGGCATCTCTGTCTATGATTTTGTCAGCCCGGATGACCGAGAGCGGGTCCGCCAGCACACTTACAAAGCCCTTGAAACCGGTAATTTGCAGCAGTTCGAATATACCGCCCTGACAGATGCTCAGCAGGAATTTCCTGCAGAAATCAGCCTGTCTCCGTTTCGCGATCAGGCCAACAACCCAAAAGGTTTCATTTGCGTCATGCGCGATATCACCTCGCGCCGCCAGTTTGAAAACGAAATCAGGCGCATGGCCCGCATTGAACGTAATCAACGCGAAGTAGCAGACGCCCTTTTCGAGACCAGCAAGACCATCAGCGAAACACTTGATTTTGAAACGGTACTCGATCGGCTGCTGGAACAGGTGGCGCGGGTGGTACCGTACGATTCAGCCAGCGTCCTGCTCATCCAGGGTCCGACGGTGCGCTTTGCCCGGATTCGCGGTTACGAGCAGTTCGGCAGCCACATCCCGGAGCAGGTCGTCAATTCCACCTTCGATCTCCAAACCACATCCAATTTAAAGGAGATGGCGGAGACGAAGGAGCCGTTGATCATTCCAGACACGCGCCAGTCGCCTGACTGGATCAAGCTGGAGATCTCAAACTACGTACAATCCTGGATCGGCGCCCCCATCATTTCACGCGGGCAGGTCATTGGTTTTCTCTCGCTCGACAAAGTCCAGCCGGAATTTTACAGTCCCGACCACGCCAAAACACTGGCTTCCTTTGCGGCTCAAGCCGGGCTGGCCATGCAGAATGCAAACCTTTTTGCCGAAACCAGTGGGTTGTTAACCCGTGAAAAGAAATTAAACAACATCCTGCAGATCATTGGCAGTTCACTGGATCTATCCGTGGTGCTGAATGACATCCTGCGTCTGAGCTGTGATTTGATCAACGCCGATGCCGGTATCCTGGGCATGATCGATGATTCCGGAGAAACCATCACCGCCATCAATTCCTACAACCTGGATATTGCCAACACCGACCCGGTGCTTAAGCGTGGAGAAGGACTCGCCTGGGATGTGGTGGATGCCGGCGTGGCTGTAATGATCGATAATTATTTTGACCATCCTAAAGCCCGCACCCCGCTTGAAAAATTCGGCATCGTCTCAGCGTTGTGTGCGCCGGTCCGCGCTGGCAACGAAACACTGGGCGTCCTGACTTTTTATACAACCACCCAGGAAAAGAAGTTCCTTGACCGCGATCTGCCATTGGCGGAGGCCATCGGTCGCGAAGCCGGCGTTTCGATCCAAAATTCACGCCTTTTTGCTTCAGCCCGCCGCCGTGCCGAGGAAGCTGAGACCGTGCGCGAGGCTGTCAGCGCCGTTTCCTCCGCGCTTGAACTGAACTGGGTGCTGGATCAAATTATTACCAATCTGGAAAAGGTAGTTCCGTTCGATTCCTGCTCGGTTTTCCTCCAGGACAGCGACCGGCTGCGGATTGTGGCAGCGCGCGGTTTCATCGATTCCGGCAGCCTGGTTGGCAAGCATTTCAACCTGGACGATCCGCTAACCCTGCAGGCCTTCCGTTCAGCCAGTGCGGTCATTCTGGAGGATGCCAGCCAGGATCCGCGCTTTACCGGCTGGGGCCAGGCCCAGCACGTCCGCGGATGGATGGGTGTACCTTTGATCGCGCGCGGTACGATCACTGGCCTGCTCACCATCGACAGCCGCACCGTTGGAGCTTATGACGAAAGCGACGCCAACCTGGCCCAAACATTCGCCAACCAGGCAGCCATCGCCATTGAAAATGCACGCCTGTTCGAAAAAGTCCAGCATCTGGCCATAACCGACCCGCTGACCGAACTCTATAACCGCCGGCATTTCTTCGAGCTGGCCCGCCGCGAATTTTACCGGGCACGCCGCTACAACACTCGCATGTCCCTCCTCATGTTAGATATCGACGACCTCAAGCTGGTCAATGATACTTATGGTCACCAGATTGGCGACCAGCTGGTTGAGTTCATCGGCACCCAAATCCGCTCGCAGCTTCGCCAGGTGGACATCCCGGCCCGCTACGCCGGGGATGAGTTCATCATTGCCCTGCCCGAGACCAGCCTGGAGGGCGCCGAGCAGGTTGCCATGCGCATCCGCGACAAAATCAGCAACGGCTTTTTGGCCGACGGCTCAAATCTTGTGCCAGCCTCCGGGTCACTGGGCGTAAGTGAAATGGACGCCGAATGCTTCTCGCTTGAGACGCTCATCAACCGTGCCGACCAGGCGCTGTATGCCGCCAAACAGGGTGGAAAGAATCGCATATGCTCCTGGCGCGATGGACATTTCGTAACCCAGAACAATTTGCCGACCAGTCTGGTAAAACCTTTCGCAACTGATTAAGATTGATCCACAGCGCAAGCCCATCTTTCGAGCTTGCTGTTCCAGGCACCAGGTCAGTGAATGGACTATGGTATACTCAATTGAACGGTATTTAGAAAAGGAAATGGGATGAAACTCTACAGCCTGTAATCTCAACGTTTCCTGGGTAGTGGAACCCTCTGGTTAAGCTTTAACACCGCGGGCAGCTGCCTTCGGTTTTTTGTTTAAGTGTTCGGAAACAGGCTGCATATGCTTACAGTTCAAAATATATCCAAAAGTTACGGCGTCCAGCCGTTGTTGATCGACGTGAGTTTCAGCGTCAATGCCGGAGATCGGATTGGGCTGGTTGGCTCAAACGGCAGCGGGAAGACGACCCTGCTGCGCCTTATTACGGGTCAGGAGAAGCCGGATTCCGGCGTGGTGCGCTTCTTGCCGCCGACCCTGCGTTGCGGTTACCTGCCACAGGGCGCAGAATTCAATCCTGACGACACCATCACTGGTTTTATAGCACGCTGCGAAGGCAATCTGCCCGAACTTTCAGCCCGCCTGGAGATTCTGGCAGGGGCCCTGGCAGACCAGCCCGACCTGCCAGGGCTGCAAGCCGAGTATGATGCTACCCTGGCTGCCATAAAGGATGCTGCTGGGTTTGCTGGCCGCGGGCAGGCTGTGCTGACTTCCCTCGGGCTTGGACTTCTATCCCCGGACCTGCCAACCGCTGTCTTAAGCGGTGGTCAAAAAACCCGGCTGGCACTGGCAGGCGTTCTGCTTGGTAATCCCTCCTTACTCCTCCTGGATGAGCCAACCAACCATCTGGATCTCGATATGTTGATCTGGCTGGAAGATTGGCTTAAGCACTTCAGGGGTGCGGCGCTGGTTGTTTCACACGATCGCACCTTCCTGGACCGTGTCGCCACCGGCATCATCGAAATCGACGATTTCACCCACCGGGCGCGCAGCTTCGCAGGCAACTACACCGCCTTCCTTGAGCAGAAAATGGCCGGTCATCAGAAACATTGGGAAGCCTATCAGGACCAGCAGGAGGAGATTACCCGCCTGCGGGCAGCTGCCAGTGCTGTGCGCTCGTTGGCAAAATTTCATAAAGGCGGCAAGGCTGATAGCGGAGATAAGTTCGCTGCGGGTTTTTTTGCCAATCGCGGCAAAGGTACCGTGCAGAAAGCCAAAAATATCGAAAGGCGCATTGAAAGCCTGCTTACCACTGAACACATCGACAAACCGCAGCGCAATTGGGAGATGAAAATGGATTTTCCCGACACCCCTCCCTCAGGGCGGGACGTGGTGGTGCTCGAGGAAGTGTCTATCGGATTTGGCGAAAAAAACCTGCTGCAGAACCTTAACTTTACCCTGCACTTTGGAAGCCGCACTGCATTGATAGGTCCCAACGGCTGCGGCAAGACCACACTGCTGCGAACAATTACCGGTTCCCTTGAACCGCTGTCAGGGCGGGTCCGTCTTGGGAGCGGGGTGAAACTGGGATATATGACCCAGGAACAGGAAGGCCTGAAGCCAGACATGAATGCCCTGCAAACACTGCAGGCGGTTACCGGTCAGGGCGAAACCGAGACTCGCTCTTTTTTATCGCTGTACTTGTTCAAAGGCGATGACGTCTTCACACCTGCGGGTTTGCTTTCCTATGGGGAACGCGCACGCCTGATGCTGGCACTGCTGGTCGCTCAAGGATGTAACCTGCTGCTGCTGGATGAGCCAATCAATCATCTTGATATCCCTGCCCGCACACGTTTTGAACAGGCTCTTTCAGGGTTTCAGGGCTCTATCCTGGCGGTAGTTCACGACCGTTATTTCCTGCGCGGCTTTGCCCGTGAACTGTGGCAGGTGCGCGGTCAGACCATTGAGCGGGTGGATCTATCCTTCGGGGAGTTCCCGAATCTGGTGGGTGGGCTCGAAAAAGCGGGGCTTACTCAGGACGGCGCCGAGTAAGGGTTGCCCTATAATTAAATCGTCACCCCAATTTATCCAACTTAATGGAGGAAAATTGCTGTGAGCGATTGCTACGAGCGGCTGGCTCGCTTTCTGGATAACCTGCCCGCAGGTTATCCGCGCACGAATAATGGTGTCGAACTAAGAATCCTGCAAAAACTGTTCACGCCTGACGAGGCTGAACTTTTCATGCACTTGACCCTCCTGGATGAATCGGCTGCAGCGATCGCTTTACGCGCCGGCATGGATGGGTTACAGGCGGCACACATGCTGGCGGAGATGGGCCGGAAAGGTCTGGTCTCGGTCAACCATCTGGCCGGTGACCTGCCGCGCTATTCCGCCAACCAATTTGTGGTGGGCTTTTGGGAAGATCAGGTTAACCGGCTCGACCGGGAAATTTCCGAATTGTTCGAGGAGTACGTCCCTCACTACTTTGATCAGGGCTACTGGGAACGCATGCCGCAGCTGCGCACCATCCCGGTTAGAGAA
This sequence comes from uncultured Anaerolinea sp., assembly GCA_964411135.1. Taxonomy (GTDB): domain Bacteria; phylum Chloroflexota; class Anaerolineae; order Anaerolineales; family Anaerolineaceae; genus Bellilinea. The sequence continues at coordinate 23,516 of CAYPJS010000084.1, forward strand.
AGTATCTCCGTTACACCCGAAGTGATGGGGTACGAACAGGCTGAAGCGGTGGTTCAGGCGAATACCGACATTGCGGTGCGCAATTGTGTCTGCCGGCAGCAGCAGCGGATCCTCGACCACGACTGCGGAAAACCACTCGAGACCTGCCTGTCCTTTGGTAACGCAGCCCTGAACACGGTGGCATCCGGTAAGGGGCGATCCATTACACGCGATGAGGCGTTTACAATCTTGCGCCAGGCTGATAGGGCCGGGTTGGTGCTGCAGCCAGCCAACACCAAAAATCCGGCTTTCATATGCGCCTGCTGCGGCTGCTGCTGCGGTGTTCTGCGCGGCTTCAAACTTCATCCGCAACCAGCCTCAATGGTCGCAACTGCATACACCGCCCGCTATCAGTCCGAACTGTGCATCGATTGCGGAGTGTGCCTTGACCGCTGCCAACTGCAGGCTCTCAGCCAGGCTGAATCTGGAGTGCAATTTGACCCCGACCGCTGCATCGGGTGCGGTTTGTGCGTCAGCACCTGTCCGAGCGGTGCCATGTCGCTCGTCCGAAAAGCTCCATCTGATATTGCATACATCCCCCGAAACTCTGCTGAGCTGTATATCCGCCTTGGGCAAAAGCGCCACCGGCTGGGAGTAATCAAAATTGTAGGCATGGCGCTTAAAGCATCCATCTTCCGTATACTGGTGCCGCCACAGGACTGAATTTTAAACTGCTCGGTTTGACAGCCATCCATGGATGGGATAGACTATTTTTGCAGCCTCATCTCTTTTGAAGGGGTTTATATCTTCCTTGATCCTCATGTCTGGCTTTTTTTATTCGCCTTCCCGGACTGAAATCATTCGCCTGGCAGGGGGCTGCCTAATTGGAGCTTCAAAGTGAACGGAACCGACTACCTCAGCCTGCTGAAAAATCACATCGACATTACCCGCGTACCTTTCAGCGACCGCGGATCGCGGCTGCTGGTATTCCGCTACCCGCAAATGAGCGGTCTGTATGTTAAGTTGGCCGAACGCTTGACCCAGCTTGAAAGCGACATCGAAGCGTATCTCCACCGTCCGCCTTTCATCCAGGGCATGTATCTGACCGATCCGCAGGGCCTTGAATTGGACTTTGAGGTTGAAACCAGCCCGTATGTCTTGACCTTCCATACCCGGCTCGGCGATTTTTATCTTACCTTCCAGGATGAGCGCACGATAACGTTTGGCTTTCCGCCTGATTCGCTGGCCGGGCTTCGTTTCCGTGTTTTTCCGCAGTACTGGCGCAGCATCCCTTCGGGCGGCAAGTTCATGTCGGTGCGCAATGTTTCCTATTCCACCACCGGCGTGCTCCAGAAAAACCAGATCACACCGGTAGAGGGTGGGTATGAGGTGGACCTGCTGGTGGAAACCGGCACCGATTGCGCGGTCAGTATCAGCATCCACCCTTCTCTGCAGCCGCAGCATGCCGTCAAACCCTTTTCTCTGGCTCTTAAAGCCTCCACCGAGCGTTGGCACGACTGGTTCAGCCGTGTACCAGAAGTCGATGCGGTTTACCGCCGCACCTACGCCTATGCCTGGTGGATTATGGCCAACAACCTGATCAGTCCGCAGGGTATGGTCACGCTTGAAGCCATGGCACCTTCCAAACTTAATTATGTGGGCCTGTGGCTGTGGGATAACGCCCTGCATGCGCTGGCATACCGCTACGTTGACCCTGAACTGGCTCGCAACCAGATACGATCTATGCTCGCGCACCAGCTGCCCAACGGGATGCTGCCCGATGCCATCTTTGACGACGGAATTGTCGCCGAGATCGATCACCCCGTGCACGGCGAGGTAACCAAACCGCCCATTTTGGCCTGGTCGGCCCTTAAGCTGCATGAAACCAATCCCAACCTGAATTTCCTGCAGGAAATTTACGTACCGCTGGTACGTTTGAACGCCTGGTGGTTCTCGATGAACGACGATGACAATGACGGTCTGGCACAGTACAACCACCCGTATTCATCCGGTTTGGATGACAGCCCCCTTTGGGACGAGGGAATGCCGGTCGAATCACCTGACCTCAACACCTATTTGCACAACCAGATGATTTGCCTGGGGCGCATCGCTGAACTGCTCCACATGGACAACGAGGCAGCCATGTGGCGGAGGAGGGCAGCCGCGCTAGTCCAGCGCATGATTCAACATTTCTGGGATCCACAGGCCGGGCTCTTCTGGGCCATCAAGGATGAAAAACCCATCCGTGTGGTAACCCCCTTCAATCTGCTGCCGCTGTGGACAGGTAGCCTGCCGCAGGAGATCACCAGACCGCTGGTGGCGCACATCCAGAACCCTGACGAGTTCTGGGGCGAGTATGTCCTGCCGACCGTTGCCCGAAACGATCCCAAATACAACCCGGAGACCATGTGGCGCGGCCCCGTTTGGGCCAATGTCAATTACTTCTTTATCGAAGCACTGCCGAAAACAGGGAAGACCGACCTGGCCAGAGAAATCCGCCGCCGCACCCTGGATATGGTCATGGCGCACGACGACATTTACGAGTATTACAGCGCTGAGACTGGCGTTCCCCCGCCGCGTGCAGCCAATATCTTTGGCTGGACCTCCGCCACCTTCATCGACCTTGCCATCCAGGCCAGTCAAAAGCCTGAGAAACAAAGCGAGGTACCATAGGACAGGCAGCCATGGGAACAGCTAACGAATATTTCAATGCCCTGTTGAAGGAACGCGGCATCATGGTAGTTTCCAATCGCAGCCCGTTCAACTTTTCAACCGGCGAAAATGGCGATCTGCAAATCCAGCGCAGCGGTGGGGGTCTGGTAACCGCCTTGCTTGGCATGGCACATCAGGTTGAATTGACCTGGGTTGCGGCCGCGGTCACCGAGACCGAAATCAGCCAGGCTCCTGGCATGGTTGTCGCCGATGAAGTTCATCCGCCCGTCAATCTACAATTGGTGCCCCTATCGAAGGAGATTTACGAAGGGTACTATAACGTCATCGCCAATCCCCTGCTGTGGTTTCTGCAGCACTCAATGTGGAACTTCATCAGCGCACCCAACATCACCTTCAACACCTGGAAAGCCTGGGAAAACGGGTACGTGGCAGCCAACCGGGAGTTCGCCAACGTCCTCGCCCGCTCCTTAAGACCAGCGAAAAAACCCATGCTGATTATGTTGCAGGATTATCACCTGTACCTTGCACCGCGCATGCTGCGCGACCAGCTGAGGCGCCGCAGGGGCAATATCCTCACCCATTTCATCCATATCCCGTGGCCTGGCGCTGAGGATTGGGCCTTTCTACCCGCCGGGATGCGCCAGCCAATTTTGGAAGGCCTGACGGCAGTAGATTTACTCGGTTTCCAAACCCGCGAGGATGGCTTGAATTTCCTGCGCACCGTTGAAAATTTTCTACCCGGTGCGCACGTCAGTTACAAGCGGGGCCGCGTGGTGTACCGCAACCAGGTCACGCACGTGCGTGATTTTCCTATCTCGGTCGATGTGACCGCCGTAAAACAGCTGGCAGCTTCCAACGAGGTCCGGAAGCTCGCCAGGGAGCTGGCTCGAAAAGTCGGCGATCAACAATTAATCGTGCGGGTGGATCGAACGGAACCCAGCAAAAACATCGTGCGCGGATTTCAAGCCTTCGGCGAGATGCTCGAACTTCATCCTGAACACCGGGGAAAAGTCAAATTTTTCGCGCTGCTGGTGCCCTCACGCCTAGAAGTGGAGGAGTATCAGAATTATCACGATGAATTAGCTGCAGCTGCCGCCTGGATCAACGCCCGCTACGGGGACACCGAGTGGGAACCGGTGCGCATCCTGTCTGGAGACAGCTACCCCAGAGCGATCGCCGCCCTGCAGTTGTACGACGTCCTGCTGGTGAACTCGATCGCAGACGGCATGAACCTGGTGGCGAAAGAAGGACCGCTGGTCAATCAGAGGGACGGCGTGGTGGTGCTATCCGAACGGACAGGCGCACGCCAGCAGCTGGAGCCTGGTGCGTTGGTAATTTCACCCTGCGATGTCTATGCCACTGCCGAAGCCCTGCACCAGGCACTGAGCATGCCCGCCGGGGATCGCGCTGCCCGGGCTGCACGTCTGCGCCGATTGGTGGAGGATAATGACATCAACCATTGGCTAATGAGCCAACTGGAAACCCTTAAATCGTTGAACCTGTGACAGCTTCCCTGGAGAGTCGAATTTATGAACCGGACTGCCTTTATGCACTATACTGCCCCTCCAACGGTCGGCGGTGTGGAGGCGGTAATGGCCGCCCACGCACGTCAATTTACCGTTGACCGACAGCCGGTGAGCCTCATTGCCGGCCGCGGCGACGTTTCTGCGCTGCCTGAAGGCTGCGATCTGATCCTCATTCCCGAGATCGACAGCAGCCATCCGGAAGTCTTAAAAGCTTCCGAGAGCCTGGAGTTCGGTATTGTCCCGTTTGATTTTGAAGACCTGGTAAACCGCCTTGCCGATAAGCTGCGTCCGGTTGTATCTCGTTTTGACCATTTGATTGTTCATAACGTTTTCACCAAACACTTCAACCTGCCGCTTACCGCCGCCCTGTTCAAATTGATGGACGAAGGCACTGCCCGCGGGGTAATCGCCTGGTGCCACGACCTTTCCTGGAGCAGTCCAAGCTCGCGCAGCAAGGTCCATGAGGGCTATCCCTGGAATTTTCTGCTTACCCCCCGCGCAGACATGCGCTACGTGGCAATTTCGCAGCAGCGAAAACGGGAAGTGCTTGAGACCTTCCACCTGCCCCCGGAACGGGTGCGTGTGATATATAACGGAATCAATCCCGATCTGCTGCTTGGTATCTCGTCAGAAGGGCGTGCCCTGGCGGATCGTCTGAAATTAAAGGATGCGGACATGCTGCTGCTGATGCCTGTACGCATCACCCGTGCCAAGAATATCGAATACGCCATGGAATTGCTGGTGGAATTAAAGCACAGCGGGATCAACCCGCGCCTGGTGGTCACAGGACCGCCGGACCCGCATGACCCCGCAAGCAAGGCTTACTTTCAAGATTTATTGGATCTGCGGCGGCAGTTGAACCTTGAGCAAGAACTGCGCTTCGTTTATGAGTCCGGGCCAAAACCGGAAGAACCGTACTGCATCGACCAACAGCTGGTAGCCGAACTGCTGCGTCTGAGCGATTTGATGTTTATGCCCAGCCACCATGAGGGCTTTGGCCTGCCCGTGCTGGAAGCCGGATTGACGGGCATTCCAGTAGTCACTACTGCCGTACCTGCAGCCCTTGAAATCACATTCGAGCACGTGTTCATCTTTTCCATCAATACCGCGCCCGATATGCTGGTAAAACAATTGCTGAATTGGATGGAAGAGAACTCGCAGTTTGAGCTGCGTAGGAAAATCAAGCAGGAATTTCCATGGGAGATTATCTACCAGCGCGATATCAAACCGCTCCTTGAGGATCCAAATTGATCGGCAGCGCCGTAGAAAAGCTGGGCCGCCTATGCAGCGGGGAAAACCCGATCCGTTTGTTCCTGGATTATGACGGAACTCTGGCACCCTTTGCCCCGGCGCCGGATGTAATTATCCCGGATCAGGAAGTCATCGCCCTGCTGGACCGCATTGTCAGGCACCCGAAGCTTCTGCCTGCCATCTTGAGCGGTCGGTCGTTGGAACATCTGCATCGCCTGCTGCCCATGCGTGGATTGCTGCTGGCAGGAACATACGGGCTTGAAATTGAGCTGCCCGATGGTACACGCCACAACGGAATTCAATTTGAGGTGGTACGCCCGGTAATCGAGCAATTACAAACGCAATGGCAAAATCTGATTGAAAATCGGCATGGTTTCTTTCTGGAAGACAAAGGCCGAGCGCTGGCACTGCACGCCAGATTTGCAAACCCCGACGAGGCACAGACAGTCCTTAATGCTGCGCAGGCGGAAATTTCCGCACTCAATCCCGGGCCGGGTTATGACGTCGAGAGCCGTGAACGCTTCCTTGAACTCGTGCCGATTGAAGCCAAAAAAGTCCACTCGGTAGAGGTAATCCTGAAGCGATTTTCACCGCCAGGTAGCATCCCGGTATATATTGGCGACGACCAGAATGATGAAACAGCCTTCTCGGCGGTTCTGGCTGCCGGTGGCGTGTGCGTGCGGGTTGGCAGGAACGAAATTGATACCCGGGCCCAGTTCCGTCTGGAGGACCCCGAACAGGTGCGGAGCCTGCTGGCCGCGCTGGTCAATCACGCCTGAAGGAATTTCTTACAACTCTATTTCCGCTACCGAGCCAACAATCATTTGCGGCTGGTAGGGGAAGTTGTTGATGTTTTCGCGGTTGGTGGAGCCCGTCAGCACCAGGATGGTACCAAGGCCAGATTGAATGCCTGCCACGATGTCAGTGTCCATGCGGTCGCCGATCATGGTGGTATTCTCGCTGTGCACCCCCAGGTGATTCAAGGCTGCCCGCATCATGAACGGGTTGGGTTTACCGATGAAGAACGGCGCCCTGCCGGTGGCTTTTTCAATCAAGGCTGCCATAGCGCCGGTCGCTGGCACCATGCCGCGGTCGGTGGGACCGTTCGGGTCGGGATTGGTGGCTATAAAATGCGCCCCGCCTGCCACCAGGCGCACTGCCCGCGTAACCTGCTCGAAATTATAGCTGTTGGTCTCGCCCAGAACCACATAATCCGGCTCGTAATCCGTCAGGATATACCCCACCTCATGCAGCGCCACCATCAAACCGCTCTCACCGATGGCAAAGGCTTTACCGCCCGGTTTCTGGATATGCAGAAAGCGTGCGGTCGCCATAGCCGAAGTAAAAATATCGTCCTTGGTAATCGAAAGGCCGATGCGCTGCAGGCGGTGCGCCAGATCCATGGGCGTCAGCAGCGGGTTATTGGTGAGCACCAGGAATTTGATTTCCTTTTCGCGCAAGCGCTCGATGAATTTATCCGCCCCGGGAATCAGTGTGCTGCCCTTGACCAGCACGCCGTCCATATCAATCAAGTAATTTGTCTTTGTCACGGAATAAGCCTCCGGCTGAATTGTAGTCATTAAGGGCCATGCTGAAGTTCTATGGCAAATTATTGGCCGGGTGCGCTCTTATGTCTCCGATCAGTGTGGTCACTTCAACCTTGACCCTGCACTCCGCCTGATCGTAATTGGGCGTGGTCAATCGCACCTCATTTAAGAAGTTATCCTGTTTGGCTCCCCACCATTTAACCGTGTTAATCAAACCGTTGGCGGTGAGTGATAAACCGACCTTGTCGTTGGTGCGCAGGGATACATCGCCAATCAGATTATAGATATGAAGGGAAGTCTCCCCTGGTGGCACATCCGCCTGGCTGAAATCCAGTTTTACCTCCCCAATTCCTGACCAGATTTCCGACTTCCCGACCTTCCAAAGTCCGCTGCGTTTATATTCACCGATCAAGGTGAAATCCACATTCGTGCCTTCTTTGACCATGCGCGGCCGCAGCAATACCAGGACACCCAGCAAGATCAGGATAGTTGGTAAACATACGTTCGAGAAGTCGATTTTGAACAGGTTGCTGATCAGCGCCAGCAGTCCCATGACAACCAGAAAAATACCGATGATCATTACACCGCGGCTTTTCATCTCGAACTCCTTCACTTAGATTTTCAGGGAACGGCAGAACAGTTCAACAATCAAATTGTACCTGTTTTCAGGTCGAAAAGACGCTGCAACCCGGGTCGGCTTAATTTCTTAATGAGTTCCAATCATTTAAATGAAAGAAAATGCTCCGGGAGTAATTTAAAGAGATTATAATGAAGTCATCTGAGTCAAAAAGGCGGGGGCGTGATTGGCACGGAAATGCATTTCTTAGAATTTTCTACCATTTACAAACCAAAAAATTATTGACTTTGAACCGCGAATCACTATAATGATTGATATCAACATTAATAATTTAATTGGATTACTATAGGCGGCGTTGATCTATATACCCAAATGTGGTCGCTTATCCTCCAGGTGGGGATCAGGTATATAGGGAGCCAGTAGCGAAACCGGCCTTGCGGCTGGTTTTTTGTTTTTAATCAGCCTGAATCCAGGTCAAGGGCGGCATTGATCCACTTAGCCGAAATTGGTCGCTTACTTTTCTGGGGGAAAAGCGGCGGGGTGGGGAGCCAATAGCGAAACCGGCCCATTTGGTCGAACGCGTGCTCGTCCTTGCACCTTCAGAACATAATTGGTAATACCTTGAGGATCACCTCAAGAAAATTTTTTCCGGCGGGAGGGGATACTGCCGGTAAACATCTTTTTTGTTTTTCTGTTTTTTTTCTTAGTTATAGGGTTGGGAAAAGGAGTACACCATGAAAGCACATCGAATTTCCATGCGGAAGATCCTGAGAACACTCAGCCGGTTAAGTTATATGGCGGGTGTAGCACTCTTGATCGCTTCACTGGCGCTTAACTTTATGCCTGTACAGCAAGCCAGCGCAGCTGTAACATCCATCTGGACCACCCGCACTACCTGTTCAACGCCAGATCCACAGGATGAGAACCATTACGTCACAGGGGATACAGTTTATATCCGCGGCGAAACCACAGATCCACTCACTCAATTTGCCTGGACAATCACCGGAAATCCTGGAGGTTCGAGTGGAGACCCAGGGACAGTTGTAGCCAGCTCCTCCATGCCTCCAGGTACGATTATTACAACCAACGCCAGCGGATATTTCTGTTTTGCAGCCTACACCATTCCACCGGGTGATTGGGGCACTTACACAGTGGATGTGTACCAGGTTTCGAAACCCAGCAACTCGAAAAACGATAACTATCGGGTAGACGAAATCCTGCC
>CAYPJS010000085.1:0-2668 GCA_964411135.1 uncultured Anaerolinea sp.
TTCCAGATAGTCAGCAGACGGTACCGGGAACTCGACATCGGTCGGGTCAACGCTGCCGGTCCCGCAGACAACGATGGCATTCGATGAAACCTGGGATTGTTCGAAATTTTCGCCAGGTGTCCCAATTACACTCACCACATCGCCGAGGGCAACTCTATCCGCATTATCGAATTCGAAGACGAAAATACCGTCCGAGGTGGCTGGATCGCCGTCGCCAGCGAGATCCTGAATAAAGAACCCGCGTAGATTGGGGGCTGCCCCCTCATAATCGCCAACCACGACACCCCGTGTGACCAAAGGATCCGTCAGGGGAACCGATGCCCCAACACCCTGAATCTCAGGAATGGAAGTGTAAGAGGCCACGCAGGCATCTCCAGCGAAAAAGTTTACGGTAACATTTTCAGCTAGATTGTCGGGAGGATCAACGAGATCTTGATCCGAGACCAGATCGCTGAAAATATTCAGGGTGCAGATCTCGTTTGAAAAATCCGTATCCGGATCGATAGTAAATGTGGCAGGTCCGCCGGTCACAATGGCAGAATGTTCGCCAGTTTGGGCACAGGAGATAGAGAACCAGCCGTCTGTGACATTTACCGGCTCTGAGAATTCAACTGTGATGTTTCCGTCATTTGCAAAGAGGGTATTAAAGTCAGATGGGACTGTCGAAAATACAGCGGGGGTAGTCTCAACAGGACAAATGTGGAATGGTGAAGCGCTATTCCTTGGTGCAGGAGCCCCAGCGGTAAAATCTGCCGAATTATTGTCAGTATCCATACAGCCGTTTGAATTCCGGAACGCAGCCGTTGTGTTGGATAAGGTCGGGGCAGCTCCACTGCCTTCAAAGAAATTTGCAGATCCATAACCAACTAAATCTACAATGGTTGCCAATTGTGAAGCCGAACAGGATATTGAACCACCATTACAACCGATGGAAATAGCAGTATTAACAAGGGCAACCTTTCCCCCGGCGGCTGCCATCGCAATCGAGGTCGCATCGGTTATATCCGCAGCAGGAAGTGGAGCGCCAGTCGTTCCACCGGCTTCCTGGATTAACTTATACTGTCCAGGCGCGATACTGCCGGAAAGCGGTGTAAGTTGGCCTGAATTTGCCCCAAATGCTCCTGTGCCTGTGGCACTGGCATATTGGATGGACCAACCTTCCAATGAAACGGTAGAAGTACCCCGGTTAAAAAGTTCCACAAAATCGTGGGTGTAAGGGGCACCGCTGTTTCCACCCCCGCCGTAGACCTGGCTGATGACCACATCGGGTGAAACAGCTTGCACGTTCCTCACCCCCGGCGCAGCAAATGCAGCGCCGAACAGCAAGGTCAAAGCGACCAGCAAATTCCAGATACGAACTGTTGGCTTCATACGAATTACCTCCTGGTTTTCTAAACACGGATATAAAGTTGGTCCACCACTATGCACTACCAATAATCTAAAAACCAGAACCCTCCCCCTGAAACCGCCACCTCCCTTGTGGTAGTCCTATTCTAGCATGTTCCGGTAAATAAAATGTTACCTATTCTCAACCTTTTCCCTATGGATCGTCACTCGCGAAGGTTTGAAAACTATGATAAGATGCGCCTTGTCATGATCGATGAATACTCCGACTTAAAGCCCGCCTCCGTCGAGCCCGAAGTGCAGGCAAAGAGCACCTTCGGCGAACTGCTGTCCGAGGGCATCAAAACCCTTTTGCTGGCTCTGGTGCTGTACCTGCTCATCAGCGCCGTGACGGACCGGGTGCGCGTATTGAATATCAGCATGCAGCCCACCCTGTATGAGGGCGAGCTGCTGGTCGTAAACAAACTGGCCTACCGCTTTGGCGGCGAGCCGCACCGCGGCGACATCATCGTCTTCCATCACACCTTCGAGCCGCCCGAAGATTACATCAAACGCGTGATCGGGCTGCCCGGCGACACGGTTGCCATACAGGACGGTCAGATATTCGTCAACGCGCAGCGCATCAACGAGCCGTATATCGCAGCCCAGCCGGCCTATCAGGGCACCTGGCAGGTACCGGACGGCAATTTATTCGTGCTGGGCGACAACCGCAACCGCTCCTCCGACTCGCACGTCTGGGGTTACGTCTCCATGGAAGAGGTGGTGGGGCGCGCAGTGTTAATCTACTGGCCGCTGGACAGCATCCGCATCCTCAGCCACGACGACCTGGTTCAGGCTGATCTCTAGTCAATGCTGCCTGCAGGCGGACCACAAAACTTCAGCCCAAACCGGGCTATTCATTAACGGAATGAAATGGTGATGAAATACAGTTCTGCTTATCGCGCAAAAAAGAGACTGCGTTGGATCCTGCCCCTGCTGGGTGTGCTGCTGTTCGCCGCTCTGGCAGCCGCCACGCAGCTGCCCGGGATCAAATCCAGGCTGGCCTGGCGCTTCGAAGTCGCCAGCACCTACCTGCGCGGCGTGGTTAACCCGATTCAATCCATGCCTGCCCCGCACGAGGTCAGCGCGGCAGCCGCCCCGGACAGCACGCCCACCTTCACCCCCACCCGCACACCAGATCCCTCCACCCCCACACCCACGCCGGAAAAGTCACCGACCCCCACGCCCACACCCACCCCCCTGCCGGGGCAGGCGATGCTCGAGCCGCCTGTCTATGAAAAACAGGATATGAACAACTGCGGCCCGGCTACCCTGACCATGTTCC
>CAYPJS010000086.1:0-11217 GCA_964411135.1 uncultured Anaerolinea sp.
ATGGTGGGTGCGGTGGGCAGATTCTCGCCGAAGGGCTGTTCTTCAAACACAACCTCGGTCACTTCAGGGACCGCGGTGGGTTCTACCGGGGCAGTTGTCGGTTCAACTACCGGAGCCTGGGTTTCGGTTGCCTGGGCAGGCTGGCAAGCTGCCAAAACCATGCTGGCAATAACCAACAGAGCAAAAACGTACATGAAACTCTTCTTAAACATTCAAACTCCTCCTCGTACAAATGGTCGGATTAATAATTGACATAGAAGCCGTCAACATTACCATAATCTTGAAAACAACCACCTCCTTCCAAAGGTTTCAGCCGGATGATCTTTATAAATTCAATCTATGGCTGCGTGTTGCGGACAAGAGAGAAAAAGTTTACCAGATATAACACAGCTTGATCCTTATCGCCATATCAACCTGAATTTGGGCAAGTGGTTGATACGCGCGCAGTAATCTCAAGAACGATGTTTATTTCTGATAATTTTTCCTTGGACCTGGGATTTGAGCCGGCTTTGACCAACCAAAAAAACTACGGCTCCCTTCAACTAGAATTTTACTTGATTATTCCCGTCTTACCGGTATATGCAAAAACGGCTGGGGAAAGCAAATAGTGCCTTGTACCCCAACCCATTTGTTATCCAACCAACATGAACACATTGTATGTGCTGGGGAGTTTTCAACCCGATAAAAAATCCAGGAACCCCACCGGCGGGAAAATCACTTGCCATCTGCATATTTTAATCAACCAGTCGAACGTTGCTAAACGATGGAATTTGATTAAAAAAATTGCCATTAGCGACTGTTCTGGCAAAATTATTATAAATGGATTCCTCTGGTTTTGTCAAACAAACAGGATGTTTATGCACAATACATATACTATTAAGCACTATCAGAGCATGCTAAATTTCCCGAGTCAAACACTCTTATTGGTATGAATACCAATCCTGACCCGGTTTGGAATAATTCCTCACCCAATCTTGCCAGCCGGGTGCCCCTGGATCCGGCAGTACAGTGGAAGTGAAAGACTACGCCAGGTATGTAGCTGCCCCGAGGAAACTGCTGCGCAGGCTTTCAACCTTCTGAATATTATCGGTATAGACGCCGTTGCGCGACCTTGAGGAGTGAATAAGGTCCCAGCCGCCCAGGCTGATGCCCACATGGGTCACCGCGCGCCGATCGCCCTCGCCGAAGAACACCAGATCTCCAGGCTGCAGGTTTTCCGGCTGCACCGGCTTGCCGTCCTGCATCTGCATATCTGCGTCGCGCCGCAGGGTCATGCCCGACCAGCGGTGCACCAGCTGCGCCAAACCCGAGCAGTCGATGCCGTTGGCAGACACGCCGCCCCACAGGTAGTGCACCCCGATCATGCGAAAGGCGTCCTGCACCATCTGCTTTCGGCGTTCGGCAACGCTATGTGGAAGGGCGCTCAGGTTGCGTAGGTCCTCCACAGGCAGCCAGCCGGCTGAATTGGCCTGTATGTGCGCCCAATCGCGCTCAACGCCCAGCAGATGCACAAAGGTACCTCCCAGAACGCGTGTGACCACACCTGCGCCTTCGTGCGGTTCAGCCAACAGCCGGCTTACCGGTGCGGTGACCAGGTGCGTGGCGGGCGGCTGCACTGCCGCCGTCAGAAATGGCAAATATGTCCACCCCAGGTAGCCGTCAGCGCAGCGAACAAAAGCCCAATCGCCGCTTTCCTCAAGAATTTCTACAACAACACCGTAAAGCAGCTGCGAAACCTGTTCGGAAAGCCAGGACGGTTCGCGGTGCAGACCATTCAGGTTGGTTGAAACGCTCATGAGGCGAGCTTCTGGACGGCGCAGCACCTCTACCGCATTTAAATCCACCTGCAACCCTGCCAGGCCTGCGTGTAATGCGTTAGAGAGGGCGTCCAGGTCAGTCTGTTGCAGCACCCGTCCGCTGAAGGCTGCCTGCGATCCGTTGAAGGCAGCCAATTCGACCTGGAAGAGTTGCTCCCGGGAATCGCCATGCTGATGTTTCTGTCCTTCCAGAATGTTCTGGATATCTTCGCGCATCGGTCCTCCAAAAGCCTTGCTGAAACCAACCCTAAAAGGAAAAATTTTCGCTCCAGAGCAATCACGCCCCGGTGCCGATTTCAACTCAGAAAAGGTCAGCCCGCCTTCATCATCACGCCGATACCTGGGCGGTCCTCAGGTAAGGAAAGATCCAGGTTTCGAGAATAGGTCACTCCATCGAACGGATCATTGCTGATCAGCAGCGGTGCATCCAGATCCAGCCAATCAGCCAGTCCGGCCAGGTGCGCCATGGCAGTGGTGCCAATGGACGTTTCAACCATGCAGCCAAGCATGACCTGCAGCCCCAACTCGCGCGCGCGGCGCAGCATACGCAGTCCGGGAGTCAATCCGCCAACCTTCATCAACTTCAGGTTGATGCCGCGGACACCGGCGGCTGCCAGCCGTTCCACATCCTGCAGTGTCTGTACGGACTCGTCCGCCACCAGCGGCAGGCGGGTATGCTTCTGTACCTCGCCCATGGCTTCGATCTGGTCTTTGGGCAGCGGCTGCTCGATCATTTCCAATTCGAACTGTTCCAGGTTTTGCACCTGGCGGACTGCCTCTTCGAAGGTCCAGCCTGCATTGGCATCTACGCGCAGCCGGGCGTCTGGACGGGCAGCACGGATAGCACGCAAACGCGCTTCGTCATCGTCGCTGCCCAGTTTGACCTTGATAATGGGCATGTGCCGGTTGTGGAGTGCCAGGCTTGCCATGGCCTCGGGTGTGTCAATAGCGATCGTAAAGGAAGTTGGCATGGCCTGCGGCTTCGGCAGCCCAAGGAGAATGTAGAGAGGCAGCCCCAACTGCCTGCCAATGCGGTCGTACAGAGCCAGGTCGAGCGCGCAGCGTGCCGGCGCAGGGCCGGCAGTACCCACCCAGGCTTCGATCTCTGCCGGGTCGTCGGGCAGCGGGCGGTTCGATTCCGCAGCAGAACGCCAGAGGGCTTCCATGTCTTCATCGCGCACGCCGTAATAAGGCGGGATGGTCCCTTCGCCCCAGCCTTCATCCTCCGGCAGCCGCAGCCAGAACGCCTGACGGGTCTCAGAGACGCCGTAGGATAACCTGAAAGGGTTGTGCAAATTAAGGATGATTTTCTGCCAGGTCAGTCCAGCCGATACCGTCATTAATCCTCCCCGGAGCGGATGCGCAGATAGGAGTCATAGCGTTCCGGGGAGATGCTCCCCCGCTTCACGCCCTCGATCACAGCGCAGCCTGGCTCGTTCTGATGCTTGCAGTCATTGTAGGTGCAATCTCGCACCACTTCACGCAGTTCCGGAAAATACCCATCAAGTTCCTCAGGCTGAATATCCCACAAAGACATCATACGCATTCCGGGCAGATCAGCCACGTAGCCCCCGGCCTGCAGCGGAAACAACTGACGGATAACCGTGGTGTGGCGCCCTTTCTCGGTCGACTGGCTGACATCGCGCACAGCCAGACCCAGGTTTGGCTGCACAGCGTTGAGCAGGCTGGACTTGCCAACCCCGGAGGGTCCGGCCAAAGCAGAAATTTTGCCGATAAGGCGCTCCCGCAGGTCATCGATGCCGATGCCCTGGCGCGCCGAGGTGTAGATCACAGGGTACCCGAGCGGCGGGTAGATCTCGAATTTCTTTAACAATTCGGGGGTGGCCAGGTCAATTTTATTGGCCACGATCACTGCCGGGATGCCCTGGTGCTCGGTCATGATCAGGAACCGGTCCAACATGCGCAGATGCGGTTCCGGGTTGGCGCAGGCAAAGACAAACACAGCCTGGTCCGGGTTAGCCAGAATGACCTGACGGTATAAGCCGCGCGCAGTCGGCGCTGTACGAATGAGCGCTCGTTTACGCGGCGCAATCTCTTCGATTACACCGGTGCCATCCTGAAATATTTCAATATTCACATGATCGCCCAACGCCAGAATATCTCCGGCTGAGCGGTGCTTTTTCAACCTGCCTCTCAGCTGGCAAATCACCTGCCCTTGCTCGGTCTGGACGGTATAAAAGCCCGAAAGAAGCCGCGTGATCCATCCCCAAACCAGATTTTCACTTTTCAATGGTGCTGTCCTGTATCCTTCATTAGGGTTGTGGAGTCGCGGTTTCTTCAAACTCTGAGGTGGGTGTCTGGGTCACATAAAAACTCGATTCCCAGGGATACAACCGCACCGGGCGCCCGAAGTAATAAGCTTCCACCACCCTTCGGAAAATCGGTGCTGCCACCTCTGAGCCCTCGCCGGCATTCTCGGCGATGACAGCAATGGAGATGTCGGGCAGGTCCTCACGTCCGGCATCGGTATAGCCTGCGAACCAGGCATGCGATGTGCCGGTCGAGTTGGTGGCTGTCCCGGTTTTGCCGTAGATGGGCACCTGTACACCTGCCAGTGCAAAATGCGCCGTGCCGCGCGTGTTATCGATCACACTGCGCATGGCCGCGCGAATAATGTCTAAATTTTCTTCCGAAACCGGCAGCGTACCCTGGGCTTCTGGCTCAAAGGACAAAATCGCATCCCCGTCAGGAGTGGTGACCTTCTCCACCACCTGCGGACGGAAGAGCGTGCCGCCGTTGCCGACTGCCGCAATAAATCGCGCCACCTGGATGGGGGTTGCCAGCATGGCACCCTGACCGATCGCCAGCTGCACTGCGTCGCTTTCATTGATCGGGTTGGGCATGCTGCCCTCAGTCTCTTCCAGCTGATCCAGACCGGTTGTGGAACCCAGTCCAAAACTGCGGGCCATCTTCGAGACATCCTCCGTGTAGCCGAGCTGGTAGAGCTCAAGCCCGATGTGATAGAACCATGGATTGCAGGAACGCATCAAGCCTTCCGGCAGGGTCAGCAGCCCGCTGGCAGGTCGTTCCTTCTCGAAGGTCCAGTCGTAAAGGGTTACGCCCGGCAGCTCGGTAAAGGTCAGCCCGCATTCATAATCGGAATACTGGGTGAAAACGCCAGTTTCCAATGCGGTAGCCATGGTGATGATCTTGAAAACAGAGCCGAGCGGGTAGGTGCCCTGGGTAGCGCGGTTGAGCAGCGGAATGGTGTTGGCATCATACATGTCCAGCAGTTGGTAGGAGCTGTTGAAGTTGTTCGGGTCGAACAGGTTAGGGTCAAAAGCGGGTCCGGATGCCATGGCCAAAATACGGCCGGTATCGCGTTCCATAACCACAATTGCCCCACGGAAGCCTTCGATGGCCCGTTGAACCTGCACCTGGAGGTCCTTATCCAGCGTGCTGTAGATCTCGTTGGCGGGCTCAGAGTTGGTTTGCGCCAGCATGGTTACCACAGCACCCTGTGAGTCGACCACACGCAGCGCAGCGCCGCGTTTGCCGGTCAGGTAATCCTCGCCCCACAGTTCAAGGCCGGTCATGCCCACGCGCTCATCCACGCGGTAACCCTGACGGCGGTATTCGTCCACCGACTCAGCCGGGATGGGCTGCACGTATCCCGTTACGTGCGGGGCAGCGCTATCGAAGTAGTAGCGGGTGTTGTACTCGCTCATGATCAACCCATCCAGAGACGAGAGCACACCAAAGCGGTTGGCAATGTCCTGCGAGGAGACATCGCTCACCGGGATGTACCAGTTCGGGTCGGCAAACTCATAGAGCGAGGCGATGTAGTCGGTATTCAGACCTGTCAGAGTAGCCAGCTCGGAAAGCAGCGCGCCTTCCGTATCCGGGTTGATCTGACCGGGTACAATGCCGAGTGCGATCGCGTCCGATTGGGCTGCCAGTGCGCTGCCATTCGCGTCATAGATATTGCCGCGGGCCGGTACAGTGATATCCATTTGCAGCCTGTTGCCGTTGCGCAGCTCCGGCAGGATCATGCCATCTTCCCATTGCACCTTCCAACTACCGTCCTGCAAGCTGAGGTTCATCACGGTCTCGCGTGTGATGTCGCCCACCAGCACGGTGTGGTAGGTCATGCGGTATGCCACCTGAGCCTCATTCGGGTTCATAATCATCGACTGAAGAATTTCATAATCCAGCGACTCAAGCGACATAGTGGCGTGCACATCCTTCAAGTGCAGCGAAAAATCCTGCTCATTCTGCGCATCCCGCGAAAGCAGGGTCAGCTGCGCATACATTTCGGCAAAATTTTCAACCTGCCAGGCATCCAGAAACTTTTGGGCTGTGCTGTCCGCCGCCGGCGCGGATGTGGTCAAAACCACCGGATCCTGCAGGGTGGGGGTGGCATTACCGCTGCCAGGGGTACTCCCGCCGGGGGTGCAGGCTGAGACAGCCAGGATAATGATCAGCAAAATCGCAAATCGCAATTTCATTCGGTTTCTCCATCCGGCTGGCGCTGGGTCATCCGGTTTGTTCACCCCGCAGCACAGCTGCGCTGATAGGGCATTCGTAGTTCAGGTTTGATTGACAGGCTTCGGGTACATTGGCTGCCGGCTCGATGCCGAGTCGGCGGGCTGTACGCACCAGATGGCAGAGCGGCAAGCCCATCACGCTGGCGTAACAGCCCGAAAAGCGTTCCACGGGGTGAAAACCGGCGTGCTGGATGCCGTATGCCCCGGCTTTGTCCAGCGGGTCGCCGCTGGCAACGTAGGCAAACATTTCAGGGTCAGTATAATGCCGCATGGGCACCTGTGTAACGCACAGATCGGTCTCAGCAGCCTGCGTGACCGGATCGAGCAGTGCCAGCGCAGTGTACACCTGGTGAGTGCGTCCGCGCAAACGCAATAACATCTCGCGGGCTTCAGCGTTGGAGGCTGGCTTACCCAACAGGGTACGACCATCCGCCACAATCGTATCGGCAGCCAGCACCACTTGCCCTTCTGGAGCTTTTAAAGCTGCAGCCCGGGCCTTTTCGGCTGCCAGACGCTGCACATAAGCCGCCGGCGCTTCACCGGGCCGCTGCGACTCGTCGATGTCGGCAGGTTGGACCCTGAAAGTCCACCCAGTCCAGGAGATCATTTGCTGACGGCGCGGAGAATTGGAAGCCAACACGATTACCGGCAATACCATAGGTCTTATTCTAACGTCCATACGGTATGCTGACAAGCCAGAGTGATAACCGCCAGGGTGATATCCAGGGGAATATAGGGGAAAGCAATTTTTTTTACTGAGAATTCCTTTCCAATATTGAGCAGCCTGAGGTTAATTAATAAATAGTCCGCCCCCTGCTTTTCGCAGGGGTCGGAGACATTCATAAGACGAGCATACTCATTAAGCCAGTTCCGGAATGCGCACCTTCAACATCCGGTACACCAGCTTGCCGGCGTCGATCAACTCGGTAATGACCACCACGGTTAGCGCGATGCGGATCCCCATATTGATCACGTCAGCCAGCGTGCCCATGCTGCCGAATGTGATGCCAAGGCTGAGCAGTTTCGCCTGCGTCGCCGCATCGATCGAGAACAGCGCTGGACCAAGCAGCATCACTACCGCCAGGACGATATTGCCAAGGCTCAATCCCAGTTTCATCAGGCGGCTGCCGGTATCCCAATGCCCGCGCCCGATCAGCAGGAAGTCAAAGGATGCTTGCAGTGCGTACAGCACACTGATCCAGGGCAGGTAGCTTCTGAAGGCTGCCGTCAATTCCGGGATGATGACCACGCCGTCCATGCTTGCAAAAGACCGCAGAAAGCCCGGGTAGGTGTTCAGGAAGATGATCAGGATCAGGCTGAAGATGGCTTCGGCTGCCAATTCGCCAACCTTGACCTTCTCCTCATCCTGCGTGGCATACAGATCCTTTGGGGACCAGGGCTTCTTGGAATCCGAATTGAAATCCGGGGCGAAGCGCTGGATCATGGCAAAGATGAAGACCACGATGCCGATTACAGTCCAGAAGGAACTCAACAGACTGGTCGCGGCATCGCCTATCCCCTGCAGCACATCACCCGGCAGCTGCGCCTTCCAGCCCAGCGAGATGCCCAGCCCGACTGCACCCAGGATTAAAATTACCGTGAGCACAATTTTGAGCGTGGTCATGAAATGCGGGTAAAGCTCCGGTCCGATCAGGTAGCGCGGCGGCATATATGAGGCAGCCATCTTTTCCGGTGTTCCAAGGCGTTCCAGCACGCTTTCGACCATGGCGTCGTCCACTGGGCGGCCTTCCGCCTGCGACTGGTCTTCCAGAGCATCCATAATCATCGAACGGATCTCCTGCTCGATGTCCTCATGCGTTTTGTTGGGCAAACGCCGCCCGACTTCTTTGACGTACAAATCGATCAGTTCCATTTTCTTTCTCCTGCTTTATGCTAACAAGGGCTTTACTGTTTCCTGAATGCGTGCCCATTCTTCTCTGAGTTTTGGCAATATGCGCCTGCCTTCAGCGCTGATGACGTAATAGCGGCGCGGGCGGGAATCCTCGATGCGCCAGATGGACTCCAGCAGCCCCTGCGACTCGAGCCGCCGCAGCAAGGGGTACAGCGTTCCCTGGTCCACCTCGAAGCCCTTATCCGCCAACGACTTCATGACCGAGTAGCCGTACTGTTCCTCCTGCAGCTGGCTGAGCACCGCCAGGGCAATTACTCCGCGCCGCAGCTCCTGAATGAGATTATCAACGACCTGTACTTTTTCCATATCATCATTCCTTTGCAACATTATACTGTGTATTATACAGTATGTCAAGTAGAAAGTATAAGGAATTATAAATACAAGGTGATGATAAAATTAATTAGGTGCGCATAAAGTCGCACCTAATATAAGTATTGGTAAATTTTTCATCGGTCTTGCTTAACCTGTGGGAATTGTACAGGCTAGATTGAACACCCTACACCAGGCCGCTTGGTATCGAATAAAAAATGCTGACCTAAAGCCGCAGGTCGATAAACACTTTGAAGAATAGAAGATTCTTCAGCCGCTGCGCTCCTTTAGAATGAAAACCCAAATAATCGCCTGTGGTCAGGAAGTTGTTCCAAAAAGGCACCTGACCAAAGGCGTAAGAACATTTATTCGTACTTCAACGCATTGACCGGCACCAGCGTGGCGGCGCGCAGCGAGGGGTAAAGTCCTGAAATCACGCCCACCAGCGTGGCAAATACCAGTGCAAACAAAGGCAGCCACGGCGGCGTAGCGGTTGCCAGCTGCGTGCCATACGGATTCGAGTTCATGAAGGTTGCCGCCACCGTATTCAGTAGCCAGCTGCCGCCCCAGCCAATGATGACGCCGCCGATGCCCCCAATAAAACCGATGCCGGCTGCCTCGCCAAGGAAGATGCTCAGCACGTCCTTGTTGGTTGCACCGATAGCCTTCATCAGGCCGATCTCGCGCGTGCGCTCCAGGATGGCCATGGCCATGGTGTTGGCGATGCCGATGGCTGCCACCAGCAGCGAGATCGCGCCGATGCCGCCGAACACCACCTGCAGCACGATAAAGAATGAATTGATGCCTTCCACCACCGATTGCGAGGTGCTGGCCTGATAGCCCATGGCGTTGATCGCATCCGCCACCTCAGAAGCCTGGTCCGGCTGGTCAACGCGCACCAGCAGCTGGTTATAACCGTCGCGGCTGTAATTGACGCGCGAACCCTGCATCCATTCATTCCAGGCGGTCACCTCATCCAGGCTGACGAATAGCGCGGAATCCTGCTCGCCCTGCGCCTGTTCCAGGATACCAACGATCTTAAGATTGACTGTTTTATTGGTCATGGTGCCGTCTTGCGTCCATTTGGTGAGCACCATTCGTAGAGTCTGCCCGAGGATTTCCGGCTGCGGCGGGGGTTCCTGCCCCGGGCGCAGCTTGGGGTCGTAGAACTGGGTCGCCAGCCAGCCGCCAATCACGGCGTTCCCGCGGGTAAGCGTGGTTTCACCCTGCGCCAGCGGATATTCGAAAACTGCCAGGTCGTCCACATCCACGCCCTGGATCCACGGATAAGCCTCCAGCCGTCCGGCCTTCAAAACCGCCTGGCTGTAGAAACTCTGGCGCGGCGTGACCAGCACAACCCCCGGCAAGGCTTGAATCTCTTCGATTGTCTTGGGCGTCAGCAGCTGCATACCCATGGGCATGCCAGTCTTGCTGTCGACCGCAATTGGCCCGCCTCCGCCGTCTGGATAGCCAGGGTAAACATCCACACGCCGCAGGTCGCTGATACCCCACAGGTTTTGGGTCGCGCTCTTCTGCAGCCCAATCGCCAGCGAGATCAAGAGGATAACCGATGCAGTTCCGATCACCACGCCAATGGCGGTGAGCATGACCCGGCCTTTGCGGCGGCCAAGGTTATCCATGATTAACCTGAGTAGATCAATAAATCGCATAGGGTCCCTCTGAGGTTTCCTGAGAGCTTTAGGCCGCTAATCCGGCTAACCCTCGGATCTGCAGCTATCCTTTGCCGCCAGGTTGGGCAGGCTTCACCGGCACTTCCTCGCCTGGGAATTCCTCAATTGGCATTCCAGGTTCTGATGGACCCTGGTTCTGGGTGGGGGAGCTGTCCAATCCAAAGAGTCCCTTGAAGAAGCGCACCACCTTCTGCCAGAAGGTCTCGTTGCCGCCATTCATGCCGCCATCCACCGGCATGCCGCCCTCGCCCTCGGGAACAATAACCTCCGGGGTGGGCATTTCCATCACATCGATGGTCATAGTCTGTACGATGGTGCGCGGTTGGTTGAAATCGTCGGTGTAGTTGACCGTAATATCGAAGGTCAGAGGACCAGCCTGGAAAGGCATCACATTGGCATCCAGGGTGAAGTAGCCGCCTGGGTCAAGCGCGCCTACCAACGACACACCGTTGGAGATGTCCGCGTTCGGCGAGGTAATGGTCATGTTGCCAAGCACCGTCGGTTTCTTGCCAAGGTTGGTGATTTGCATGGGCAGTGCGTTCATATTTCCGCTCATAAAAACGCCCGGGTCACGGTAAAAACCGATCTCGATCTGCGGCAGCTGGAAAACCAGCAGGGTGATTATCTGATCGTTTGACTGTCGCTGACCTTTGGTATCGTCATAGACAAAAGAAATTTTGAAGGCATAGGCTGCCGGGCTGGCAGTCACATTGACCACCAGAGGCACACTGGCCTCGATGGTACCGCCGGCAGGCAGGTCGCCCAGGTACACCAGGTTCGATGAACCCAGCGGCGCAAAGATGGAGAGATCGCTGCTGGAGCCGGATACACCACCAGATCCAGGGGTGCCATTATCGGCGGTGCCGCCGCCCAAAATCATGGTCACGGAGCGCGAGTCGGCATTGCCCAGGTTGGTTACTTTCAGATCCAGGGTAAACATGGTCCCTGGCTGCAGCGGCGTGATGTCGGTGCCGTAGCTG
>CAYPJS010000087.1:0-2465 GCA_964411135.1 uncultured Anaerolinea sp.
CCCTGTTCTATCACCAATGCACGCATCTCCGCCTCCGTTATGAACGATTATAGCAAGGATGGATTGCCAATGAGGTGGTCACAGCCAGGGACTTAGGATCATTACCTGCGGCTCACCCGGACTTCAAATTTCATCACCGCAGTGAGAATCGTAACCCCATTGATAGCGTGTCTTGTCTAGTAATATCTGCCAGTAGGCAGGTGGCAAGACATTTATCCAATTATTTTATTGAGTGCAGCGTGTCTTTTGAATCCAAGTTGTGGATTGGGGTAATAACCGGTTGCACCATTTTTTTTTATAAGAAATTCGTTTTTAGGAAGGCATTGGTCGGTATCGGTTTATTTAGTGCGGAAAATGATTGCCCTCTCTGGTTATTAAATGGCTGGACGGCGATCCAGATTGATTGATCCCTCAAGCGATTATTCCCCTAAGACAAACCCCCATTTGATTGAGAATTTGAAGAATGTATCTTGGAATTTGTAACTTTTTCGGAATATACTAAAATTTTTTGCCTGCTGCGAAAGAGACCGCGGTAACCGCAGCGCTCAAAAAAGTCCCCCAGGCCAAATCAATAAAGGTAATGGCAGGCGGCCAATCTTTTAAGGTTGCAAGGTTGGTGAGGTCGTAAGTGGCATAGGTAATTAATCCAAAAATTGCTCCCCGGATGACTGCCTGTTTGAATGAATTTTGTTGAAGTGCGGGAATAGCAGCGAAGTAAACGATGCCGCCGATGAAAAGCAGATAAAAAATAATGGCTGCGCTCCAGTTTACCTGCGGCGCCATCAGGTGACCAAGGTAACGCCGATACAGTTGAGATGCGATTAAACCAAGCCATATCATATCAATAAGGAAAAAAGCGATCAGAGCAACCAAATAGAGTTTTATGATTTTTATCAATCTTTAGATCCCCCCAATTTTTCGGAATTCGACATCGTTCTGTAAATTTTCAACACCTCGTGACGGGTAACCAAGAACCGGTAAAAAAACAGGAACCGCAGCATCAACGGGGCGTAGAGGATTCGCGTCCAAATATATTTAATTCCTGGTCTGTGATCGAATTCGATATGATCCTGAACCAGGGTGAAATTTTCCTCAATCCTTGTGAATCTGTGGGTATGCTGCCAGAGCTGCATCGGGCCTTTCACCTGAATATCAGTAAACCCATGAAGGGGATCAACCTGCGTATGAATGGCTGTCCAATGAACAGGAAATGGCCCAAACCAAATTGTGAATTCCGCAACCGATTTTTCTGCCAGCGGGTCTATTCGGTGGAACTTTACAATGATTGGAAACGGCATCAACCGTTTGAGCGCCTGCGGGCTGCGGTGAAAATCTGCGACGTTTTCAATTGGCGCAAATATTTGGAATGTGCTTGTAAAAACTTTCATGAATCCTTCACTCCTGATCAATCACAAAGAATAAGTTCTCCGGCAGGCACTGTTTTAGAGATAAATGAATCTGAAACAACCACCAGAGTCATTTTTTCTGGCCTTCCACCAGATGAACGATGGTTGGAATCGCAGAATCGAGCGTATCACCCAGATAAACTCCAGGAATTTGTTGACGAAGGGATGGCTCAAGTAAAAAGGCGCGACCGCCGAAACCGAAGATAGGATGCTGGCGCAATTTCCTTAATTTATCCTGCATGAATTTCAGCTCCAAAGCAGCTTCGCGGGTTGAGGCTGTCAAAATAATCATGAATGGTTTTTCAAAACGGGCATGTTCCACAAGGTCATCCAGTGGCAAGTCTGGGCCGAGAAATTCAACGCGATACCCATTGCTCCGTAACAGGACAGCCAGCATTAATGCGCCAATTTCATGTTGTTCGTTAGGCGCTCCACCCAGCATGATGAATGTGGCATTCCTCTGGTAAGGATAAGCCTGTAGCAGCCCGAGCAGTTTTCCGCGAATAAATGCAGTCGCAAAATGTTCAGTTGTGATGCGAATTTCACCCCGGTACCAGGCTTCACCAATATCTACCAGGCATGGCGTTATTACATGGATTAACGAAGATTTCAAGTCAAAAAGTGAAAACACTTCACGCAGGATGTAATCAGCCTCAATCTCATCATGGTGGAGTAAAGCCAGATACAACTCACGGGAAAACTTATCCGGCGATGGCGAAATAGCCAGACTTTCTATATCGGCATCAATCGGCAATACTTCCGGGTAGGTACCAGACGCTACCATTTTGTTGAATTTTGAGATGGCCGTACTGATATTAATTCCGGCAGCGACCTGGCCTTTCAGCCACCGCAAAGTGGCGACATCGCGATCTGAATAAAGACGATACTTATTAGCCGATCTGCCAGGAGTTAGGATTTGGTAGCGCCGTTCCCAGGCTCGAAGGGTAACCGGTGGAATGCCAGTTTGGAGGCTTACTTTTTTTATGGTATGTTTTGGCGCTTCGGAAAAGTCTTTTATGCTTGTCATCACCACCCCGTTTCTGAGCGCAAAGGTACGCA
>CAYPJS010000088.1:0-17586 GCA_964411135.1 uncultured Anaerolinea sp.
TTTATCCAAGTGATGACCCGCGTTCACCCTTGAGATACCCTCTTGACTCACCCGGGATATGATGTACAATAATACTGTGATACAATTATACAATTCTACAAAGATACAATTTTTGGGAGTGCCATGGCTCAGTTGGACTTAACCCTGGATTTTCGCTCTGAGACGGCCCTTTTCACCCAGATCGTCGAGCAGGTGCAAAGCCGTGTACTGAGCGGTGAACTAAAACCCGGCGACCAGCTGCCCACGGTGCGCCAGCTGGCAGCCGAGTTGCGCATCAATTTCAACACAGTGGCGCGCGCTTATCGCATCCTGGACGAGCTGGGCTTGATCTCGACTCAGCAGGGACGCGGCACCTATATCTGGGAGCCGGGGTCGGTAGAAGAACAGGCGGAACACCGCCGCCGTGCGCTGGAGCAGTTGACACGCCACTTTCTGAAGGACGCAGCAGCCATGGGCTTTTCCGCCGCAGAGATCCAGCAGGCCTATCAGACCGGTGTGAAGAACCTGTTCCCTGAAAGCAGCATGCAAAGCGGGGAACGCATTTCAACCAAGTAGAGGAAATCTATGAAGCAATTTTGGAAGATTATCTTGATTTTTAGCGTCATCTTGATGCTGGTTGGCTGCGCAGGACAACCGGCTGCACCGCTGACAGAACAGGACCTGGAGCAGCGGGCAAGAGAATTTGTCACCCAGTTGGACCAGGGCGATTTCAAGGGAGCCAGCCGGGATTTCACCTTGACCATGCGCCTGGGGCTCAGTCCAGAGAAGCTGGAGAATACCTGGGCCTACCTGGAAAAGAACACCGGCGAATATCAACAGCAGGGCGAGGCACGCATCGCCAGCGAGGATAAGTACCAGGTGGTGTATGTGACCAGCCGCTTTGGCCTTGGCGCGCTGGATATCAAGGTGGTCTTCGATGCAAAAGGCCGCATCGCCGGGCTGTTCTTCCAGCCGGCGCAGGATGCGACTGCACTGGCGCCTGAATACGAGCCGCCTGCTTACGCGGATTTGAATGCCTTCTACGAGGAGGAGGTGACAGTGGGCGAGGGCGACTGGCAGCTGCCCGGTACACTGACCCTGCCCAACGGCAGCGGTCCATTTCCGGCAGTGGTGCTGGTGCACGGTTCGGGTCCCAACGACCGGGATGAGTCCATCGGTCCCAACCGCGTATTCAAGGATCTTGCCTGGGGTTTGGCTTCACGCGGCATTGCGGTACTGCGCTATGAGAAACGCACCCGCCAATACGCATCCAGCTTCACCGGAGAGGCTTTTATCAGCCTGACTGTGCAGGAGGAGACCATCGATGATGCGCTGGCAGCTGCGGCGCTGCTGCAGGCTCGCCAGGAGATCGATCCAGCGCAGGTGTACGTAGCCGGGCACAGCCTGGGTGCCATGCTGGCGCCGCGCATCGCCGCTCAGACGGATGAGCTGGCGGGCATCATCCTGCTCGCGCCGGCCGCCCGCCACCTGGAAGACCTGATGCTGGAACAGTCCACCTACCTGGCCCAATCCGACGGCACGCTTGACCGGAATGAACAAAAGGACCTGGACACGCTTAAGGTGCTGGTCGATCAGATCAAGGAACTGCCGGAAACCGAAAAAATCGATATGGAAACACCCATACTGGGCGCAGCGCCAGCTTACTGGCTGGATCTATTGGCTTACGACCCGGTGGCAACCGCGGCGGATTTGAGCCTGCCGGTGTTGATCCTGCAAGGCGAGCGCGATTACCAGGTGACCATGACTGATTTCGGCATGTTCCAGAGCGCTCTAAGCGGGAAGGATAATGTGATCATGAAATCCTACCCGACATTGAACCATATCTTTATCCCGGGCGAGGGGGTGTCGCTGCCGGCTGAGTACCAGGTCGTCAGCCATGTGGATCCGATGGTGATTGAGGATATTGCTAATTTTATTCTGCCGTAATACCGTTCTAATCAATGCTATGAATGAGGAAACCATGAACAAACAAGCAAAAGTTACCGAAAGGTTGAGTCAGTTGAGTCAAAAAGTGTCTATACCGCTGCCGGAAAATAACGTACGCGTCAGTGCGGCAGGGGTTGCCCTGTTCTCGCTGATCATGGGCATTATTGTCCTGGGTGCCATTCTCATGGAAAACCGCGTCTCCGACGGGTTGATGGCAGCTGTGCTCATCGTGCTGCTCCTGATCGGGTTCGCGCTGCTGATGGGTGTACAGGTGGCGCGCCAGTGGGAGAAGGCCGTTGTGCTGCGCCTTGGAAAGTTCAGAGGACTGCACGGGCCGGGAATCTTCCTGCTGCTGCCAATTCTCGACAGCGTCTCGACCTGGATCGATCATCGGGTGATGGTCACACCATTCAGCGCAGAAAAGACCCTGACGCGTGACACAGTGCCCGTGGACGTGGACGCAGTGCTCTTCTGGGTGGTGTGGGATGCCGAAAAGGCCGCGCTGGAGGTGGAAAACTACAAAAGTGCCATCGCTTGGGCTGCCCAAACCGCGCTGCGCGAGGTGATCGGGCAGAAAGCCCTGTCTGATATCCTGATTGGACGCGCCACCATGGACGCCGAATTGCAGCGCATTATAGATGAGCGCACCACGCCCTGGGGTATCACCGTGCAGTCGGTCGAGATTCGCGACGTTGTCATCCCGCAGGATCTCGAGGATGCCATGAGCCGTCAGGCACAGGCAGAGCGCGAGCGTCAGGCCCGCGTCATCCTGGGCGAATCCGAAATGCAGATTGCCAGCAGCTTTGCGGACGCCTCGCAGGCCTACATTAACAACCCGACCGCGCTGCACCTGCGTGCCATGAACATGCTCTTTGAAGGTCTCAAGGAGAAGGGCGCGCTGGTCATCGTGCCGTCGAGCGCGGTGGACACCATGAATCTGGGCGGGTTGAGCGGCATGGTGTCTCTGGCGCACGTCACCAAACAGCAAACTGAAACGCCTGCACCTCAGGAGTAAATACCGGCAAATCCGCTGCGGTCCGGTCATAAACCGGACCGCATTCCTTTCTGAAAGCGTATCGTCATGGAAACTATCAAACCGTATATCCCCTTTCTTATTCCGGTGATTATCCTGCAGCTGGGGTTGATGATCTTCTGCCTGGTCGATTTGATCCGGCGCGAGAAGACCAAAGGTCCTAAAGCGCTGTGGGCGGTTATCATTGTGTTGGTCAACATCATTGGCCCGGTCGTGTACCTGGTAGTGGGTCGGGAAGAATCATGAACGCCATCGAAATCAAAGGTCTGACCAAATCCTTCGGCAGCTTCCGCGCCCTGGATGGGTTGAGTCTGACGGTTGACGCCGGCACGGTTTTCGGCTTTCTGGGTCCAAACGGCGCCGGCAAGACCACCACGCTGCGCATTCTGGCCGGTCTGGCGCGCGCCGACAGCGGCAGCGCCTGGTTGGACGGGCTGGAAGTAGGCGTTTCGCGCGAAATCCCGACCCGCATCGGATATCTGCCCGAGGACCCGGCCTTCTACCCCTGGATGAGCGGCATCGAAACGCTCGAAAGCATGGCAAAAATCCACGGAATCGACGGCGCGGAACGCAAGCGCCGGGTGACCGAGATGCTGGAATTGTCCGGTTTGACGGATGCCGGCAAACGCAGGGTCGGCGGATACTCACGCGGCATGCGGCAGCGGCTTGGCCTGGCTCAGGCGTTGATTCACAGCCCGAAGATATTACTGCTGGACGAACCCGCCTCGGCGCTCGACCCGGCTGGACGCAAGGATGTGCTCAATCTGATCGAAGGGCTGGGCGGGAAGTGCACGGTATTCATGTCCACGCATATTCTGGCGGACGTCGAGCGCATCTGCGATACGGTCGTGATCCTGGATCATGGGCGGTTGGTGGCAAATTCCCGGCGTGAGGAACTGATCGACCGCTACGCTGTGCCTATGCTGGCGCTGGAAGCGGCGGACGCAGCCATGCTGGATGGGTTCGCCACGGAGATCCGGTCATTGGACTGGGCGCGTTCGGCAGCCGTGGATGGAACCCGCCTGACCGTCACCGTCCAGGACCTGGCAGCGGCACAGGTTGAGCTGCTTAAGCGCGCCGTTGCCGCCGGACTGGTGGTGACGCATTATGAGCAGGTGAAACCCTCGCTGGAAGATGTATTCCTGCGCATCGTTGAAAACGGGAAGGACCAGGTGCAGCCATGATGAGTGCATTAGGCAAAGAATGGCTCGAGCAGCGCCGCACCTATCGGCTGCTGATCGTGTGCGTGGTGTTTGTGCTGTTTGGTCTGCTCTCACCGCTGATGGCTAAATTTATGCCTGAAATCTTCAAAATGGTGCCGGGAGCCGAGCAAATTGCCCTGGTGATCCCGCCGCCCACGGTTGCGGATGCGGTGACTCAGTATCTGAAAAACCTGACGCAGTTTGGGCTGGTGTTGGCGGTGTTGATGGGTATGGGCATGGTCTCGCAGGAGAAGGATAAGGGCACGGCTGCCATGCTGTTGGCTAAACCCCTCAGCCGCACCGCCTTTATCCTGGCCAAACCAGCTGCGCTGGCACTTAGTTTCTTGATTGCACTGGTACTGGCGGCTGCCGCCGGATATTACTACATCCTTTTGCTGTTCGAGACGCTGCCGATTAACGGCTGGCTGGCGATGAACGCGCTGTTGATGGTCTATTTCGGACTGTATGCAGCGCTGACCCTGCTGGCAAGCACGCTCAATAAAACCATGCTGGGGGCCGGTGCTACAGCTGTTGGATTCGTCATCCTGCTGTCGCTGATCGAGATATTCCCGGCAGCCAAAGAGCTGCTGACCGGCGGGCTGCTGGGCTGGGCTGGAAATCTGGCACTGGGTGCGGCGGCTGTACCGGCCTGGGGTGCCCTGGGTGTTTGCCTGGGAATCATCACGCTGGCGCTGACGGCATCGGTTGTTATCTTCCACCGCCAGGAGATTTAATGTTCCACGTGAAACACGTTTGAAATGATTGTTTAAACCATGTTACCAAACGCCCGCTGTTGGAAAAACCTTTCCGATGGCGGGCGTTTTAGATGGGTATTGGATTCAGAACGGATTTAAATCAAATCCCCTAAAAACGCCGGAAAAGTCATGCGCTTCCGAAGGGTTTCGAGGAAATAACAGGGATGGTTTGTTTCACGTGAAACAAAAGCGTTGGGCGGAATGTGCTATACTGAATCTCCACAGAATTTATCAAACCATCCACTCGCGGCGGCGCCCTCCAGCGCCGTCTTTCTCAACCTTCACGCACAGGGGTCTCACATGATTGCTGAATCTGAAATCGTCATTCGCATCTTAATCGCGGCTGCGCTCGGGGCATTGATCGGATTTGAGCGCGAACGCCACAATCAGCCAGCCGGACTGCGCACGCATATCGTGCTGGTAGTAGGGGCAGCACTGGCCATGGCGCTCTCCATTGACGTCGCCACGCGCTGGGCACCTGAATTCAAGGGCGACCCGGCCCGCCTGGCAGCGCAGGTCATTTCTGGCGTCGGCTTCCTGGGTGCAGGTGCTATCTTGCGTTACGGGGTCAGTATTCGCGGGCTGACCACCGCAGCCTCACTGTGGACCATGGCCATCGTCGGGCTGGCAGTCGGGGCGGGGATGTATGAGGTAGCGGCGGTTGCCACAGCTCTGCTCTTTATTATTCTATGGCTGGTGGACATCATCGAGAAGCGCGTATTTGGTCCGAACATGACCGTCAACCTGAGCCTGCTGCTGGCAGACCGGGCCGGGGTCATGGACGACATGAACGCTGTCTGGCGCGAGCACAAGATCCAGACCCAGGTGGTTGGGCTCACACGGAATGTCGAAGAAGGCTCCCTGCAGGTGGATGTGCGCGTACGTACCCGTAAAGGGGATGTGCTCAAATACCTGACGCAGGCTTTGGCAGAAGTGCAGGACGTTCGCACCTACAAGATTTCCTTCTAAGGTAAAATTCCCTCTTGACATTAACGTTACGTCATAGTTTATGATGTTGCGCGAAGGATGAGGAATATGTACACCGTCAAGCAGCTTTCCAATCTGGCAGGCGTCAGCCCCCGTACCCTGCACTATTACGATGAGATCGGCTTATTAAAGCCGACCAGCGTTGAGGATAACGGCTACCGCCGCTATGGCGAGCAGGCTGTTTATCAATTGCAGCAAATACTGTTTTACCGGGAGCTGGGCTTCAGCCTGGAGGAAATCAAGGAGATTGTGACCCGGCCGGATTTCAATCTTTTACACGCGCTTGAACAACACAAGAACGCCCTGCGCGGCCGCCAGGTGCGACTTGGCCGCCTCATCGAAACGGTCGAACAGACCATCCTGCATATGAAAGGAGAAATCAAAATGAGCGAGGTAAAAATGTTCGAGCCCTTTAATGAGGAGCAGCAGAAGGAGTACGAGTCTGAGGCTGCTCAACGCTGGCCGGACACCTATGCCGAAAGCGCACGCCGCTGGAAGCGCTACACGGATGCTGACAAGCAGCGCATCGGGGCTGAGGGAAACGCCGTGTATGCCGATCTGGCGGCAGCCATCGGGCAGGATCCGGGCAGCGAGGCTGTTCAGAAGATCGTTGCGCGCTGGCACCAGCATCTGCGCTACTTCTACGAGCCGAATACGGAAATCCTGCGCGGCCTGGGTCAAATGTACACGGACGATCCGCGTTTTGCCGCCAACTTTGCCAAAATCCATCCGGACCTGGCGGAGTTCCATCAGAAGGCCATTAACATTTACTGTGACCGGTTGGAAGGGAAGAGGTAAAAGCCGGGGTGCGTAGTACCTGTTTGTGATTCTCTATAGGGTCGGGTTCCCCCGGCCCTTTTGTTATTGTCTCCCCTAAAATCCAGTTCTTGGATTTTGGGGGAGGTTGGAGGGGGTTTGAATAATCGTTACAGAATAAATGGTACCAAAATTACAATAGTCAACCTTTATATGCCACCTCACCGAACAACGAACAAAGCACGTTCTAACGCCAGAATATTACGACAAAGCATGACCCACGCAGAATGCAAATTGTGGGCAATGCTTCGATCAAAACAATTGGAAGGAATCCGTTTCCGCCGCCAGCATCCATTCGGGAATTTTATTGACGATTTTTGTGCTCCCCAGCAGAAGTTGGTGATTGAACTGGATGGGGACCATCATGGAGAGCAAATCGAGGCGGATGGGATCCGAACCCGGGTTTCTGGAATAACATGGGTACCGGGTTATCCGTTTCTGGAAGTATGACCTGGAAACAAACCTAGATGGGGTGCTGATGCGAATTCTTGAAGCAGTGGGTCTAAACGAGGACCCCCTCCAACCTCCTCCTCACACTTTGTGTGGGAGTGCCGAAACCGCGACCCCATTTTCATAAACCGAAATTAGGGGAGACGTAAACGTACGTTCATACACGGACGTAACCAGTCTTCTTCATCCTTGCCGGGTGAATATGACTGGTTCTTACCCCGCCATTTTTAGAATCATTCTAAAAATTGCACCCCCACGCCTGAGACATTGCACCTTTTGACATATTGCATTGCACCCCCCTTTTCCTTTATGCTG
Source organism: uncultured Anaerolinea sp. (assembly GCA_964411135.1). Lineage (GTDB taxonomy): Bacteria > Chloroflexota > Anaerolineae > Anaerolineales > Anaerolineaceae > Bellilinea. The sequence continues at coordinate 7,485 of CAYPJS010000088.1, forward strand.
TTTCTGAAATAGAACAAATTATCTATTTCAGAAAGGATGGGCGTATGTCAAAGGTTGATTCGGCTCCCAATCCGGGGGCGGCGCGCTCCAACCGCAAACCGCCCCGCTCCGGAAAACTGTCAGCGGAGATCCGCCTGGTTCGGACGCTGATCCGGCAGGCGGTGAAACTGACGGACGAAGGCACCTCACCCGATGAGCTGCTCAAAGTCCTGCAGGCGGTTTCGCGCGCCAGCGCCAACCTCGCCCAGCTGCTCAAGGCCGAGAAATCGCTCGAAGACAGCCAGTCCGGCTCGGACTATGTCAAAGCTGCGCTGGAGGAAATCCGCGCGGACATGGAGCGCAAGGGCATCGATTCGGTGCTCACCTCGGGCCTCGGGTAGTCACCCTTGACCGCGGGCGGGCTGTGCCTGGAATCCCCCGCAGCGGACGGCGCCCTGAAGGGGCGTCTCAACAATCCGCCGGGCACCCGCCAGTCCGCCCGCACCCCAACCAAAGGAGTCTCAAGATGGAACAAGCACTACTCAGCCAGATCAAAAAATCCATGAATGACCCGCTGGAATTCATCGGGTTCTGCTCGGGGCTGGCGCTGCGCCGCTACCAGGTGGACGTGGCGCGGGCGGTAGCCGATTCGGTCATCCACAAGAAGGGGCTGAGCTTCGTGGTGCTCTTCCCGCGCCAGTCCGGCAAGAATGAGCTGCAGGCGCAGTTGGAGACCTACTTGCTGGCGTATTTGCAGGAGTATGAGGCAGAGATTATCAAGGTCTCGCCGACCTGGCGCCCGCAGTCGATCAACGCCATGCGCCGGCTGCAGCGCGTTCTCGAACGGAATGCCCTGACCCGCCGCGAATGGAGCCGCGAGGCGGGCTACATATTTCGACTGGGCAGGGCGCGTATTTTCTTCCTGAGCGGTGCTCCAGAATCCAACATCGTAGGAGCCACTGCCAGCGCCCTGCTGGAGGTGGACGAGGCGCAGGACGTCGAAGTCGAGAAGTTCGACAAGGACATTGCGCCTATGGCAGCTTCGACCAACGCCACCCGGGTCTTCTGGGGCACCGCCTGGACCAGCCGCACGCTGCTGGCACGCGAACTGCGGGCTGCGCAGGAAGCTGAACGGCGAGACGGCATTCGGCGGGTTTTCCGCATCGATGCCGAACGGGTGGCGGCAGAAGTTCCGGCTTACGGCCGCTTTGTGACAGCCCAGGTGACCCGGCTGGGGCGCAGCCACCCCATGGTGCGTACGCAGTATTTCAGCGAAGAGATCGATGCCGAGGGCGGCATGTTCCCGCCGCAGCGCCGTCAGCGCATGCAGGGCAGTCATGCCGCGAGCGAACAACCGGTCCCCGGGCGTACCTACGCCCTGCTGTTGGATGTGGCTGGCGAGGATGAGGCTGCTGAACAGGGCGGTGACCCGGCTGGCTGGGCGCTTCGTTCGCCAGGCCGGGATGCCACCGCGTTGACGATCGTCGAGGTGGACCTGAGCACCTGCGATGATTCCCAGCTGCGCGCACCTACCTACCGCGCGGTGTTGCGCCGTCAGTGGGTAGGGGTGCGCCACGCCGACCTGTTCGAGGAGTTGGTTGGGCTGTGCCAGCACTGGCAGGCACGCTGGCTGGTGGTAGACGCCACCGGTGTGGGAGCCGGACTGGCGGGTTTTTTGAAACGTGCCCTGCCCGGGCAGGTGCTGCCGTTCACCTTCAACACGGCCAGCAAGAGCAAGCTGGGCTGGGACTTTCTGAGCGTGGTGGACAGCGGCCGCTGGCAGGAACCGGCCGGTTTGCCGCAGGGACTGGATGGGCATTTTCAACGCCAACTCGAGTTTTGCCAGTACGAAATCCTGCCGGGTCCAGAAAAACGCATGCGCTGGGGAGTGCCGGACGGAATGCGCGACCTGGCTAACGGCGAGCCCCTGCACGACGACTTGCTGCTTTCGGCAGCACTGTGTGCGGTGTTGGATGAGCAGCCCTGGGGTGAGGCTGCCCCGGCGTTGTTGGTGCCGGCGGTTGACCCGCTGCAGGAATTGGACAGAGGATTTTGATCTGCGGAAAGGAGCTTTATGAAGACAACTTTTTGGTCGGGCGCTGTCAGGCGCATTTTCGGGGCAGAGATCCGGCGGCAGGTGCACGCCGGGCTGGCAGCCGAGACGGATGCCACCTTCCTGCTGGGCAGCGGAGCCAATGCGGGCGAACGCGACCGCCTGCTGCCCAACCGCCAGGAGGTGCTTGAACAGACGCTTGAGGCCTGGCGGGTCAACCCGCTGGCGCGCCGCTTGGTGGAACTGACCACGCAGTACGTGGTGGGCGGCGGGATCGCACTTCAGTGCCGGCACAAAGCCACCGAGCGCTTTTTGGAGACTTTCTGGAACCACCCGCTCAACCGTATGGCGGTGCGCGGTTTCGAGTGGTGCGACGAGCTGACGCGCAGCGGCAACCTGTTCGTGCTGTTGTCCACAGACGCGTCCGGCATGAGCTACGTGCGGGCGGTGCCTGCCGCCGACATCGCCGAGATCCGCTCGCGGGCCAATGACATTGAGCAGCCGCTGGAGTTTCTGCCGCGTGCCACCCTCGAACAGATGAACCCGGTCCCCTGGAATGCGTACAATCCGCGCGAGGATGCTCCAGGACCGGACGGCAGCTTCCCGCCTGTGATGCTGCACTACGCCATCAACCGCCCGGCAGGTGCACAGTGGGGCGAGCCGGACCTGGCACCGCTGCTGCGCTGGTTGAGCCGATACGCCAACTGGCTGGAGGACCGCGCCCGGCTGAACCGCTTCCGTACGGCATTTCTGTACCTGGTCAAGAGCCGCTTCTCTACCGAAGCCGACCGGCTGGCACGTCAGCAGCGGTTAAACGCTGCCCCGCCCACGCCCGGATCGATCCTGGTGACCAACGAACACGAGGACTGGCAGGTGATCGCGCCGAAGCTGGAATCCGGTGAGGCGAACACCGACGGGCTGGCGCTTAAGAAGATGATCGCTGCCGGAGCCGGCGTGCCGCTGCACTTTCTGGCAGAACCAGAATCCTCCACGCGCACCACGGCTGAGGCTGCCGGCGGACCAACCTACAGGCGTTTCGAGCAGCGGCAGAGCTTCTTCCTGTGGCTGGTGCGCGATGTGCTGCAGACGGCGATCAACAGGCGCGCACGGGTGGACAGGCGGGTAAATCCCAAAACGCCAATCGAGGTGCACGGTGCCGACCTGTCAGCGCGCGACAATGTGGCGCTGGGCATGGCAGCCAACCACATCATGGCAGCACTGACCGAACTGCGGGACCGCGCGTTGATCGATGATGCCGAGATGCTGCGGGTGGCATACCGCTTCTTTGGCGAGGTGGCGGATGTGTCGGCGCTGCTGGAGCGCGGCAAAGAGGCTGGTGCAGCGCAGCAAGTTAAGCCCAAACGCGGCAGAAAAACCGCCGGCAAGGTGGACCTGACCACCGGCGAACCAAACTGGGAATAAGGAGGCAGTATGGCAGAGAAAACAAGTGTACTGGAGGTTCACAGCGGGCGCATGCAGCTCGAATCCAGCCCGTCCGATGGAGAGTTCGAGATTCTGGCGATCACCGCCGGAGAGGGTAACGGCTGGCAGTTCAGCCCGCAGGTGCTGGCGGAGTCGCTGGCTCTGTGGGAGGGCAGCGAGTGCTTCATCGACCATGCCTGGGAAGGGCGCAGTCTGCGCGATCTGGCCGGGGTATGCCACACCCCGAAGTTCGATGCTGGCCGACAGGGTGTGGCGCTGCGCGTCAAACCCGTCGGGCCGGCTGGTGCGGTGCTGAGCGAACTGGGCAAAGCCATGCTGGGGGATGGCGCACACCCGGCGGTCGGGTTCTCGGCGGACCTGGTATTTGAGGCTAATGGGCGGCAGGTGACGCGCATTCTACGCGTGTTGAGCGTTGACCTTGTGCTCGACCCGGCTCGCGGCGGTCAATTTATGCGAGCGCTGTATCAAAAATCACCCTATTGTTCAACGAAAGGAAAAGTTCAAATGGAAGAATCGTCTGAAACCAACTTGCTGGATGTGCTCGAAACCTCGCTTGCCAAAGTGAATCATGGCTTGAGGAATATGATCCTGGAAAAAAGTCTGGCGGAAGCGCATCTGCCGGCAGCGCTGAGCGAAAACGTGCGCAGGCAGCTCGACGGCCGCGAATTTAACCCCGAGGACGTGGCAGACGCGATTGAAGACAGCCGCGCGCTGTTGAGCGACCTGACCGGCGCGGCGGTGGTGCAAGGACCCGGACGCATCCACGGCATGTTCTCCGCAGAGGATCAGGTCAATGCCGCGGTACACGATCTGCTGGGTGCGCAGCGTCCGGACGAACTGACCGGTCTGCAGGTACAAAAGCTGAGCGGCATCCGTGAGCTGTACACACTGATGACCGGCGATGTGGAGTTCAAGGGCGGCTTCGATGCACGGCGCGCGCAGTTCGCTGCCACCTCAGACCTGCCCGGGCTGCTCAAGAATGCACTTAACAAGCTGGTGGTGATGGGCTGGCAGGAGTTGGGGCGCAGCGGCTACCGCTGGTGGGAGCCGGTGGTCTCGGTGCAGCACTTCAGCAGCCTGCATGACATCACCGGCGTGCTGGTGGGTGAAGTGACCGTGCTGCCGTCGGTGGCGGAAGGCGATCCCTACACCGAGCTGGGTCTGGATGACTCAGCCGAGGTGGGCACCTGGGGTAAGTACGGCGGCTATGTGGGCCTGACGCTGGAGATGTTCGAGCGCGACCAGACTCACAAGCTGCGCCAGTACCCCTACAAGCTGGCATCGGCAGCCCTGCGGCGCATCTCGGCACTGGTGGGCGCGGTATTCACAGCCAACGCCGGGGTTGGCCCTGTCATGGCGGACACGCATAACGTGTTCGATATCCCCAACCATGCCAATCTGGGTACCGCTGCGCTGGATTCGGCTGCCTGGGAGGCTGCCAGCAGCGCCATCTACAACCAGCCCATGCTGGTCAAGGCTGGCGGAACGGCGCCCAAGCTGGCCCTGGATGCGCGCTACCTGATCGTGCCGCGCACCCTGCGCCTGACTGCCATGCGGCTGCTCTACCCGTCCTTTGAGCGCGAGGCGAGCATTTTCTCCGAGAATTTGCAGCGCGGCGAGATGGGTGACGTAATCACCTGTCCGGAAATGACCGATGCCAACGATTGGGCGGCGGCCGCCGACCCGAAGCTGGCACCAGCCATCATCCTGGGCGAGCGCTTCGGTCTTATGCCGGAAATCTATATCTCGGACAGCGAGACCAGCGGGGCACTGTTCACCAATGATGAGCTGCGCATGAAAGTGCGCCACTTGGTGAGCGTTTTCGTGGCGGATCACCGTCCGTTGTACAAGTCCAACGTGGCGGCGTAAAGCCATGGGACGGAGCTTATAACCCCCTCCAACCTCCCCCAAAACTTTGTTTTGGGGGAGACAAAAAAGTGTCAGGAGGAGGGAAATTCCGGAGGCGCGGTGCGCGCCCCTATATGAAATGGAGGTTGAAATGACGATCTGGGAGCAAATTCGCAAGGTTCTTCGTTCCCGCAAGTTCTGGGCGCTGCTGGCAGCGCTGGCTGCAGTGGCAGCCGGACTGAGCAGCGGGCAAATCGACACCTGGCAGGCAGTTCAGGCAGTGATCGCGGCACTGGCGGTGTACTCCACCGGTGTGGCCATCGAGGATGCCGGGATCAAGTCCGGCAGTACGGAGGGCAGCCGTGAGCCGCGTCAGGAGTAAACCAGACACCAGCCTGCTGCAGGATCTGCCGCCTTTTGCGGCGGAAGCCGCCCGGCGACTGGGCATGGATCCGGGGCAGCTGCGCAACTGGTCGCTGCGGCCCGACGGCAGCGTGGTGCTGCTGGCGATCAACGGGATGAAGTTTGTGGTAGCGCCGGAGTAAACACTATTGGCTGTTGGGTTAATCATCACTACCCAACCCCTTACCCGGACATGTCTCCTCCATTTTGAAAATCCAAAATGGGGGAGTCAAGGGAAGGCAATAATAAAAAAATACGATGCGTAGATACACGATACGCACCGACACCAACCCTCAAAAGTGCAGAAGGTGGGGGATGGTTTACAGGAGAAACGAGTGATTATGAATGCACTGGGTGTAGATGTCAGCCGCTGGCAGCGAGCGGTGGATTGGCAAACGCTGCGAAAAGGCGGGGCGGGTTTCGCGGTCATCAAAGCCAGCCAGGGGACGGCCATTGCCGACCCGCTGCTGCGGGCGCATTTCGACGGCGCGCGCGATGCTGGGCTGCTGACCGGTGTGTACCACTGGGTCGATCCGACCCAGCCGGCCGAGCTCCAGGTGGATCATTTCTTAAAGACCTGCAGCGGTCTGGAATTTGACTTTGCGGCGCTGGACGTTGAACAGTACTGGCAGTCCTGGCAGGAGTGGACCGAGCACCGCATTGTGCGTGTGATTCACGAGGACCGCATCAGCGCGTGTGCCCGCGAGGCGGCCGAACTGCTGCGGCAGCGCTGCGGAAGACAGGTGCTAATCTATACCCGCGCCAGCTTTGTCCAGACATACGCCGAACCCATGCAGGACTGGCTGCCGGATTGGCCGCTGTGGCTGGCGCATTACCCCTATGCACGCGGGCGGGTAAACGTGAGTTGGGAAAACCTCATCCGGCAGCACCTGCCAAAAATCAGCGGACCGAACTTACCGCCGGGCGTCGGCGAGTGGCAGTTCTGGCAGTTCAGCGGCGACCGCTTTGTGCTGCCCGGCTGCCCAACCCCGCTCGACCTGGATTTCTTCAACGGCAGCGAGACGCAGCTGCGCGCCTGGTGCAGAGGAGAAACCGCGCCGGCTGAAGAACTGAGCGATTCCCAGAAACTGCGCCTGCTGTGGGAAGCCCACCCGGAATTGAGGCTGCCATGAGCGACAGTGACACTCTGATTCTGCGCCTGCGCAGCACCCTGGTGGACACCGAAGGTGCGGTCTGGAACACCCCTGAACTGCAGGAGGCTCTGATGCAGGCATTGGCAGATATGCGGCAGGCTGCCGGGCAGGCTTACAGCGTGGGCGGGTTGGGTGGTGCTGCCGCCACCAGCCTGCCGCTTGAGTGGTTTGATCTGCTGGTGCGCGGCGGGGCTGCCTATGCCGTGTTGAGCCGCGCTGCTGATCGGGTGGATTCCTACAACTTTGACGCCGGTTTGCCTGTCGCGGCGCTAAATGTTTCGGCGGCCTTGATGCAACGCTTTGTCGATGGCCTGACCGCATTGGCTCGCCTGCGGATTTCAGAACTGCAGACCGCACCTGCCGCACCCTATCCGGACGGCAGCGACCTGCTCCAGCCGGGCTGGAAGCTGCCTGACGAACTGGAAAGCGAAGGAGGATAAACCTGTGATAAGCCTTTTTTTGGCCGGTGCTGACCGGCAGAACGCGCTGGTGCTGATGGGTGCCAATCGTGCCGGACAGGTACGCGGGCTGCGCCGTCAAACGCAGCCTGTTCGGCTGCCGAATGGACTGGTGGAGGAAATCATCGATCTGGAATGCCGTGGTGCGGACATCTGGGACTTCATTACCGACCTGGAGGTGCGCCTGACTCTGGCGCGCGATGGGCAAACCCCGTTTTATCTGTGGATGCAGACCGCCGAGCGTGGGCAGCCTGTGGGTGCGCGGGTGGAGCAGAGCCGGTTGGAGCTGCTGGGCGGCGGAACTGCCGACCGCGCCCGCGGGTTCCAGGGATTGCGGCTGCACCTGACCCGCCAGGATTGGCTGGCACAGGAAGGGGTTCCGCTGCCGCTGTATAACCCGAATGGATCGGGGATCATCGACGGTCTGACCCTGCACAATCACTTTGACGCTGAACATGTCAACTTTGTGGACGTGCAGGCTGCCGACATTGCCGGAACTCAGCCTGCCGAAGCCGTGCTCATGTTGGAAACCGGCAGCAGCCCTGCCCGCCGTTTGGGCAGGATCGTGATGGCAGGAGGGTCCAGCCTGTGGGACGTAAACGGAGAATTCCAGCACGTGCTGGAAGGCGAGGATGCCGCCCCGGGACCGGATTGCAGCGCGTCACAGGTGCTGGTTGATACAAGTGCCGGAAATGCAGGCTATCAAACCTTTCAATGGACATCGGTGGTCGAAGCGCATGTACTCAGCTGGACGGTGAGCGGGAGTCAGTTGGCCTGGCTGGCGGGGCGCGGCTTCCGCCCGGCGGCGCGCCTGCAAAGCTTACCGCCTGTGGGGGTACGCTGGCGCTGGAAGATTGTCGAGCCGGACAGCGGCGCTGTGCTGGACCAGTCGTCGCAGTATCTGCTGGACTCAACAAAGGTTCTGCAGGTATTACCGGCGGTCTTTCCGCCGCTGCACACTTCGATAACGCCGTACAGTGCTTTCCGGCTGGAAGCCTGGCTGGAATCTACCATGGTTGGCACCAAACAGATCGATCTGGACTTTGTGCAGCTGCTGCCGCTGGAGAACTTTGTGCTGTGCGAGCCGTTGGGCGGGCTGGCGCAGGGTCAGCGCCTGGTGCTGGACTGGATCAACAACCAGTTTTACAGTGAAAATGATGCCAGCGGGGAAAAATCGATGACGCACCGCGTCAGCGGTGCACCGCTTGTGCTGCGCCCGGGCTGCAATCACCGCATCTATGTGCTGTACGAAATCGAGGCTGGTTTCCCGATCGACCAGAGCCTGAAGCTGCGCCTGTCTCACGGCGCACGCTGGCTGCAGCCCTAGGAGGACCTATGGAGAATCTGAGTGTTCATATTGGCGGGGACGGCTTGAGCGGGCTGGGACAGGATGGGCTAACCATGAATGTGGAGCGCCTGACCTGGCAGGCGCAGGGCGGGCCGGAAAGTGCGGTTATCCGCGGGCTGGTGACGACCCCATACTGGGCTGCCCGCGCAGTGGAGTGGGCGGAAACCGTCCTGCTTAGCCCGCTGGAGGTGCGCGACCAAACCGGCGAAGCCTGCTGGTGGGGCTACGTGCGGCGCGTCGAGGTACAGGAGGGCGGGCTGTGCCTGGCGCTGGATTTGGCAACCCTGGCCAACCGGGTGTGCGTGGAGTACTGGCGCCGCGAACCGCAGCTGGAATGGACCGGCGTGAAGACCTTTACACCCTGGGCTGACGACCCGGACAGTCAGCGGCGGTACGGAGTGCACGAGCGCATCTTCCGTCTGGGCTCGCTGGACGAGGCTCAAGCGCTGCTGGCACGCGATACGTTGTTGAAGCAGCACAGCCAGCCGCACAGGCAGGTCAGCCAGGCGGAGGTGGTGGATGGGGTAAAAGTAACGCTGCAGGGCAGCGGCTGGTATGAAACGCTCGGCTGGCGCACAGCGCGCTTCGATGACGGCTACGAGGGCTTTGTCCGTCCGGCTGCCACCGCCCAGCAGCTGGGCCGCTCAACCAGTGACCAGCGCATTGCGCAGAGTTTCCGCACAGGGTACGGCGGGTGGCAGTTGGGCGAGGCGGTGGTCAACCTGCGGGCGGTTGGCGTGCCGGGAGACCTCCTGCGCTGCCAGGTGTGTGCGGACGCAAGTGGCATGCCCGGGACGGTGCTGGCATCTGCCGAGGTCGATTCGGTGACCGTAAGCGGCGGGCGCTGGTGGGTGCGCTTTGCCTTTGCACAAAAGGTGGAGGTGCAGGCGAACACCGATGTGTGGCTGGTGCTGTCGCGCAGCGGGGCGATTAATACTACCAACTATTACCAGGTGTTCACGGATGCCGGTAACTGCTACCCGAACGGCAAAGCCATGATCTGGAATGGCTCTACCTGGACGGTGCTGGCTGCCGGGCTGGCGGACATCAATTTTTACACGGTCGGGTATGTGCCGCGATTGGAGCGGTTAGGTGAATTGGCAGCTCTGGGCGGGCAGTTCCTGGGCGGGCTGCACACGTCAGCGGATGTGGAGGGCGAAACATTGTTGTGGGCAGAGGGCATCTTCGATTGCCGCCAGGAGTTGGAAAAGCTGCTCGAGGGCGGCAGTGGCGGGGAGCGGCTGCAGGCGCAGGTCGATGCCGGACGCCGATTGGTGGTGGGTACTGCGCCGGCTGCATGGGCTTTCAGCCTTGGCGCGGATGGGCTGCTGCGCGTTCGCAGCGGCAGGCTGGCCCGCTGTGCCGATCAACCCGCCGGGCAGCGGGCCTTGCTGACGAACGGCTGGATGGAAGCGCC
>CAYPJS010000089.1:0-1802 GCA_964411135.1 uncultured Anaerolinea sp.
TTTAAGTCATTAATGGAGTTGTCTATTCGCTACCATCCGCTTGTCAATACCAGCCCGAATATCGTCGACAGCATGCTGCTTTTAATGGGGAGAATTGATCCTGCCGCCATCGAAACCGCAGGTATTTCCAATAGAATTTTAGACATTGAACCCCTGAACAGAAAACTCGACCGCTGTGTTCGCTATGCCATCGAAGTAGATAGCGCATTGCATCGAGGATATCTATGGTCTGCTGTTGAGCTTTTAGGTTATATGCGGCATTGCATCATGGAGCTATTTACATCCAGTCATGGAGGGAAGCGACCCTATCAATACTTCCAAAAAGAGGCGGATCAGAAGTTGCAAATCCGGCTGGGTGGCACCTTACCGCAATATAACCTGAAGATTTTGCAGGGGTGTCTTTCGAATTTCTTGGATATCTTGACAGAGGACCTTGAACAGCTTACCAATAGTCAGAGCCAATTATCTGAGTCACACTTAGAACTTCTGACCGCAATTCGCGCTCGGCAGATTGATTATTAATCCTGACACCTACCACCACAGCATACTCCGGTGGGTAAAGGTTTGTGATTTTTCAGCCAGGTGGCGAGGCTTGAGTTTTTATTCGTTCCGATGGCATTATCCTGTCTCAACCCCCATCCTATAGCACATACCGCTTATCAAAGCCCCTTTCCGACCCGGCATAGAGCCAAGTCGGCTGTAAGGTAATAAGTTGAGGTGGTTGGTCGGGCCAGATCGCGAGGACCATTTGGTTTATAGCACCCTTCCCATGAAGGTGCTTCTTTGTTTTGTAACTTATAATTAAGTGTGCGGGGAAAATTAGCATATAACTAAATTGGGTGGGTTAAAAAGGCCACACCCTGCCAACTCCTGATCAGGATATAGGGAGAAAAAATGAAACCGAAGGCAAGACCTGCAAAGTTTTTCAAGGCGCTCGCCATACCTATCGTGCTGTTGATTGTGGCAGGAGCGATTATCACAGCCTATTCTTCGGGAATTATTCCAGCCATTCGAATCCCTCAACAGACCGATGCCAGCCCGGTTCCGCCGTTCATCGGTCAAGAGGCTACCTCCAAACCTATTGATGCTCCAGATATTCCAATCAACCCGTATATGTCGCCGGGGTCCTGGAGCGCGATGCACAATAATACTTACATGAGTGATACATACCAGGTTTCTGGACCGCTTGGTCATTCACCGGTCGTATCCTCAACGTTCCTTGGCAAGAACAAGGATAATCCCTTAGGACTCGTGATCGGGATTACCTTTGACAGCTCCGGAAAAATCGTCGCGTCCTCCACAATGATGGACAACGCTACTTCGACAGCCTGGGTCCGTCTCACGTTAATAAATCCGGTTAACTTAGCCCGTTACACCTGGCTAGATCTTCCCGGAGAAACATTCCAAGTTGGCCATTTCCGTCCGGCTGGTGTTTATTTTTATCAAGATCAGAACGACCGGGTCCTGGTTGGCACCCCTGAACGAGAGATTTGGGAAGTATCCCATACCAACAAGCCGATATACAAGTTCACTGTTGAGCACAAATATGACCTTAGAGAGTTCATACCCAGCGGAGACGGTCTCCAGGCACTCCAGCCTGATTTCTCCGGACTTCTTTGGTTTACTACCACTGGCGGTGTGGTTGGCACATTGGACCTTGTCACAGGGGAGGTGCTTGGTGCAATCAATCTTCCAGGGGAGCAAATTGTGAATGGTACCGCCGCTGACGAAACAGGTGGGGTTTACATCGCCACCACGCAGGCGCTGTACCGCTTTGATGCCGGCCCGGATCGCGCGCCTGC
>CAYPJS010000090.1:0-46875 GCA_964411135.1 uncultured Anaerolinea sp.
CTTGAAGAGCACATTTTCCATCACATACGAGCCAAACGGGCGAGAAAAACGGAACGGCTGCCCCTTGAAGAGGACATCGTAAAAACCCCACGTCGGCGCTGTCAGCGCTGAGGGGTAACCCATTTCGCCGCGCAGTGCCAATAATGCCAGGCGCACACCGCGGGCGGTGGCATCACCGGCAGCCCATGACTTGCGCGAACCAGTGTTAGGCGCGTGGCGGTAGGTGCGCAGGGATTGCCCATCGATCCAGGCATTCGATAGAGCATTGATAACCTGTTCCCGCGTACCTCCCAGCAGGCTGGTCACCACAGCTGTAGTGGCTACCTTGACCAACACCACATGATCCAACCCAACCCGGTTGAAGCTGTTTTCCAGAGCTGTAACCCCCTGAAGCTCATGCGCTTTGACCATAGCCGTCAGGACGTCGCGCATGATCAATGGCGTTTTTCCCTGTGCCAGATCAGTCCGTGATTTCCAATCTGCCGCTGCCAGGATTCCGCCCAGATTATCGGAGGGGTGTCCCCACTCAGCCGCCAACCAGGTGTCATTAAAATCCAGCCAGCGGATCATGGATCCGATATTAAATGCCGCCATGACCGGGTCGAGCACAAACTCTGTGCCAGGGACACGCGCTCCGTTTGGCACTACGGTACCGGGCACATCCGGACCGAGCAGTTTGGTGCAGGCCGGGTAGGTGAGTGCTTCCAATCCACAGCCAAGCGTATCCATCAAACACAACCGGGCTGTGTCTAAGGCTGTCCGGCTATTGATGGGGGTGTACAGGGCATAATCCGCCATGTCCACCAGCACCTGATCCGGCTGCGGACGATCGTTCGAAATCTGAACGGTCATATGGTTGACCTACCCGCGTTTGTCGATAGGCGTAAATTCCAATGGATCAGGGCCAACGTAATTAGCAGTCGGGCGGATAATCTTGCCATCGTCGCGCTGTTCAATGATGTGTGCCGACCATCCGGCAGTACGCGCCAGAACGAAGAGCGGTGTGAACATGAAGGTTGGAATACCCATCATATGGTACGTAACCGCGCTGTACCAATCCAGATTGGGGAACATACGCTTTTCTTCCCACATGACATCTTCGATCTTTTCGGCAATGTCACACAGGGTCTCATCGCCAAAATCCTTGCACAGCGAACACGAAAGGCCTTTCAGGATAATAGCCCGCGGATCAGAAATGGTGTAAACCGGGTGTCCAAAACCCAGGATAATGCCGCGGTCCTGCAAAACGTCGTGAACGCCTTTGGCAGCCATCTCCGGGGATTCATAGCGTTCGATGACTTCCATAGCCCCTTCATTGGCACCGCCATGTTTGAAGCCTTTGAGCGCACCGATTGCACCCGTAATGGCAGAGTAGATATCAGTTCCCGTGCCTGCAATGACGCGGCTGGAAAAGGTGGAGGCGTTGAACTCATGTTCAGCGTACAAAATAAAAGTGATGTCCAAAGCCCGTTCATGAATCTCACTCGGTTTTCGGCCATGCAAGAGGTGCAGGAAATGTCCGGCAACGGTGTTGTCGTCCGTTTCCACGTCGATGCGGCGTCCGTGGTGGGCAAAGTGGTACCAGTACAACAGCATGGACGGGAAGATCGCCACCAACCGGTCGGCAATATGACGCGCGCCTTCCGAGTGATGATCCTCGCGTTCAGGCAGCACAGCCCCCAGGATGGAACAGCCGGTGCGCAGTACATCCATGGGGTGAGCGGCTGCTGGAATCGACTCGAGCACCGCTTTGACTGGAGCAGGGATGCCGCGCAGATTTTTCAAGCGGCGGCGGTAACGTTCAAGTTCGTTTTTTACCGGAAGCTTTCCATAGATTAACAGGTAAGCCACTTCCTCAAACGTTGAATATTCAGCCAGATCGTTGATATCATAGCCGCGGTAGCGCAGGTCGTGACCCAGCGTGCCCACGGTACAGATGGCGGTATTTCCCGCGACCACCCCCGATAACTGAACTGATTTCTTGCCAGCTTTTTTTTCTTCTACGACGCTGTCACTCATTTTGTTTTCTCCCTCGCAAATAATTCATCAAGCTTTTGTTCGTACGACAGGTAATCCAGGAATTGATACAATTCTTCGCGGGTCTGCATCAGATCGACCACATCCTTCTGAGTGCCAGCAGACCGGATGGCTTGATACACTTTCAACGCCGCTTCACTCATGGCACGAAAAGCTGAAAGCGGGTAAAGAACCAGGCTGACATCCACTTCAGCCAACTGCTGCAGCGAATATAACTGCGTCTTGCCGAACTCCGTCATGTTGGCCAGGATAGGCACACCCGCTGCAAGCCCAAAATCCCGGTACATCGGGAGCTCTGTTACTGCCTCTGCAAAGATCATGTCTGCGCCGGCAGCTACGTAGGCGCGAACGCGCTCCAGGGCCGGTCCGAGCCCTTCAACTGCCAACGCATCCGTACGGGCCATAACGACAAACTCAGGGTCGCTGCGGGCATCGACGGCAGCTTTGATGCGGTCACACATCTCCTCGGCTGAAACCAGTTCCTTGCCAGGCCTGTGTCCACAGCGCTTGGCTGCCACCTGATCCTCGATATGCAGCCCGCCTGCCCCCTCCCGAATCAAAGATTTAACGGTTCGGGCAATGTTGAAGGCACTGCCAAATCCGGTATCGACATCCACCAACAGCGGAAGGCTGCTGGCAGCCGTGATCCGGCGAACATCCGTCAGGACATCCTCAAGGTTTAGAATGCCGAGGTCGGGAACCCCAAGCGACGCGGCTGATACTCCCCCGCCAGAAAGGTAAATCGCTTTGAACCCGCTTTTTTCGGCCAGCCGCGCTGCATAGGCATTGATAACCCCCACCACCTGAAGCGGCTTCTCGTCAACCAGGGCAGCCCGGAAGCGTGCACCGGGAGATCTCTGATCTTTCATGGCACCTCAAAAGGAGTCTCGTGGTTAACCAACCGGCGGATAATTTTTGGTTATGACGCCTGAGCTGGTTAGTAGATAAATTTATAAAATAATACCATCGTATAAGACAATGTCAATTATATTTATCGGGTTAGTTAATATTTCATCATTTTGTAGATTTTGCGTCACACTATGTGAATAAAGGGGCAATCGGTCCAAGACCGTCTCATGGTATTGGTTGACTAAAGTGAATATTATTTGACCGGAACCTGACGAATGACAAATTGACGCCTTTCTCAGAACTTAATAAACTGAAAGGTGCTTTGTTGGAACGGGAACCGCCCTGCAAAATCCCGATTTAGTTGGATTTTCTGGAACTTATGGAATTTTTTACGATTACGTTAATTTCAATTGGACTGGCGATGGATGCCTTTGCCGTTTCCCTTGGCTGCGGCACAGCCGGTCAGATCTGCGATTCGCGCGGCAAAATACGGCTGGCAGCCCATTTTGGTATCTTCCAGGCTGGAATGACCGCCCTGGGTTGGCTGGCAGGTTCGACGGTGGTGAAGTACGTTCAAAATTATGACCACTGGATTGCGCTCGCTTTGCTGGCGTATGTTGGCATCAACCTTATCCGCTCGGGCTTCGATAAAGATGGAAAAGCCTTCAATCAGGATCCTTCGACCGGACGTATCCTGGTCGTCCTCTCCATCGCAACCAGCATCGATGCTTTTGCTGTGGGTTTGAGCATAGCCTTCATCAATGTACCACTGACGCTTTCGGTGGCAATGATTGGTATCGTGGCATTCGTGCTTTCGCTGGTGGGGTTATTCGCGGGAGCCGGTCTGAATGAGCGATTCGGCAAACGCATGGAAATCATCGGGGGAATCATTCTGCTCTGCATCGGTCTGCGCGTGGTAATCACGCATCTGATGGCGTAGCTTTCAGATATCAGGGCATCTGTGTTCCAGCTGCCGTCCATTGATTTCGGAATTCGCTTCCCAGGCAACTATCTGACAAACGCCTCTCAAAATTGCGCGTTCCTTCACTATCGCCTTATCCATAAAGTTCTCTATAATTAAAATCGGTCAACTAGCAATCGCTTTTTTTGTCAATCCACTATTTCCGACAAGGAAGGAAAGCATGAAAAAACATAATTTCAATCCTGGTCCCTCCATTCTGCCGCAGGAAACTATCGATGGAACGATGGAAGCTGTCAAGAATTTCGCCGGGACAGGTCTCTCCATTCTGGAAATTTCTCACCGCAGCAAAGAATTCGAAGCGGTTATGAATGAAACCGTAGCGCTCTTCAAGGAGCTGCTCAGCATTCCAGAAGGCTACGCTGTCCTGTTTGTCGGCGGTGGAGCCAGCACCCAATTCTTCCATGTCCCGTACAATCTGCTAGAGAAAAAGGCCGCCTATCTGGTAACGGGCGCCTGGGCCAAGAAAGCCTATAAAGAGGCCAAGCTGTTCGGTGCTGCCGAGGTTGTGGCTTCTTCAGAAGACAAGAATTTCACCTACATCCCCAAGGGCTACACCATTCCTACGGATGCCGACTATTTCCATATCACCACCAACAACACCATCTACGGCACCGAAATTCTGACGGACATCAACTCGCCCGTACCGTTGATTGCCGATATGTCCTCGGATATATTCTCTCGGCCAGTCGATGTTTCGAAGTACGGAATGATCTACGGCGGTGCGCAGAAAAACTTTGCACCTGCCGGCGTCACCTTCGTGGTGGTACGCGAGGACCTTCTTGGCAAGGTCAGCCGCGCCATCCCGACCATGGTGGATTACCGTACCCACATCAAAGAGAATTCCCTGTTCAACACCCCCCCGGTGCTGCCGATCTATTCGGGCATGCTTACATTGCGCTGGCTGAAGAACCTGGGCGGTCTGGCTGGCATGGAAAAGATCAACAAGGCGAAAGCTGAACTGCTTTATAAAACCATCGATGAGAGCAAAATCTTTGTCGGTACAGTGGCAAAAGAAGACCGCTCGCGCATGAATGTGACCTTCGTCATGAAACCGGGCTTTGAGAACCTGGAAGAAGAATTCCTGGCTTTCAGCAAAACCAAGGGCATGGTCGGTCTCAAAGGACACCGTTCGGTTGGCGGTTTCCGCGCCTCCCTGTATAACGCACTGCCGCTGGAGAGCGTACAAGCGCTCGTGGATGCAATGAAAGAATTCGAAGCCAGCCACTAATTCGTTTTCATATCACCCCAAAGAGACGCGCTGACCCCCGCGTCTCTTTTTATTTTAGGGGGAAATATGATTAACCTGAAAGGACACAAGGAACACGATGGGACTTGTGAATATTAATTGAAAACCATTATTGAAAAAAATAACCGTCCTTGTTCAGGCTTCCTGTTCTTTATATTTTTAGCGGGACCAAACAATTGGTAGGCTGCTTACTTACCCAGAGCAATGTCCTTGGTGAAGCGAGCGCGCACAAGGCGTTGTTTGAAACCGATGTCCAGAAACACCGCCGCAGCACGGGCATTATTGGCATTGACATGCAGTGCTGCCTCTGAACAGCCAGCTGCCTGCAGCCGGGCAAGTGCCTGCAGCATCAGGGTATGAGCCAGCCCGCTTCTGCGCCTTGCCTGAACTACTGCTACCTGTGAAATCCAGCCCGTGCTGCCTGCCACCTCGCAGTTGACGAAAGCCACAGGTCTTCCCTCATGTATAAAGACCCGCGAAAGGTCAGGTCGGAAATCTTCATCCTCTTCGGCGTACCCGGCAATCCATTCATCCTGGTCGGGTTCGATGTCTCCCAGGCGATCCCGGAAGCCTTCGGCATACGCCTGGAAGAAGAGGGGGGCCGTCTCATGATTCCAGGGGAATTCGGTAATCTCCTCAGGCAAAGCCCGCACCGGCAGCGACTCCTCCAGCGAACGGACCAGCATGAACTCCGTAAAGATATTTTCGTAACCAAAGTCCAGGTAGAGGACATTTGCATCCGCTGTCAGCGATTCGTTGCGGATGGTCATGCGCATCGTGGTTTCAGGCTGCCCCAGGGCAAGTGCCCGATTCTCTGACCACGACAACAGCGCCTCGCCGATACCCCTGCGGCGAAAGTCTGGGTGAACCTGCCCCCCGAGGGTGATGTGCTGCACGCCTTCCTTAACGGATTCAGCCTGGACCCAAGCAACTCCCGCAAAGTCCTGGTAAGCAGCTACTCCCAGGGTATTGTTAGAATCCACCCCAGCAGCCCTTAGCACATCTCTCACCAGGTTGCTGACCGGCTCCACTCCATCCACCTCTTTGCAGGCAGCATCCAGACGCACCAGAGCAGCCTCATCTTCGGGCGTTATCGTCCGCCAGACCAATCCGTTTTGTTGTGAGTTTGAATCGTTCATTAACCCTCCGTGTTAGAATTTTAACCCATCATTTCCCGCTGTGAAATCCTTTATAAGAAGTAGGAGGAGAAATGGCGTCCAATTTCGAATCGGTCAAAAACCAACCCGAACGTCCAGCAATGTCGGCGGATTATGGCATTTCAAAAGATTCCAACGGTTTGCTCTCCTGGAGTTTTGTGGTGGACTGCATGAACAAATCACGCAACTACTGGATCAGCAGCACGCGACCCGACGGACGCCCACACGCGATGCCGGTATGGGGAGTTTGGATGAACGACACCCTCTACTTTGGCACTTCCCGGACATCGGTCAAAGCCAACAACCTGAAAGCTCACCCGTTGGTGAGTGCACACACAGAAAGCGGCGATGAGGCAGTCATTATCGAGGGGGTTGTTGAGGAAGTAACCGACCGAAGCGAGTTTAACGCCTATACAACCGCAACAGCGAAAAAATATGCTGGAATGCCGGTTGAAGCAGAACCGGACCCGGGTACGGTGATTTACAAGGTCATCCCAAAGGTAATTTTAGCCTGGCGAGAAAAAGATTTTCCCGTATCTTCAACCCGCTGGCGTTTTCGAGCACCCGATTAGAATTATCTCCCCCCTGCGTTTGACACGCCATTTATATTGGTGTAAAGTGATAAAAATAATACAAGGTGGGGCAATTCCCCGTCGTCAGGGAGGATCCAAATTGAATGCCATCCTTTCATCTTCCTTTTTTATGAATCTAGTCACCCAAACAGCCAGACAGATTGCCCAGCAGAGTAAACCAGGGATTCCCTGGTGGTTCTGGGCGATCATGGGTGCGGCTTTGATTGTTCTGGTATGGATGCTTTTTAACCGGCCGCACGAGGAAGAAGATGAAAACAGCCCTCAGGAAACTGCCGGTATTCCTGAACCAGTGGAAGCACAAAATCCTGTTGAATTGACAGAACCAGTTCAAAATCCCGTCCCTTTTCGTGAGGAGGCGGTATCTTCCTTCATTTACGAGGAAACAGAACCTGACGAACCGGCCCCCGCACCATTCGTCGATTTCTTTGATACAGGGCTTGACAGCGGGCCTGTAACCGATGATTTTGTGGTGCCAAAGGATGATCTAACCCTGATCGAGGGCATCGGTCCAAAAGTCAATAAGCTCTTGAACAAAGCCGATATTTTTACATTCGAGCACCTGGCCGCTACGAACATCGAGAAACTGCAGGTGATCCTGGCATCCAGCGGTATCTTCCTGACGGACCCGTCCACCTGGCCGGAGCAAGCTCAGTTAGCTGCAGCTGGCCGCTGGACCGAACTGCAGTCTCTGCAGGAAGAACTGAAGGGCAGCAGCCCGGCAGAAGAATAAATATTGTAAAGAATCGATTTGGTTTAAACCGGCTGGGTGATATTTTCCTCCAGCCGGTTTTTGAATCGGGTACAATCGATTTAGGGTCGGGCAAAGGAAAAGCTGAATTGAGCAAAGGTACAGGAGCGCTATGAAACCATTCTTCGCACGTATAGCTGGCACAACCCTGATAATAGCCGCAATTCTTGGTGTGATTCTCAGTGCTGCAGGAATGATCTTAATCGGGGTTTACTCGGCACGCCTCAACGCAAACCTGACCGAAGCTTTGGGCGGTGTTTCCGATACGCTTGGGATTACCAGTGAAGGACTGGATCTTTCCATGTCGGTACTGACCGAGGCATCCACAGCGCTTGATGCGCTGGTGCTCACCATGGAAGCCGTGGATGCGTCACTTGAGGCGTCAAAGCCGACGATGGATGAACTCAGCACCTTGTTGGGCACGGATCTTCCGGAGACGATCAAATCCACGCAAGATTCACTGGCTTCCGCACAGACCAGCGCGAAAAACATCGATGCAATCCTTGGCGGGCTGAGCAAATTCCCTTTTCTCGGCAGTCTGGTGTACAACCCTGAAATCCCTTTGAATGAGACCCTCGGTGAGATTTCGGACAGCCTGGATGGGATCCCGACCACACTATCGACTGCTCAGAAGAGCCTTGACAGGGCTTCGAAAAACTTTGAAAGCGTCAGCGGCGAGTTGGATAATATCACCGCCAGCGCGGATGAAATCGGCAGCAGTACTGATGACGCCATGGTGGTGATTCAGGATTACCAGGATTTGGTCGGACAACTCCAGTCTCGCGTGGAAGGCATGCAAACCAGCTTGCCGCGGACTCTGAACTGGGTGAAATTGGCGCTGGTGACCTTGCTGATCTGGTTGGGGTTGGCACAAATTGGATTGATCGTTCAGGGCTGTCAACTGCTGGCACAAGCCCGCCAAAAACCTGCTCAGGCGGACGTACCTACAGCGGCATTTCCTATCGATTCACCGATGGAATAAGGTAAAATGCTCCAATATTTGAATTCGGTTCTTGAAAGCGCTGCCCATGGAAATCACATTACTCACCGAAGTTACCGACGAAGTAGTTGACGCCTTTACCCGACTGCTGCCGCAGCTCAGTTCTAGCGCGGTTATTCCAAGCCGTCAGCAGCTGCAAGAAATTGCAGACAACGACTCCTTTTTCATCGCACGCGATCCAGAGCTGGGTGGTCAGATCGTTGGTTCGCTTACCCTGGTGACCTTTCGCATCCCTACCGGGGTGCGTTCCTGGATCGAGGATGTGGTTGTGGACACCTCTCAGCGCGGTAAGGGTATTGGTGAGGCACTGACCCGCGCTGCTCTAAAACGTGCCGCAGATCTTGGCGCAAAAACCGTCGACCTGACCTCCCGCCCATCTCGTGAAGCCGCCAATCGTCTTTACCAGCGCGTCGGTTTCGAACTGCGCCAGACCAACCTCTACCGGTATAACCTGGATTAATTTTCCTATGGATGAACTTAAAACAGGCGCCGCCCTGCGCAAGCGCCAGTCCAATCAATTCTGGGCTGGCATGCGCGCTGAGCTGCCCCTGATTTTAGGTGTATTCCCGTTTGGCATGATTTATGGAGTGGTGGCGGTTAATGCAGGAATGCCTGCCAGTGCTGCGCAAGCCATGTCTGCTGTGGTCTTTGCCGGCTCAGCCCAGTTCGCTGCTGCGCAGCTGGTGGCGGGCAGTGCCCCGACGCTGGTTCTTATCATGACCATTTTCGTGCTTAACCTGCGCCACGCCCTTTACAGCGCTTCGGTTGCGCCCTATACCAGGCACCTTTCACCTTTATGGAAGGCAGGGCTCAGCTATCTGTTGACCGATGAAGCGTATGCAGTGACCATTTTGCATTATGAGGAGGAAAGCCGGAATGACCAGCGCCACTGGTTCTTTTTTGGCGCGGGATTAACCCTGTGGATCTTCTGGCAAATTAGCACGGCTGCGGGCATTTTCCTTGGCACGGTCATCCCCAGCAGCTGGTCACTGGACTTTGCAGCTGCCCTCACCTTTATCGCTATGACCATCCCGCTGCTGCGTGACAAAGCCGCTGTGGCAGCAGCCGTGTCGGCTGGCGTGGTGGCTGTGGTCGCGTATCCGCTGCCGTACAGGCTGGGTTTGGTTGCCGCAGCATTTGCCGGCATCCTGACCGGCTTGCTGGTCGAAGGGAGGCAGCAGTGAACCTGTGGCTGGCAATGGGCGTTGGCGGAGCGCTCACCTACCTGACGCGCTTATCCTTCATTTTCCTGTTTGGCATCCTGGAACCACCCCCGCTGCTTAAACGGGCCCTGCGGTTTGTCCCGCCTGCCGTTTTATCAGCCATCGTGTTCCAGGAATTGATCATACGGGAAGGTGCGGTTTTCCTGACACTCGAAAACCACAGGCTTCTGGCAGGCATCCTGGCCATTTTGGTTGGACTGCGCACCCGTCAGTCCCTTTTGATTATTGCTATTGGTATGGCTGCCTTATTGCTGCTTAACTGGGTCTTACCGGTGTAGTGCACCCATTTTCCAACTCCTTTAATATGCCGTGGTCATCACCCGTGCCCGGCGATTCCCTTATAATTAGGCCATGAGAAGAAGACACTTTCTCGTATTGATTGCCGCTCTGACAGCCCTGGTTACCACGCCATGGATCACTCATCCTGCGAGTGCTGACGCATTTGACACCTCAGTCCCGCCTGATTTTGTTTTAATCGACAGCGCCCCCGGGGTAGACCTGTACCGGAAGGACTATGCTGGGGGAACTCCGGATTACGTCCTGGTGATAGACCTGGCGAAAAAGGCTAGTCTGCGCCTGCTGACGGGAACCTCTGATGGCTCGGAAGGCAATCCTGCATTCTCAACACGACCGCTGCAGGCTTACTGGGAGGATTTCTCCAGCTCAAATCCAGACGCTGTGTGCGTGGTCAACGGCAGCTTTTTTGACCTCGCGACCGATCCGGCACAACTGGCACTCCCGCTCAAAATCGATGGAGAGGTTCTAGGTCAGGGGTACTGGCAGGCAGAGTTTAACGATCAAAAGCGTATGTTGGAAATTTGGGAAGATCACGCAAAGGTCTCCAATCTGACCCCTGAATCATTAACCGCATCTGGTGCCCCTGATATCCTATCCGGGTTGTCAGAGGAAGCCGATCAAGATTCCAATTCTTTAATCGGGCGGACTTTTGCTGGCATTGATGATTCAGATGGAGACGGAATTTTTGAAAGTGTACTCTTCCTGTCATCCAAAACCACCCGCGCCGCTGATGCTGCCGGAGTACTGCGTTCTTTTGGTGCAGACGCAGTAATGATGCTGGACGGAGGAGACTCTGCCCAGATGCTTTGCAAGGGCGAACCTCAGGTTTATTCCGACCGCCCGATCCCGCAGGTCATTGGCATTACGGCTGGCGAGCAGGCTGCCTACGACGTTCGCGTAAAAAACCAGACCGATTGGGCTGTAGTTGTCGAAGGGGAGTCGCTCAATATCGAACTGGTTCTAACCAATACCGGGAGTGAATCATGGCGTGTCGGTGAGGTCACCCTGGTTAATCAACGGAATGATTGGGGTGCCGGACAAACACTCTCGATGCCAAACGACGTTCCGCCGGATGGCAGCGTTTCTTTCAACTGGACCACCCCAATTTTTGAAAAAACCGGGGTGGTAGTCTCGCAGTGGAATGTACTACGGGGCGAGAAGCAATTTAACGATAAACCCATCACCATCAGCGTGATTGTCATTCCCCCTGAATTGGCGGATAGAAAGGCTGAATTGGAAGCGAAAATTCGCGAATGGGCGCGGCAGCAGGTGGACGATCTGGAACAATTAATTATGGAATGGATCCAGGCGCAGGTGCGTCAGGGATTGGAGAAAATCTGCCCATTTGGGGCAGCCCTGCCAGGTGTGGTGGTAGCTGGTGAAATCTGGAAGTTCCGCCAGAGGAGGCGTAAATGATTAAAGCGGAGAGCATAAAAGACCTGCCTTCGGGCAAAGTTGAGGCAGTTTTACTGGGGTTGGAAAGCAATCATTTCGTAACCACGCGGGTCGAAAAAGCCCTGGCTCAAATTGGCGGATTCAAAGGGGATCGTCATGCAGGTTTGACCAAACCTGCCGACTCGCGCACCTCCTTCTACGTACCCGGCACCCAGATTTACAACGACCGCCAGGTGACTATTGTCTCGGTGGAAGAACTGGCACAGGTGGCTGCGCGGCTCGATTTGCCTGAGATCAAAGCCGAATGGATGGGAGCTAACCTTCTGATCAGCGGTTTGAAGGACCTCTCGCGCATCTCGCCAGCCTCGCGGTTATTTTTCGAGGGAGGTGCCGTGCTGTATGTGACTAAATACAATAATCCCTGCTCCACGGTCGGCAGGTCGGTGCAGGATTTTTACCCCGAACGGACGGATTTGGGCTCTCACTTTCCCAAAGCGGCATGGCATTTACGGGGAATTGTAGCCGTTGTTGATGTTCCGGGTGAGATTGGGGCTGGCGAAGTCGTGCGGGTCAAACACGAAACCCGCTATGTTTACCAGGAATGAAGGTTCGAGAGGGAAATTATGGATCATCCTCTGGCAAAGAAACTATTAATCAAGACCGGGTATCGGCTATTGGTGCATAATGCCCCGGATGGCTTCACCGACCGGCTGACTCCCCTGCCAGATGACGTACAACTCGATTTTGAGGGAAACGGGCCATATGATGTGGTTTTGCAATTTGTCCGAAGTAAGGCACAGGTGGATATCTACGCCCCCGCCGCGATCCAGTACTTGCGCGAGCAAGGCGTTTTATGGATGATTTATCCAAAACGCTCGAAAGGTTTTCAAACCGACATTCACCGCGATGCGGGTTGGGATATTTTATGGCAGGCGGGCTGGTCCGGGATCGCGATGGTAGCCATCGATGAGAGCTGGGCGGCCCTGCGCTTCCGCCCCGACAAAGACATAAAACGAAAACCGGACAGCATTTTCAACAAATAACCAACTAGAAGTTACGCCAGGAGGTCGGCTGTGGAGGCTGTTTCGTATCAATTGAACCTTTTGCCTGAAGTCATGGCATTATGCCGCCTCGCACCCGGTATGCCAATTCCGGAATGGACCGCAAGCGCATCGCTGCTTAACATCACCCGTACGGCTGAAGAATTATCTATTCTTTGCGATTCCCACCTCGTTCCAGCCAATGGTACTGTCGAGGGCGGCTGGCGAGTTTTTAAAATGATCGGGCCGCTGGAGTTTACGATGGTCGGGGTGCTGGCATCCGTTCTCAATCCGCTGGCAGAAGCTGGTATCACAATCCTGGCGGTTTCGACCTATGACACCGATTACATCCTTGTAACCGAACGGGATTTACAGGCAGCCATAGCAGCCCTGCATGCAGCCGGTCACTTGATCACCACTTGAAATTGATCCTGGAATGGTAGTACAACCGTATCCTTCCCCCGGAGTAATCCATTGAGCCAGCCCAATACGATCCGGGTAATATCGGCACCCAGCCGTGGCTATGCCATTGCTGTTTTTGGTGTCGCCATCTGGTCAGCCACTGCCACCTTTATCGCATATCTAACCAGCCGCCACAATTTGCCCCCGTTTTTACTAGCAGCCTGGCGTGATGCCATCGCCGGGATTACGGTTTGGCTGGTCCTGCGCACCATACGGCCTGACTTGATAAAAATACCGCGAGATCAGATCCGCTTTATCCTTGGTTACGGGGTGCTGCTTTCCGGGTTCAATGCACTTTGGACAGTCTCGGTGGTGTTGAACGGCGCTGCAGTTTCGACTGTGCTGGTGTACAGCTCAGCTGCTTTTACTGCTCTCATTGCCTGGCGTATGTTCGGCGAGTCAATGGGCCTGGCAAAAATGGCGGCAGTGTTGCTGGGCATGGCAGGTCTGGTGCTGGTCGCTGGGGCCCACAATCCAGCAGCCTGGCAGAGTAACGCGATCGGCGTCATTACCGGCTTGATTTCCGGACTGGTTTTCACGGCATATTCGCTGACGGGTAAGGTGTCTGCACAGCGCGGCATCAACTCCTGGACAGCACTCACCTACACCTTCATGCTTGCGTCGCTGCTGTTAGCTGCCTACAATTTCCTTTTACCTGAACTTGCCGGTGTGACCCTTGGCAGCCCATCGCTGCTTCCAGATCTGGACGCCCGCGGTTGGGTCGCGCTGATATTATTGGGTCTGGGACCCACCATAGGCGGTTACGGATTGTACAATTACAGTCTGAGCTATCTTCCCGCATCTGTGGTCAACCTGCTGGCAACCATGGAGCCTGCCTTTACCGCCATTCAATCCTACCTGCTGCTTGGCGAGCGCTTCACGCTGGTACAGGTGATCGGCAGCCTGTTGATCATCGGCGGGGTGGTGATCATCCGCCTGATGGAAAGCCGCCGGGCAGCCCAGCCAATCCCCATCACTCCCGGCTAGCCTTCGGTGGTTCAGCAGCCTGGTCCGCAACCTGAAATTCAGGATTGAATTTTCAGGAATAACCTTTATAATAGATGAACAAATAAAACAATTGTTCTAGCCAGGAGGTAAAAATGGCGGACTTCATGAATGTCAACGTTGTTTACTTCTATGTGAAGGACTGGGAAGCATCTAAGAAGTTCTACCGCGATCTGCTTGGCTGGCCAGTCGCCTGGACAAGCGATGAGGTGGGATGGGAAGAGTATGGCGAAGAAGGCAGTACTCACCTGGCGATCAACCGTTGGGACGAACCGGGTTCACCGCCGCATGCAAATAATCCTACCTGCACCCTGACCGTTGAGGATTGCCACAAGACGACCGAATGGCTGCGTGCCAAAGGTATTAAATGCGACGATGTGGTTGTCATTCCGAACGTGGTCACCTACGGAGGTTTTTATGACCCTGAAGGAAACCGCATCCAGTTTGCCGGACTAACGCCGCAATAAGCCGTTCCCACGGAATTTCCTAATCGGGCTGCCTACCCATCAGGCAGCCCGCATTGTCCATTTTACCGGGCAGCTGCCTGATCCTTTCGTGTCACCCGAAGTAAGACGATTTTGGTTGGGAAATTGAACGGAGCGGGATCGGCCGGGTAATGGGGATCTTTGATCGTTTCCGGGTAACCAGTTACATCCTGCGGTACCGGGATCATTTGCTCCACCTGCATGTAACCATCGGAGCATAACGCCTTCAACTCTGCCAGGTACGCTTCACCGCTGACGAAAAGCGCATTATTAACTGCCACCAGACAGCCGTTATGTGCAACTAAGGGACGCACTTTGTTGATCAGACGGTTGGCTTCGCCTGCCAGGTCCACCCTGCCGGCGTTCGTCACCGAGAAATAAGGTGGATCAAGCAGAATGCAATCGAATAACTGCCTTTGCTGCTTTAGACTTGAGATGACTCGGAAGAAATCGCCTGTCTTGAAATCTAGTTCTTGAATCGGGAGGTTGTTCAGAGCATACGTCCTCCGGGCCAGGTTAAGGAAGCGGTCATTCAAATCAAGCTGCACAACGCTGGAAGCACCGCCCGCCAATGCCGCTGCGCCAAGGCTGCCTGTGTAAGCAAAGGTGTTGAGCACCCGCTTGCCTCGCATCGAGCGGTGCAGCCAGCCGCGCAGGTTGCGCGTGTCAAGATACAGGCTGGCGTCCTGGTTCAGAGTCAATTCGACGGCGTAACGGATCCCGTGTTCAATAATTTGTTGATCCGACTGCTGCCCATAAGTTAAAACGCCGCGCCGCAAGCTTTCTTCCTTCGAGCGGCGTGTTTTGACGATTACCGCCTGCACCCATGGAAAATGTTCCAGCAGCCAATGCTGCGCCAACAGGATCAGGGCATCCAGCTCTTGCGGTGAATCGGATTGATTGAAGATCACCAGCGTTCTGCCGTACAGGTCAATTACCAGACCGGAACAGCCCTCGCTGAAGCCGTTGAATAAACATAATGCCGCTTGATGCTGCGAGTCAATCAAAGCTGAGCGGGCAGCTACAGCCTTTTGTATCTCTGAAAAGCGTTCCTGAGCAACGATTGCCAAGCAGACTCCTTTTCAACCCTGAATGTTCGCGGTATGCTTAAGTGTATTCGATTTTTTGACGGTGATCTGCCGTCCTGGAGCCCGATATGCTGCATGCATTTCCTGGACCTGCATACCGAATTGTTACCCCCCGTTTGCTATTACGCTGTTGGAACCCTGACGATGCACCAATGGCAGCAAAGACGGTTCAGGCGAACGTTGACCACCTGCTGCCGTGGATGCCATGGGCTAACAATGAACCGGAGGATCTACAGGTTAAAATCGAGCGCATGCGCACCTGGCGGTCAAAATTCGACCGGGACGAGGACTATGTATATGGCATCTTCGACCCCGAGCAGACACAGGTGATCGGGGGAACTGGTTTGCATAAACGGGTCGGAGACAAGGCAATCGAAATTGGTTACTGGATCGACAAGGGGCATATCAATCGGGGACTGGCGACCGAGGTCAGTTCCGCGCTGGTAAAGGTGGCTTTTGAAATCCTTGGCTTGCAGCGCGTTGAAATCCATTGCGATCCGCGTAATGTCCGCAGCGCTGCGGTTCCTAAGAAACTCGGGTTTATCCATGAAGCCACCCTGCGTGAAAGGCTGCCCGGGGTGGACGGTGGCTGGACCGATTTGATGATCTGGGCTTTTTTTCGGGCTGACTACCCAGGCAGCCCCTGCGAAAAGATCGAGATCCAGGCTTTTGATGCGGCTGAGCGCCGGATCCTATAGGAGAATAAAATGGACGAAGAAAAAGTCAAATATGAAGAATTCCGCGTCGATGGCGATGTCCTGGTCGCCAAAATAAAAGAGATCATCCATGCCGGCAATGTGCGGCGCATAATCATTAAGAACGACAAGGGAGAAACCCTGGTTGAACTCCCCTTGACGGTTGGCGTGGTCGGCGCGCTGCTGGTGCCGGTCTGGGCTGCCGTCGGAGCCATTGCTGCCCTGGCTGCTAAATTAACTATCGTAGTCGAGAAGGCTGACCGAAGCGAATAGAACAGGCGCATCTACCATGCACCTGTTCAAAATGAATTTGAGGGCAACCGGGCTGGTTAGCTGCGGTACCAATCATCGCGGGTCATGGGCAGACCGCTGGTTCCTTCAGCGGTCGGTTTGACCAGCAGAGATTGGTATACATTCAAGCGGCCGGTTTTGAACCCATGGGATGAACCCGCCATATACAGGCGCCAGACGCGGTAGGTAGCTTCGTCGACAGCCCCAAGTGCTTCTGTGTGATGCGCTTCCAGCCGTGAGACCCAGTGGCGCAGGGTGAGTGCATAATGCTCGCGCAAAGACTCGACGTCGCGCACCTCGAAGTTTTCTGATTCCGCAGCCCGCAGCGACTCAGAGATGGCTTCAAGCTCCCCGTCCGGAAAGACATAGGCGTTGCTGAAGCTGTCCTTGCCTTCCACAGGATCATTCAGGCGGCGTGCAATGCCGTGATTGAGGAATACCCCTCCCGGTTTGAGCAAAGTTCCGGCTTTCTTAAAATAGACTGGCAGAAGCGCGGCACCGACATGCTCAAACATACCCACGCTGACCAGGGCGTCATATGGTTGAGAATCATCCAGTTCCCGGTAGTCCCGTACTTCGACCCGGCAGCTGTCAACCAGTCCAGCTTCTCGGATGCGCTCGTTTGCCAATTCAGCCTGCGGTTTACTTAAAGTAATCCCGTAAGCCTGTACTCCGAAATGCCTGGCAGCATAGAGTACCAGCCCTCCCCAACCGCAGCCCACATCCAGCAGGTGCTGCCCGGGCTTAAGCCGCAGTTTACGGCAGATATGCTCCAGCTTGGCGGTCTGGGCTTCATCCAGGCTCGCATTCGGATCCTTGAAGTACGCGCAGGAATAAACCATGCGCTGGTCGAGGAACAGCCTATAAAAATCATTCGAGACATCGTAGTGATAGGTAACCGCTTTTCGGTCGCGATTAATTGAGTGGATTTTGCCTTCCAACCTTGCAGGTCCGCGGCTTGTTTGCGGTTTTCCATCCCTGCGCGGCAGTCGCAGCAGTTTGCCTGCAGCATTTATTTTCATGCCCAGGCCGTTTGTGGCTGCCGTTAAGGCTTCTGCCAGCTCGAAAGCTGCAATAATATCGCCCTCGATATCGAAATCATCATAAAGGTAAGCCTCTGCCAGACCCACCTCGGTCCCGGCAGCAAACATGGCCCGCAGAGAGCCTGGATGTTTCAGCACCAAAGTAACCGGTTTGGGAGACTCATCAGGCCAGGGAGTACCATCCCACAGCCTGAAACCCACAGATCTCACTTTTACAGGGGCGACAATTTCATCCAGGAATTCCAGCGATATCCTTTTCGCATCCTGTTTGGATTCAATCTTTTCCTGCAGCATTTTTACCTCCTTACCAATAAAGTGAAAAAACACCGAATAAAAATGCAGCGAACGGGTTTACCACCCCGACTTGTTTTATTGAATAGGATCCTCTAGTCCATATGATAACCAATTTGCCGTGAGATTCAAGTTGCCTGATAGTTCAAGCTATAATCAAGCCCTGGATAAACGATATCATGGGTTATTTTGAAGTCGGGGTTTATCATCCGCGAAATTCAGATAATATTGGCACGCTGTGGCGCACAGCCTATCAATTGGGTGCAGCCGGCATCTTCACGATCGGCCGACCCTACAGGCAGCAAACCAGCGACACGCAGCACAGCACCTACGAAGTTCCGCTGCGAAACTATACAAACTTTGAGACGTTTCTGGAAAACCGACCTAGCGGCGCCCTGCTGATCGGGGTGGAAATGGGCGGGCAGCCGCTTTCCGGTTTTATTCACCCTGAACGTGCCATCTATTTATTAGGATCAGAGACAATGGGACTACCGCAGCAAGTGCTTCAACACTGCAACGCAGTAATTTCATTGGAGCACGTCAGGTATCCATCTTATAACCTGGCAGTGGCAGGCAGCATCGTGCTGTATCACCGGCTCTTCCTGGCAGGCCAACCCTCTACCGCCAGACATTAAGCAGGGGATTCAGTTTTCACATTTGCCAGCTTTTCAGCAAACTTATTTAACTGCTCACGCTGCCCGCGTGTTGGGCGGATGAACTTGCGTGCACTGCGAATGCGGTCGTATGCCTGATCCGGTGATTCCCCCTGCATGACCAGGTATGCGGCTGCCATGGTAGGGGCACGCCCCACCCCCGCTCCGCAGTGAATATACACCTTGCCGCCGCGCTGGATTTCATCCTTTATAAAGAGGACGCCGCGCTCGAGGTCTTCGACAGCAATTGGATCGTCGTCGGTGGTGGGCAAATGCAGATACCGAGGGATTTGCACTCCCAGGGTTAGATCATCAAACTCGCGCCGCAGGTTAACAACCCCGCTGATTCCCCAACTTTCAAGATGCCGCCAGCCCCGCTGCTTAAACTGCGGTCCAACAAACAATTGCGGTGTCACCTGGCACTGGCTGCGGATGGGCAGGTCAAACAGGCGGCGGTTGAAAACATTCACCATCCACAAAAAGGTCGCATACACCCCCTGTGTCAGCAGGCGCAATTGCAGCAGGCGAAAAAATTTTCTTACGCCCATGCTGGCTTCACGCTCGGTAGCGCGTTCCAATGCAGTCAGATCGGGTTTGAACAGGTCAGTCACGCAGGCAATTGTAGTCAGAAGGGTTTGGCGGGTCAAGGAAAGCGGGAATATTCGCCCTTCCTCAGCGGTGCAGTGAAGATTCCCATCCCAGACCGTAAAGGTTTTCGCACCACCGAGTAAGATCTGCTTCATTCAGAAATCCATCCGCAGCCGATACTGCCCCGATCTTGTAAGATGCAAATACTACCGCAGAACGGATGGCAAGGTATGGGTCGCGGCTGACTGCAAAATGATGCAGGAAGGCCGAGAAGAGCGCGTCTCCTGCACCAATTGAATTAACCACCGGGCGGGTCGTCACTGCCGGGATCCGTTCGAGAAAACCATCCTCGCGCACCGCCAACAGGCAGCCCTCGGCGCCCAGACCGATCACTATTATCCGATTTTTGTAACGTCCAAATACTGCTCGCGCCCACTCCTCCGGAGGGAGCGGGAGATTTTCGTGCGACATGAACAGGACATCTGCGAATTCCATGAAGTCCCGGTTGTACGGGTCATCCAGCGTGTCAATGGCATGGATATCCGTTGCCACCAGCTTGCCTGAATTCCGGGCAGGTGCCAGCATGCCGCGTGAGAAGTTGATATTGCACAGGGCAGCAATATCGCAACCCTCAAGTGCCTTATCATATTTATCTGCTGGGAAAGTCAGTTCCTGGATATTTTTCAGATCAACATGGATCTGGCGTTTACCTTGCGAATCGTAGAGAATCACCGACTGGGCAGTTTGGTCTGCAAGCCCTAAAACGCCATGCGGATCGATCCCATTTTTCTGCAAGGTCTCATGGACAAGCCCGGCAGCAAAGTCATCCCTGCCAATCAGGGAGAGTAAAACAGGCCGGTCGCCCAGGGCAGTGAGTGCCCTGGCAATGTTGTAGCCGACCCCGGCTACGCTGGATTGAATGCCGTAAAATGGATAATTGACCGGGTTATACTCAAGCGGAAATTCGCCTATGCGCAATGCGGTTTCGATGTTGATCAGACCTGAAACCAGAATGTCAGGCATAAATTAACCCTATTTTCGCCCTGGCAACTCACCCAAAAGGCTTGAGCCCGGTTTAGCCGGCGTTAATGCTCAATAAAAGCACAAGTCCAATCGGCAACGCCAGGCATAAACCGACCGCCAGGAATACGATGCCGATCACCAGCAAAGGAACCGTGGAAGCTTTCTGTTCAAGGACAGCCTCGGCAGGGTTTTCTGGATTGAAAAAGACGCGTACGGCACTGTCAATCGGGTATCTGGCTGCGGTTTCCTGTGATTTCTTGAAATTGCTGGTCGATACAACCATGCCGGCATGAACCTTGTCATTGGCATACACATTGCCCATCACCTCGTATTCATAGCGGACATGCGGACGATAGGTAGTACTCGAATCACCGTCGCTGT
The DNA here is from genome assembly GCA_964411135.1 of uncultured Anaerolinea sp. GTDB lineage: Bacteria > Chloroflexota > Anaerolineae > Anaerolineales > Anaerolineaceae > Bellilinea. The sequence continues at coordinate 20,573 of CAYPJS010000090.1, forward strand.
CAGTGCTGCTGCTCTCGATGATGCGTGATTCAAGCACCCGCCCCATCACCGAAGGCCAGCCGGCGGTGGCAGCGATCTTTGCCTTATCCTTTCGGCTGCGCAGGATCAGGTAAATGCCGATCCCGGCAAAAACCAGGATGAACAATCCAAAACAAAGGAAACCGATGAGAATTTCTGATGAGCCAGCGCTTGACGACATGGTTTATGCCCTCCCGGGACGTACTGCGAAAATCCTGAATTTACGATGCAAAACCAGGTGCAATAAATCGGCCATCGAAGCAGACCCCATTGGCATATTTATTGAAGAGGTTCGGCGGCCACAACTTCCCCGGAACTGTTAATTTCAAGCGACCACTCGCTGCCGAATTGAGCCAATTGGTAAAGCTTCAGGTCGCTGGTTTGGTATTCGAGTGTGCCCATGTCGGTATTAAACCAGATGCTATACACAACGGACGAATCACCGGTGCGCTCGTTGCTGGCGAGCGAGGTATCCGGCAGCCTGGGGTTTAAATCATCGCCCTGCAGGCGCAGCTGGTCAACTGCAACCCAATCCTCCACAGTATATTCGCAGAACTCGGCATAGGTCTCATAGCTGCAGTCCTGAACCACCTCGCCAAAGCCCGAACCCTGGTCGACCGTGTACGGGGTGCCGCACACTTCAGTCGAATTGGGCTGGGGTTCGGAAGATGTATAGGAATAGCGGAACTCACAGGCACCTACCTGTGCTCCTGACGGGATCTCGTCTGCCCAGCCCTGGCGATTTATGGATTGGAATTGCTCTACCACCACCACGGTGGTCCAGCTGCGGTCCTCCACCTGACCAGTGACGGTTTCGGTTTTAAACAGCGCTGAAGCCAGGACGATGCAAAGGATAATCAAACCGATAATCCCAATTATTCCCACTACGATCATAACCGGGCTTAATTTGAATGGTTTCGCTGGGGTAACTGCTGCAACTGGTTGCCCGGTTCCTGCTGCAGCCATAGACGCCCCGCAGTTTGAACAGCGTAAAGCCCCACCCGGATTCATATGCCCGCAATTCGGACAGGGTTTTTCGGGAGCAGGCGTACTGCTGTATGCACCTACAACCTGACCTGATTCGCGTTTTTCAGCAGAGGTTAAGTCAGCGCCGCATTGGATGCATATTTTGGCATCGCTGGGATTGCGGGTACCGCAAAACGCGCAGTGGACGTCTGGGCCGGCGGCTGCAATCTTTTGCGCTTCCTCGTCCTTGATCAACTCCTGTCCTTCACGCTGCTGGAATTTGACATCCCTGGGTTGAGGCCCCCCACAGGTGGTACAGGTCTGCTTTGAGCCCGGGTTTTTCCCGCCACATCGCGGGCAAACCCATTCCATCTCAACATAGCCAAGTGTCTTCTTTGCCATCTGCCTCTCCTCAACCGGATAACCCGGCTTACTTTAAAGATTATAGTAGAAAATTATCCGAAATACATTGGTCGTTCACAGCCATCAACGGCTCAAGCGTATAATGAAAGCAGCAATTAGCCTGATAAAACAAGAAATAGGGATATTAATGGGCGTTATTGAATGTCTCCTTGAGCATCTACCCGCCAAACCAATTCCCGTACGTTCGGTGGTGGTCGGTGTGCGTTGGACAGCCGTGACCAGCCTGGGCTGCGGATTGGCTGCCAGCTGCCTGCGTGACCAAACCGGTCTGATCGAATCCCCAACCGATGCCGGTCAGTTGCACCAGAAGTCCGTGCAGGAACTTGCCCGGTGGATGCTGGACGGCAGCGGGTTGGAAGCCAGCATCGGTCTGGCAGCTTACAGTTCCACTTTGCCGATCAATTCGCATCAGGTTCTGGATGTGAATGCCATTGACCTGCTGGCACAGCGCGGAGCAGGACGAAATGTGGTTATGGTCGGTCATTTCAAGTATGCGGATTGGCTGCGAACCAAGGTTGGCAGCCTGAAAATCCTTGAACTTCACCCTCAACCAGGCGATTTCCACGCTGCAACCGCCCCAGACCTCATCCCGCAGGCCGACCTGGTCGCGATAACTGGCATGACCATTTTAAACCGCACCCTGGATGGTTTGTTGGCACTTTGTCAGCCCTCCACCGAGGTCATGCTGCTTGGACCAAGCACACCCCTCTCCCCGGCTTTGTTTGATTTCGGGATCGACTTTATCTCCGGCACTTATGTGACATCTGAGGAGGATTTGCTGCAGACCATCATGCAGGGCGGCAGCGCTCGTTATGCCCAGGGCACCCATAAAATTACCCTGTGTAAAAATCCAAACCAACTCGGGCTGCCTGCAACTATTTTTCCGACAGGGCGTATATAAGTGCGAGGAGATTTACCATGGAAACTAAACGTTTGTACCGAAGCAAAACTGACACCATGATCGGCGGAGTATGCGCCGGTTTAGCCAAATATCTCAATATTGATCCGACCATTGTGCGGTTGGTATTTGTATTGATGCTGCTGCTGGGCGGGCATGGATTACTGGTTTACTTGATCCTTTGGCTGGTGATCCCCCAGGAACCAGGTCTCTAGCACATTTTCCTGGTCAGGGTTAACCCTGGCCCAATAGCCGGCAGGCGCATCATCGATTATTGACCTGCCGGCTCAGCAATCAAAAATGATTTTCTGAGGTTGCACGAAAGGATGGGACAAATGGAAAAACGAGGTTACCGTTCATTATTCTGGCCGATTGTTTTGATCGGTGTGGGTGTAATCTGGCTCCTTGGTTCGATGGGGGTCATCCCTCAGGCAAATCTTAACCTGTTGGCATCCATGTGGCCGTTGATCCTGATCGTTATCGGGCTGGACTTGCTGATCGGGCGTAATTCGCCTGTGGGCGGTGCACTCGTGGGACTGATTGCGGTTGCGGCTGTAATATTCCTGCTGATCGCCGGACCGTCTCTCGGAATGGCTACGTCAGGCACGCTGAAAACCAAAAGCCTTTCCGCCAGCATCGGTGAAGCTACCAGTGCCACCATACGGATGGATTTTGCATCCGAACCGGTCAAAATGTATGCGCTGGAGGATAAAACCAGCCTGCTCAAGGCAGAAATCGATTATTACGGCACATTGCAGTACTCCGAAACTGGCAACCCTGACCGCAGAATTTCCCTGTCACAGCAATCCAGCGGCGCATGGAGCATCCCCTGGAACACGACTGCAAGTTGGGATATCGGTTTATCTCCAAACCTGCCAATCGACCTGACCATAGATGGCGCCTCAGGCTCCGCCTCGCTCGACCTGAGCGAACTGCGCCTGACCTCTTTCGCGATCGACCAGGGGTCGGGGTCGCTGACCCTTTCTCTGCCAGCCTCCACACAGGCATACACCGCCGATATTGTTGGCGGCTCCGGCAGCCTTACGCTCAAACTGCCCGAGAATGCGGATTTGACCATCCGTCTGGATGGCGCCAGCGGCAGTATCAATATCGACGTACCAGATGACGCTGCTCTGCAGGTTGAAATCCGCGACGCCGGCTCTGGCAGTGTGAACCTGCCGAACTGGCTGGATGCTGTGCGCGTGTATAACGATAACAAGGAAGGTCAGTGGGAAACTGCCGGGTTTGATTCCGCCGAACATCAACTTACCATCATCTGCGATAACCTGGGCTCGGGAAGCTTTAACCTCAAGTAGAGAATATCTTTTACCCCCTTCAAACTGGAGACTGCGACAAAGTAGCCTCCAGTTTTTTATACCCAATAGATCTTTATAACTCCATTGTCGAACACCGTACGCCTGTGGCATAATGACACCCATCTTGAGCCGGAGCAGGATTTATGCGCCTATTCGAAAACCTGTCATTATTGACCCTATTGCTGACCCTGGCATGGAGCTTTGTACCCGAGAAACGCCGTTCCCGAACGGTGTTGTTCATGCCAGTTTTAACCTGGATTCTATTGGTCATCCATATCATCGTTGAGGGAGCACGCTGGCAAATGCTGCCGGCGTATGTCCTCGCAGTTGGTTTGACCTTGAACAATTTGCGACTCCTGCAAAACAAAAAGCTGTCTTCGAAAATAAGCCCCGTCCTGCGTATGTTGTTGGTGGTCGTTTTCCTGGTAATTTTCCTTGCAATTTATCAACTGCCGCAAATCTTGCCGGTATTTTCCCTGCCGCCGCCTAACGGGACGTACGCTGTAGGGACCACCAGCTTTACCCTTGTCGATGTCAACCGTGAGGAGACCCTCACGTCCGATCCAGACGATAAACGTCAGGTTCCTATACGCATCTGGTACCCGGCGGAAGTTGAAAAGGACACGGAACCTCTAAAGTACTGGTCTGATCACCCGGAGTATTCACGATATCTGACCCGGGAACTTGACCTGCCGGTTTTCTTATTGGATCATCTCAAGTTGGTCGAGACGCATGCATATCCGGCAGCACCACTCGCCAGTGCCGACGCTCCATTCCCAGTGGTGGTTTTCCAACACGGCTACCGCCTGGGGTACCTGGAACAGAACACCTCGCTTATGGAAACCCTGGCAAGCAATGGCTACGTGGTCATCAGTCTGGCTCACCCCTATGAAGCCATTGCAGCACCCCTGGCAGATGGCAGCCAGGCACTTTATACCAGCGATATGGACGCCTTCATCGGATCAGAGTCTGCCCAGGAAGAAAGCCTGGCTCTGTGGGCGGCTGACACAACGTTTGTGCTGGATTCGATCAGCGCCAACCTCAGCGGAGATCCTTTTGAATTTCTGAACGATCGATTGGATTTGACCAGGATTGGTCTGGCAGGAATGTCTTTCGGCGGGTCCACCACCAGCCTGGTTTGCCTTACCGATGACCGCTGCAAAGCAGGATTAACACTGGACAGTCCCCAGTATTCTGCGGTAATAAATGGGCAGTTATCCCAGCCGTTCCTGTTTATGGTCAGTGATAACGGTCAGTATCGTGAACAGGAAGTGTTTGAACAGGCATCCGGCCCAGCCTACCAGATCACTGTCAAGGGCACGGAACACTACAACTTTACCGACCTGACCCTGATATCGCCATTGGCAGCAGCGTTAAATTTTTCCGGTCCGATTGACGGTCAGCAAATGGTAAAAATCATCAATTCTTACTCGCTGGCTTTTTTCGATAAACACCTGAAGGGCTTATCCGCGCCAATCTTGAATGGAATATCAGCTGAATACCCCGAAGTGGTCATCGAGTCGCAGAAAAGTAGGTAAAATTACTTTTGTATTAGTTTTCCTCTCCCGGTAACGGGTGTTGGTGTACTTTTTTCCAGCCATTCCATAATACGATTAGTTTTTCTGCGTCAGCGCGCATGACAAAAGAATGCTTGAGGTCTTCGCCATGCATGAATTGCCAATTTTAATCAATATCACCATCGCACTGCTGGTCGCCTTTATCGGCGGAGCCATTGCCCGGCGGCTGGGGCTGCCCACCATCGTTGGGTATCTGCTGGCAGGTATTGCCATCAGTCCCTTCACGCCTGGTTTCAAGGGTGATGTAAATACTTTGCAGCAGCTAGCCGAGCTGGGGGTTATTTTCTTGATGTTCGGTGTAGGTTTACATTTTTCCTTCCAGGATCTGTGGCGCGTCCGCGATATTGCCATACCCGGCGCATTGATCCAGACTGCTCTGGCGACCGTGCTGGCTTTTGCGGTCAGTCAGTTGTGGGGCTGGACAATTACAGCCGGGATTGTGTTGGGGCTTTCGATATCGGTCGCCAGTACCGTCGTTCTATTACGCGGCTTGATGGACAACAAACTGCTCAACACGACACACGGGCAGGCTGCAGTTGGTTGGCTGGTGATGGAGGACATCCTTTCGGTGTTAATCCTGGTGCTCATGCCGACCCTGGCGAGCAACGGTGGCGGGTTCGATTGGCAAAACCTGGCCGTGACGCTGCTCAAAGCCGGCGCTTTCGTTGCCATCATGTTTCTGGTCGGGGTAAGGTTGTTCCCGTGGTTGTTGAATAAGATTGCGCATACGCGTTCACGCGAGTTATTTATCCTGGCCATCCTCGCCATCACCCTTGGCACTGCTCTTGGGGCATCCGAGTTGTTTGGCGTGTCACTGGCGCTGGGAGCGTTTGTGGCAGGTGCAATCATCAGCCAATCGCGCTTGAGCCACCAGGTCGGCGCGGATGTGTTTGCCTTTCGTGAAGCTTTTTCAGTCCTGTTTTTCGTTTCGGTCGGCATGCTGGTAAATCCATTGTTCCTGTGGGAAAACCTCTCGCACGTAGTGGTGATTACACTGCTGGTTGTGTTAGGCAAGGCGGTTATCGTTATTCTGATGGGACTGTTTTTCCCGCGCCCGGCACGCACCTTTCTGGTGATCGCCGTGGGTCTCAGCCAGGTGGGCGAATTTTCATTCATCCTTGGTCAGAGCGGTCTATCCCTAAAAATGCTCACATCTGACCAGTATTCACTGATTCTGGCTGCGTCGCTGCTTTCCATCACGCTTAATCCATTGATGTACAGGCTGCTTCCCTGGTTGGAAAACCAGTTGCAGAGGGTGCCTGGGTTCTGGAAGCGCATGGATGCCAGTACCCCGATTGTCGAAGTGGATGAGAGTAGCCTCAAAGACCACGTGGTCATTGTCGGTTTCGGGCGCATTGGGAAGCACCTGGTGGATGTGCTCGAATCCCTGCAAGTGCCGCTGCTGGTGATCGAGTCAGATGTTGAACGGATCGAAACCCTCAACCAGCGGCACATCCCGACTCTTTACGGGGATGCAGCCAACTCCGAGATCATTACCCATGCGCAATTGAATAAAGCACGCGCCATCGTGTGCACGGTGCCGGAAGAATCCTCTGCTTCCATGGTGGTGGCTTCAGCCAGAGACATCAATCCTGAACTGCCGATCATCATTCGGGCTGCCACAGAAGAAGGTGTGCGTCATTTTTCCAGTCTGGGAGCCCAATACATCGTCCACCCCGAATTGGAAGGCGGCCTGGAGATGGTGCATGACACGCTGCTCACGCTGGGCTACCCGCTGCGCGAGGTACACAAATACACCCAGTCAGTGCGGCGCGACAATTACGACATTACACGCCTGAGTGACGAGGAACATCGCTCCCTGCGCAATCTGCTGCTGGCCTCAGAAGGAATCGAGATCACCTGGCTCAAACTTGACGAATCCAGCTGCCTGGTGGGCAAGACCCTGGAGGAAGCGAATATCCGGTCGCGAACAGGGGCTTCAGTCGTGGCCTTCATCCGAGGAACCCGGCTGCTGGCAAACCCAAAATCCAACACGGTATTCGAGATCGGCGACCGCATCGGCATCATCGGTGAACCTGGACAAATCGAAGCTGCCTGGGATTTAATTATCGGCGAGCCGCGATTGGCTGATACTGAGCCGAAGGATATTATTGACAATCCCCCCACAAACACGCCGGGTTGATCGTCTGGAACACCCCGCTGACCCTCCAGGTACAGTAAGCAGCCATTTCATCCCCTTTGGCGGATGGGTCATAGTGAGCCATGGACTGGAAGGTTTGTCCAGCCGGTCCGACGCGGACTTCAATATGAAGGTGCGGGTTTAGAGCATTCCCGCTTTCTCCGATATTCCCAACCATTTGACCGCAGCCAAGCGGATCGCCAATTTCGACCTCGACCGGGTATTGCATATGGGCATATAGAATGTAAAGTGAGCGGGGTTCTCCGGCACTGGATGGTTGGATAGTTAAATCCGGGCAGGTCAAAGCGCCGGGGGGCAGCCGCAGCGGCAGCGGGGTTGGAATGAATGTCCCGGGCAGGAGGTCGGGTGGAATCTCTGCCAAAGGCACTTCAATCATCAGGCTGTTGCCGTACGGGAAACGATTATTTCCCACTCCGGCGACTGTTCCGGCAATCATCGTATGGATGACGGTGCCGCTGAGCGCCATACCTCCGGGGGCACTTAATACCGCCAGATCAATGCCCTGGTGGGGGTCATCGCTTCCCGGCTGCGGCGGATTATAGCCGTTAACAATGCGGCTGCTCAAATCCTCGAGCAGGATGCCAGCCAGCGGCGAGCAAAATTGGACAATTTCGGCAGTCGGTGCCGGCGTTTCACTGGGCGCCAGGGTGTGGGTTGCTGTTTGCCCTGGTGTGGGCAGCGCCGTGGAAATATCAGGGGTGGGCGTCATGCTAACTGCCGGCGTCAGGTTGGCACAACCCGTCAGAAGCAGCATGACCGCGATAATGAGAAAGAGTGCCTTTGGCATTTCTCAATCTTACCAAAGAAATTGTGGGCGGTTCTTCCGGTTTAAGGCAGCCTGAATATAGGACCGCAGCCAGTTGCAAAGCCGCCAGCTATCGCCGATGTTATAATCCGGTTTAGGTTGTCGTTGTGTGTAGGAATGCAGTGATTCGGGGAGGTACCATGAACCTGATGAAACCAAATGACATTACCTATCAGCAAGCTGTGTATAATATTGTTCGCCAGATTCCCCGCGGCATGGTTGCCAGTTACGGTCAAATTGCCCGGATTGCCGGGGGAGGAGTAAGCGCGCGAATGGTGGGGTACGCTCTGGCTGCCCTTCCACAAGGATCCAATGTACCCTGGCAGCGTGTCGTCAATGCACAGGGAAAAATCAGCCTGCCGGGTTTTGGACGGGCTACCCAGGAAAAATTGCTGCGCGAGGAAGGCATAGTAATTGGCCCGGACGGCAAAATTGATTTCGATGAATTTGGCTGGAATGGCCCGGGTGGGTCCTAACACCCAACTGGGACTGACTCCGGCACCTGACGGAAATATATCTAAAGTAGCTGCATAATGCCCAACATCAAACAATGGCTGCTGCCGTATTACCAGACCGCAAACCGCATGAGCCGGGGTTCGCTGGATGTGGTACGCATTGCGATTAAGAATTTTGGGCTTGCACGCGGTGCAGAAGCAGCGGCCAGCCTTTCGTATTACGCCCTATTTTCCCTGTTCCCCCTTTTGCTCGTATTAATATCCGTAGTTGGTTTTGTCCTTAAAAGCGACCAGGCGTATCAGGTGACCCTGGATTTTATTGTTCAGGTACTGCCGAATGCCGAAGAACTGATCGAGCGAAATTTTCAAGAAGTCCTTAATCGCCGTGGCACCATTGGGTTAATTGGTCTGGTCGGCGCAATATGGTCTGCATCCGGGTTCTTTAATACGCTGGTGCGCAACATCAACCGTGCCTGGCTCGGCATTAAGCCGCGCGATGTAATCCGTACCCGCCTTCTTGCCCTCTCGTTCATTGGAATGTTAATCCTGCTGCTGGTACTTTCCCTGGCTTCCTCGGCATTACTCGACATCATCAAGCTGATCGATACTCCGCTGCTAGACGGCAGCGACCTGGAAAGTTCTTCGATCTGGCCTTATATCCGCTTACTGCTGCCAAGCCTGTTTTCTTTCCTCATGTTCTCAGTTGCCTACCGTTGGATCCCCAATACAACCGTACGCTGGCGCGCAGCCCTGGGCGGAGCACTTTGGACTTCAGTGGCCTGGGAGCTGGCAAAGCGGTTATTTAGCCTGTATCTAAGCTCCGGAATTGTGCGTTATGAGATACTGTACGGCTCACTTGGCACGGTACTGGCCTTAATGTTCTGGATCTACGTGAGCTGCACAATTATTCTGCTTGGTGCACATTTGACCGCCAGTATCGACCAACGCCACCAACGAAACCTGGCCAGCAGCAGCTGATTTCCGATCAATCCCCTCAAAATATATTAAAAGATGGGCCAGGGTTCGGGTTCTTCTACCCGCTTGCCCAGCTTTTTCGATTCATACATCGAGCGGTCAGCATCAGAAAATAACTCTTCGAGGGTTTTCGGATTCTGCCACTCATACCGTGCCGATCCAATGCTGAACCCCAACGGGTAGCGTTGACTTCTTTGATTCTGGTAATCCAGATTGACCATCAGACGGTCTAACATGCTGGAAATGGAATTCCCATTCGTCTCAAGGGCCAGAACAACAAACTCATCGCCGCCAATCCGCGCGAGGATGTCTGCAGAGCGGAATGTGGTTCGTAAAATATCAGCGGTGGCAACCAGAGCTGCGTCACCTTCAGCATGACCATAAGTGTCATTGATTTTCTTCAGGTCATCCAAATCAAGGAAAAACAGGGTGGCGTTGACCTTCATTCGATTCGCCATGCTGATCATTTGATTCGCCAGCAGCCTCAAGCCGCGCCGGTTGGAAAGGCCCGTCAATTCGTCCACCAACGATAGCTCCTGCAATTTTTTCTCAGTTTCCTTACGTTCGGTGATGTCATGCAGCATGATCAGGCTGCCGATTTGAAGACCCATTTTATTCTTCAGGTTCGAAGCAAGCAAATCATAACAGCGGTTCGTGCCGCCTGTTACGAGCACAATTTCTGCCAATTCGCTTTCTTTAAGATTTTCGAGATCCAATGCTGCCAGGGCATCCCCCATGAACTCATCGGCCCGTTTTCCAACCGGCAGGTGTTCCCAGTTGAAAATCCTTAATGCTGCCGGGTTGGCATCAACCAGGCGGCTCTGATTATCCAGTACCACCACTCCATTCTGAAGGATCCCGATTAATGCATCCCGGGCGATTGGGCTGAGGTCCAACAGCCCGTACTTAAACAACGCCAGACTGATAACAACACCCCACAATGTATAAGCCAGCGGGTTTAAATCGAGGTAGCGAAGCGAAGGGAAAATTACGATATCGCTCAGGTACACCGCGTAGGTTCCGTAAATGATGAAAGCAGCCACCAGCATAATAGTGGTCTGCGCCCGGTATAGCGCCGAGCCGAAACGTCGTTTTTCAATCAGAAATACGTTGGCGATGGACACCACTGTTATGTTGTAAACGACGATAGCTCCATAGATAGGTCCTCGATCAAAATGCAGCAAGGGGATTAACCCTGTTGTATCGACCTCCACGGATCTGTAAATCAAGTGCAGGTTATCATCGAAAATTTTAACAAACAAGAACCCCAGAGGAATTAAAAACATCATTGCGATCGCCCTGCGTGTCAACCAGCGATCGTGTCCGGTGTATTGCAGAGCAAAAATCAAGTAAAAAGTAGGGAAGGACAGGATACCGAGATATTGGACCTTATTCCAAAACAACATCATACTGAGGTTCGAACCGGCGAGTTCAAGACTGTAGCTGATGCTGTATATGGCAAAGGAAAACATAAAGAAGGAAAATGCCAGAGCACCAGTGGTCTGTCTGCGCCTGTAGGTAAAAACCCCAGTTGCAATGGTCAATAAACCGCATAAAAACACAAGGACTGCGATTTGGTTAATATTCATTCGGGTGATAAAAAGCTCTCGGCAATAAGATAGCTAATTATTGCACAGGAAAGTTAGAAATCACCTTACATTCTCCTTAGGGTTGTTTTAGGATTTCCCAAGGAATTCACCGGCCTGGAACCAATCTGCTTCATAAATGAATATTTAAACGCCTGAGGGCTGCTCAAACATCGAGCAGCCCCGGCAATCACCCTATCCCAAATCCCTCAGGAGTTATTTGCTTACTTGAAAAATGCCTTCAACGACGTCCCAGTTGACCACCGACCAGAATGCCTTTACATAATCAGGACGCCGGTTCTGATAGTTAAGGTAGTATGCATGCTCCCAAACATCCAGCCCTAGTAGAGGGATCAACCCGTCAGTAACAGGACTGTCCTGGTTGGCTGTAGAGGTTACCGATAATTTCCGGCTGCGATCCACAACAAGCCATGCCCAACCGGAACCGAAACGGCCTACTGCCGCAGCGGAAAACTTTTCGATGAAGGCATCAGTCGAACCAAAAGTTGCATCAATCGCCTTCGCCACCTCGCCAACCGGTGACTTCGAACCGCCAGGTTCCAGCCAATTCCAGAATTGCGTGTGGTTCAAATGCCCGCCGCCGTTGTTGCGGACTGCGGTGCGGATCGCTTCAGGGACTTCATTCAAGCGTCCAACGACTTCCCAAATCGGTCGTTCGTACCATTCAGGAGCGCTTTCCAGAGCTTTATTCAGGTTGGTTACATAAGCAGCATGATGCTTGTCGTGATGAATTTCCATCGTTCGGGCATCAATGTAAGGTTCCAGTGCGTTGAACGCATACTTTAAGGGCGGGAGTTCGAATACTTTTGCCATACCAATTTCCTTTCGATCAATCAAGTGTGTCTCCCTGATGCGCAGGGTATTATTTAGATAATTAAGATAATATTACACCTAATAGAATCGCGAGTCAATGTCGCCGGGAATGTTTCATAAGCAGGTCGTCCGGCTGGGCGATAAATAGAGTCACCCCACTGAAAGGCGCGATCACCCTTTAGGTACTGATTTTTAGATTGTTTACGCCGAATGGTGTTACTTATGTTTCCGCCGGGTTCGAATCCCCGCCAGGGTTCCCAGCAGAATAATGACCACCAGCAAAATGGTCCCGACCACGATCCCATCCGTATCATCAAAGTTCTCAAGGATTTCGACCGGTAATGGGGTGGCTGTGGCAGTAGGACCGGGCGTGGGTGTCAAGGATGGGGCCAGTGTTTGGGTGGGTGTACGGGTTACAAATGGCGTCTCTGTCGGTGCATCCGCTGCTGCTTGCTTTGCGTAAGAAGGCAAAGGTTCGCTCATGGCGTTAGCAATAAGGAATATTCCTAACACCACCAGGACCCACAAAGCTGCATGCCTGCGTTCTGACATGGGCGGGATTTTAAGTCGAGCGAGCCAGGAGGTTATTGACATTACGGCCCGCCTAGCTTTCCAACCGCGGTTTCAGCAGCCTGCTCCGGAGTTGCCAGACCGTTAAAAATTGAAAGTACAGCTTCCCGCAGCACGGGACCTAAACCGGTCAAAACCTCATTCGCAGGCTTGACTTCAGCGGACAGGATGACCTGATTCAGAATCGGGGTTAAGGTTTGATTGCTCCACCCTGTCAGTACTGAGGGCCGTGTTGGAAGATAACCCGCCCCAGCTGTCCATTCCGCCAGGAAAGCGCTGTCAGACAGGTATTCCATCAATTTAACGCTGGTTTCACGCGTAAGCGGATTGGTGTCTGCCAGAGCCCATGACCAGCCTGTGGCAAGGGTAGAAGGTTGTCCATCCAGGCCTGGCAGAGAAGCAACCGCAGCATCCGGGGGTAAATCTGCAAGAAAATTCGAGCTGTAGGCAATAACCATGCTGCCCTGCCCCTCTAAAAACGACTGCCACGCCTGCCCATTCGTCTGAATCTGGGTCAACCAGGTCGGGAAGGACCCTCGCCCAATCCCTTGACCATAATTGGCCAAAACCTGGGTTAAAATTTCCTTGTCAAGGAAGGGTCGGCCTTCCGGGTCCTGGGTCTCTCCGCCAGCTGAATGGTATTGAGCCAGCGTGAACATGGCCTGACCGTCGTCGATGGGGGCGACTACCAGCAAGTTTCGATTGAATATGTCGTCCCAGGATGCCAGCGAGCCTTGCCCGCTTTCAGCCGGCCTGTGAACCAGTACCAGTGCGTCTCCGGCAAATGGCAGGCCGAATGTGCTGTTCTGGACTCGGCCAACCTGACGGGCATACTCATACCAATCATGATCCCCAGCCAGGTCACTGACACCGTCCAGCGGAAGGATCAAGCCCTTGACGGCTGCCTGCTCCAGGTCCGAACGAGTCAATGCAACAATGGACGGGACCGAGTCAGGTGCAGCCGCCACACTGGCAGTAAGGGATTCCAACAAACCGCCTGCCCCGCTCGAGGCTTTTACCCGGGTCACGATCAACACACCCGGATTCGCTTCCATAAATGCATCCAGGTGTGCCCGCAGAAGGCTGCCGGCTGAATTCTCGGACTCAGGATTAAACTGAGGTGGAACCCAAAGCGTAATCGTGGTTACACCTGGGATCGGGGCTACCGGTTCGGTTGCAACTGTAGGAAGTGGCGCAGGCGTCTGTGAGATAATTTCAAGAGTGGGAGTTGGAACGACCTCATTCCCAGGCAAGAACGGGGCTAGCCAGGATGCGCATCCCTGCAAAGCCAGCGCTGCGGCGAGGAAAAGCACTGCCGCACGCATTTTTCTACTATATGACTGGTTTTGCCGTGGAAAACGAAACTTCAAAGCAGACCTGAACCTTCTAAGCTTAACCTAATTTTACCGGCTTGCTGATCAACGCGCTCAATAATCGGACGGCATTCTGAACGTCGTCATAATCAACCATTTCTGAAGGGCTGTGAACATAGCGGCAGGGAATTGAGATGCAGCCCGCTGGAACACCAGCCCGGGTCAATTGAATACTTTTCGCATCGGTGGTGCCCCCGTCCAGGATTTCCAACTGGTAGGGCAGCTTTTCCACTTCGGCAGTATCCACCATCCAGCGCACAATCCGCGGATCGGACAGCATCCCCGAATCGCGGACTTTGATCGCTGGCCCGTTCCCTAGTTTGACCTCCATGCGCAAGCCTTTGGGAGTATCGCCGGTAGGGGTTACATCCAGGGCAATACCGAGGTCGGGGTCAATGGCATAAGCCGCTGTGGTCGCGCCGCGCATGCCAACTTCCTCCTGACTCGAGAAAACGAAATAAATCTCATGCGGGGTGTCCTTGAGGGTACGCAGGACTTCGACCAGAATGGCAACTGAAATACGGTCATCCATCGATTTGGCTACAAGGCGCTTTCCCAGGTCCATCATCGGGCGATCAAAAATCATCATATCGCCGACTTTTACCGGGCAGTCTTCCTTGCTGTTTGCTCCAACATCGACGTACATCTTCTCGATTGCAGTGGCAGCTCCCCCATTTTCGTTTCGCTCCTGACCGATAACGCCTAAAGTGCCGTCCAAAAAGCGCACGCGTCCACCCGCCAGCATATGTGCATACACGCCGCCGATGGATGTAAAACGAACGAAACCGTTGTCGTCCACATGCGTGACGATTAAGCCGATTTCATCCATGTGTGCCGAAAGCATGATACGCAGCCCTTTTTCCGATTTCTTCCCCTTGCGTACAATCAGGCTGCCAAGGGCATCAACCTGAATATCATCTGCAAAATTTTCAACTTCCTTTTTAATAAAATCGCGTACAGCACCCTCATACCCCGAGGGACCGACCGCTTCGACTAGAGTTTTTATCAGTGTTTTCATTATGATCTCCGGAATGACCGTCTGTTAGCGTTCCAAATCGAAAATTGCGGGCGTTAACCGCTCAAGGGCATGAACCAGCAGCGACAGCGTGTTTTCCCAATCGCTGCGCCGGGCAACCAGCACCGCGGTGTGGGCATATCGCCCTGGGACCGACACGGATACAACCGGAATGCCTGCGCGCTGCTTGTGGATGGCACCGGCATCCGTCCCGCCGCCCCCGGGCTGCCGGAACTGAAACGGAATTCCGAATTCTTCGCCAGTTTGTGCCAGATGCCTTACCAGCCGCGGATCGGAAAGTGTTCCCTGATCAGCCGTATAGATCGCTGGACCAGCATCGAGCCTGGTATTATAGCGGATGCTTGGCTCGCCATCGAAACGCGGCAGGTCTCCGGCAGGAGTGGAATCGATTGCGATCGCCAACTGCGGGTTGAATGCGTAAGCTGCAACGCGGGCTCCCCGGAGACCGATTTCCTCCTGGACAGTAAAGGCGGCCTGGAGTTCAATGTGGGCAGGAGCGTGGCGGATCAGTTCGATTAAAGTGGCAACACCCAATCGATCATCCAGAGCTTTACCAACCAGGCTTGGGCCGAGCAGTTGGAAGCGGGTTGCGAAAGTTGCATAATCGCCGGGTTTGACTTTATTTCCATTATCCATCCCAACATCGATCCGCAGCGTGTCCAGTGAAATGGCGCTGCGTCGTTCGTCTGCGGTAGTATGGTGGATCGGTTTCGCACCGATCACGCCCGGCACGTGTTCCTTACCAACCAGAACGGTTTTACCCGGTAACTGCCGCACATCAATCCCGCCAACAGTCTGAAACTGGAATAAGCCGTCCTCGCCCTCAACCAGCATGAAACCAATCTCGTCCATATGGGCAGCCAGCATCACCCGCAATCCGGGTTCCTGGCGGGCATGTTTTGTTGCCAGCACGTTGCCCAGCGCATCCACTTTCACGTCGTCCACAAAATCTTTGATCTCATCCAGGACGATCTTGCGGACCTCGCCTTCATTGCCGGAAACTGCAACTGCGTTCGATAAGCGTTCCAGCAGGGAAATCTGAGCATCTCCAACGGATGGAGTCTTATGGTCATTGTTCTTAGTGGGGCTCATGATTAATCATCCCAACGCAAGGTATCCATGAAATCAGGCTTTAACTCGGCAATGAACTGCGCCATGAGATGCCCGGTCCGCGATATGTCCTTCATCGAGACCATTTCAACCGGAGTATGCATGTAGCGGATGGGCATGCTCAAAACCATGGTGGGGATACCTTCCGCCACTACCTGAATAGCCATGGCATCTGTGCCGGACATCCGCGGCATTAATTCGTCGCGAGTCGGCAGGTCGATTTTCTCAGCTAGGTCCTTGAATGCCTGATACAGCCCCGGGTGGATATTTGCACCCCGACCCAGGGTGATACCCTTGCCAAGGGGGAAGGTGCTGTAATCGGATGGGCTGCCTGGACCGCGGGCGAAGGTTACATCAATGGCTACCGCAAGGTCGGGTTGAATGTCAAAGGGAGAAGTAAAAGCCCCGGCGAGGGTCTCTTCCTCCTGGACTGAAGCTACCGCCCAAACGTCCCAGGCGTGTTGGATATGCTGCAGCTCCTTCAAGCAGGCTGTAACAGCTGCCACGGAGGCACGGTTGTCCAGGCTGTGACCGACCAACAAATCATCACTCATATCGATGGGTGCCTGGGCAAATGATACCAGGTCGCCTATCCGCACCAATTTCTCGACCTCGTTTGGGAGCAGCCCGGTATCCACAAAGAGATACTTCATGTCCACCGCGTGTCCGCTGGCCTGTTCGTCAGGCAGCAGCCAGCCAGGGGGTTGAACCACAATGGCAGGCAGGTCGCGGCGTCCGTGGACGGTTACTGGCTGTCCCGGCAGGATGCGGGCATCGATCCCGCCAATTTCTGTGAAGCGCACCAAACCGCCATCGATACCGGTCACGATCAGACCGATGGCATCCATGTGTGCCGATAGTAAAATCCGACGGCGCGGGGCTGTACCCGAGCCGGATTTCAAGCCATGCAGGCTTCCCAGGCGGCTCGTGCTCAGTTCGTTTACCAGCGGTTTCCATTCCTCGGCAATCACTGCCCGGACCGGTTCTTCGTAACCGGATAATCCAGGCAGGGTCAATAATGTTCTAAGGAATTCTTTGAGTTCTGCCATTCGTATTAGGGGAAACTCCTGATCAGGGTTCTGGTGTCGGTGTGTCGCTCGGTACCAGCGTAACGGTGGGTGTTAGCGTTTCCGTGGGTGTAACGGTTGGAGTTCTGGTAGGCGGTATAAATTGAGTGAATGTCAACGTGGGGGTCCACGTAATGGTCGGGGTCGAGGTGATCGTCGGTGTGGAGGTGACAAACTGTGTCAAAGTGAGAGTCGGCGTGGACGTGGTAGCAAGAATGCTCTCGGTAAGAGTAGGCGTGGGAGTCGCAGTCGGTTTGGTTAATTCCTTACCGACTTGCATCACCACAACACCCAGGCAGTAACACGGCAGGGTGGCGAGGATCAGGATAATGAGGATGGTACGAATGCGGGAGCGGCGGTCAGCCCTGGATAACAACTTGTAAACCCTCCGGTCAAGCTAAAATCATATCACGCCGGGGAAGATGTGACAAGCGAACCGGTGCCTCTATCGCACCACCGGGTGCCGGTAAAGAATTGCGGGGGCAGCTGGATCCCCTTCTCACCCTAGGATCACGGAAAATCCTTGAGAAGAATTTCAAAATATGATTATTTTTATCTTATAATATAACTATTATTGTGGAGTTCAGGTTCAGGGAGAAAAGGATAATGGACAATTTCTATGTTCTCAAATCGGATGATGGTGAATCCTCGGCTGTTCAGTGGGCAACTGCCTCGCCGGTTGATTTTCACGTCCTGGGAGACGGTCAGCGCTGTCCAATCTGCGGCAGCCCTGTCACCAGAAGACCCTGGCTGCCTCCTCACCTGATTAAGCTGTCTAAATTCAAACCCGCCAAATGGCCCGACTTCCTCTGGTGCAGTGACGAATCGCTCTTACTGTCGCAGCGTGCAAAACAAGTTTATTCAGCCGAAGGTCTTAGTGGTATCTTCTCGTTTTCACCGCCAGTTACAATCGTGCGGATGGGAACCTATAAGGAAGGACAATTCCCACACTCCCCTCCGCTTTATCATTTGATCGATATTCTTTGGGGCGGAGCCGATCAGGATGATCGTGCCTCCGGGTTGGTCCTTGATAATCCTCAAACAGTCAAATGCACCTACTGCCGGACAGGTCACACCCGGCGAAAACAGGACCGGATCGTTCTTGTCCCCGGTTCATGGAAAGGGCAGGATCTGTTTATACCCAGAAATTCTCCGGTTCCGTTCCTTGTTTCGGAAAAGTTCAAGCAGGCTGCTGAGGCAGCCGGGCTTACCAATGTCCGCTTCATTCCAGCGGAAAGCTATGCCTTTGACGACAACCGCGCCAGCAAGTGGTTCGTAAACCAGAATAAGCCAGAACCCACTTTGATCAACTAAAGGGGTTTAAGCCGCCGTGGGGCAGTAGAAGGACCCTAAATCGCAGGATTTCCTTGCTGCGGTTTCTAAAAGCGCTGTTCCTCCGGCGCTTTTTTAGCCTGGTCCATCTCCTGACGCACTGCGTAATACAAATTCTCTGCCTTGAGTTCGGTCAGCGAATAGCACGGCGCTTCAAGGTTGTCCGCCAACGCCTGTGCCAATCCTTGATCAAAGGCTGCATGTTCCATATTGATCACCACGCTGTGCACTTTTTCTTCGGCAATTTGAGCTGCAAAGCGGTATGCCTCCTCATTGGGCGCCAGCTTGCCCATCGACACATTTCCCGCACCATCCGTCAGAACGATCAATAACGGCATGACATCTGGATGCAGCACCTTTTCGCGGCGCAGGACCTCATAGCCCATTTTCATACCAGCCGAGAGAGGGGTCTTGCCGCCAACCGGAATGTCCACCAGGGCGCGGTTTGCCAGCACAACCGAGTTGGTCGGAGGCAGAACCAGGGTTGCACGATCCTTTTGAAAGACGATCAGACCCACCCGGTCCCGGCGTTGGTAAGCATCCGTCAACAGGGACATGATCGCGCCTTTGGTAGCCTGCATCCTTTCAGCTACTGCCATGGACCAGGAGGCATCGACCAGGAATAAAATCAGATTGGCAGCCCTTCTAACGCGGATCTTACGCATGTAATCCGCCGGACGGACCGAAAAAGCGACGCGTTTTCGGTCTTCAATACGCTGCTTTTGGAACGGGGCAGCCGCACGCAGCGTGGCGTCAAAAGCCAAATCATCCGCCTTGCCTGCCGAAGGACGTGCCTGAATATAGCGCCCACGCTTGCGCTCGGTGTGCGTACGCGAGCGACGTCCCGGGAAGCGGCGCATCATTTTATCCAGCGGCGTATCCAGACGCCGCGGCTCAAAGGATTCCCCTACTTTAACGCGCTCACCGCCTTCCCACCAGTTGCTGTTCTTCTGGTCGAAGACGTCATCTTGAGGGCCGGGGTTGGGGGTTCCCTGAGGGAGCGTTTCCTCGGTTGTCGCTCCCTCAGCTATACTTTTTTTTGGCGGGCTTTATCTTCTTCGTTATCGGCTTCTTGCTCGCTGCGCTGACCGGTTGTACTGGCACCCTGCAGACCCTCGATGCGGTCCTGCAGTTCCTCCATCGTAATCTCTTCCTGTTGGAAGGGACCGCGCCGAATACGATGAGGTAAAGCCAGTTCAGCTGCCAGGGCAATATCGCGCCCATTGATTGCCTGCCGTCCATCGAACGCAGCCTGGGCACGCGCTGCTTTGAGAATTACCAGGTCCGCACGGTGTCCGTCAACATGCAGGGAAGCTGTCAGTTGCGCGATGGATAAGAGGTCGCGGCTGGAATATTGGACACCGTCGATTAATTTGCGGGCAAGATCTATTTGCCGGGATAATTCCTGCTCTTTTGGCAGAAATTCCTGGCGGAATTTTTCAGGATTGGCTTCAAATCCCAGGTTGCGCTCCATAATGAGGACTCTTTCGCGGGCTTCGCGGATACCGTAAATCTCCACAGAAAGCGCGAACCGATCCAACAGTTGCGGGCGCAGATCGCCCTCCTCGGGGTTCATCGTGCCGACCAGGATAAAACGGGCCGGGTGGCTGAAGGAAATACCCTCGCGCTCGATGATATTCATCCCCATAGCAGCAGAATCCAGCAGCACATCCACCACATGATCATCCAGTAGATTAACCTCATCGATGTACAGCAGCCCGCGGTTGGCGGCTGCCAGAACCCCTGGCTCAAAGTGCCGCTCCCCTTTTTGAATAGCCTTTTCAATGTCCAGAGTCCCTACCACGCGGTCTTCGGTGGCTGAAATGGGCAGGTTGACAAACGGTGTTGAACGGGCATGGGTGGGCAGCATGTCTCCGCGCGCTGAACGCTCGCGGCATTCTGTGCACCAGGATATCGGGCGTTCCGGATCGCAGCCAAAGCGGCAGTCCGTGACCACACTGACCATCGGCAGCAATGCGGCTAATGCCCGGGCAGCTGTCGATTTTGCCGTGCCGCGCTCACCTCGGATCAATACACCGCCAATGCGCGGGTCAACCGCATTCAGGACCAAAGCGCGCTTCATGCGCTCCTGACCAACAATCGCGGTAAATGGATAGATCACTGGCATGTTGTCGTATCCTTTGTTACCAGAAATTGAAATCTGGTTTAAGTGTACCACCGCCAATTAAACACGCGCAAGAATGATGCATAAATCGGGATGGGAGTACACCATGTTCTCATCGATCGAGAACAGTGTATCCACCTAAAACATAGAGTCGCAGTTCGGGGCTTGCTGCGAAGCGGATCAGGTGAAGGATTCAGAACCTCGAACATCCGGGGGTATTTTTCGGGAGGACGTTTGCATACCAGGAACCCAAAGACCTGCAGAATCGTTGCCTGGAATCATTCAGGGTGTCCGTGCGGACACCCTGAATTTCGAGCCTACACCCAATTCGGCTATTCGGCAGAGATCCCTTGTGACACGAGCCACTCAACGATCTTCGCGTCAATTTGATCTCGAACTTGACGGAAATATTCCAGCCTATCTTCATGGCTGCCATCAAAGGCTGCAGGATCATCAAAGGGCCAATGGATGCGCATCCCCATGCCGGGAAAAATCGGGCATTTCTCCTCTGCCTTCGAGCAGACAGTGATAAGGTAGCTAAAATGCCTTTTCCCAAAGAAAGTACTGAGCGCCTTTGATTTCAAATCGCTGGTATCGATGCCTTTTTCTTCAAGGACGCGCAGCGTAAACGGGTTCAAACCTGAGGGTTCCAAACCGGCGCTGAATACTTCGAAATGATCGCCGGCACGCTTACGCAGAATAGCCTCTGCCATCTGGCTGCGGGCCGAGTTACCGCTGCATAAAAATAAGACCCTTATTTTTTCCATGGTCCTATCTTATCAAGGATATGAGACTTCGTTATTAACACCGCTTTATGAATTGGTTAACAATTTCCATTATTGGATTTTAAACGATTCCATACCTTGATGTTTCTTAAAAATTTCCTGAGTTACAATATAATATAAATATTACCGCATTCATCATAATACAACAGGAGCCCATCGATGAAACTTAGCTGGTTGTTCGGGGGAGTATTGATATTTGCAGCAGGTTGTACATCCACTGGCGCTGCTGGAGGGAATTCCACCACACAACAAAATATCCAATCAATCTTCGAGATCCCGCAGAACCCAATCCAGGTAAACATTACCCTGGACAGCACGAACCAGACCCAGGCTTTAATTTCACCTGAAGGTGGAAACCTTACCGCACAAGGTGCAGATGGAACTGTTTACGTATTGGAAATCCCCGCCAAGGCCCTTGTAACGGATACTAATATTCGTATGACCCCTGTATCAGCAATTACCGGACTGCCCTTCGGAGATGGGACAACATTTACGGTTCACCTTGAGCCGGAAGGACTTCAACTTTATGAGACTGCCGTCTTGACGATCACTCCGCCCAACGATCTGCCTGTGGATCAGCAATTGATGTTCGACTACCATGGGCAGGGAGATGATCTGATCCTGGCCATTCCAGTGCTCGATTCAAAAGAAATAAAAATCCAGGTTACGCATTTCAGCGGTTACGGTGTGACCAAAGGTCTGCTAGCGGATATTGAGCCGGTACGCGAGCGCATTGGCGGATCAGCTGAACGCAGGTTACAAACCAGGGTGGCAGAAGAACTAAGCCGGGAACGGCAGCGCCAATTGCTTGGGAATACGGATGGAGAGAGCTCAGTTGACTTTCCTGCTTATTTCGAAGAATTTTATAGCCAGGTTGTTGAGCCGCGGTTGGCTGCTGCGGGTGAAAGCTGCGCTGCTGGGCGATTAGCCCTTCAAACTGTGCTTGGTTATGATCGTCAACGGCAGCTGCTTGGGATTAGTGAAAGTGGTGGCACCTCAATTGACTCAGACCTGATGGGTACAGTGGCAAACGTTTGTATGCAGGAAGAATACGAAATGTGCCGCGATGATCACATTGTCCACCGCATTATTCCCGCCTGGCTCGGCCTCGAAAGACAATATCAACTCTTAGGATTGGGCACAGGCGAATCTGGCACTCCAGTTATAGAAAATGCGAAAGAGTATGTCAGGCGCTGTCTTTCATTTGAACTTCAATTCGAGTCAGACGCTGAAATGCATGAAGAAGGCGGAGGTTACACCTCATCCGTTGAGTCAAAGATCACCTACCAGGTTGATCCGGACAATCTGGGTAACCTCGCTACCCAGGCACCCCTGATTAACACAGCTTTTGAAGCCCGCATGGATGGCTGCTCGGTGACTTCCAACCGCGGCGGTGCTACGTTTGAGCTGCAGGATTTTTCTTTCTCCGTGGATTATCACTCTGCGCAGGATCAAGTTGGGTATGTGCGCGACATCAATCTAACCTATTTTCCTGGCGCAACCAAAGAATCTTATTCCATCAACTGCGATGGTTCTCAGTTTAGTTTTCCTGAAAGCCCGCTTTGGTCAGCGATTTTTCTGTCGCTCCACCAGGATGAGTTTAACCAGGCGGGCGGTTTCGTTGCGGATGGTTGGGAAATCAACGGGCACGAATTATTCGCGACCAGGGAATGGATTAAGGATGAACCATCCATGGCAAGCACCGAACGTGGAACCTTTAAACTTTACCATCGTCCTAAGTAATTTTTGGAAGAAATAGTCAATCAGTACACCTGCCTAACTAAATTAAGCAGGTGTTTTTTTTATTTTCCAGGTTGTAAACGCAGCGGCCGCATGCCGTTAAAGATCACCAGCAGGGAAACACCCATATCCGCCAAAACCGCCATCCACATAGTTGTCCAGCCCGCCAACGCAAGTACAATGAACACAAGCTTGGTCAACAGCGAAAACACCACGTTTTGGACAATGATCTGGTGGGTGAAGCCTGCAAGGCGGAAGGTAAATGGAAGCTGTTTGAGTCCATCTCCCATCAATACGACATCCGCGGTCTCCATGGCCTGGGCAGAGCTTGCCCCACCCATCGCTATACCAACGCTGGCGGCAGCCAGTGCAGGCGCATCATTGATGCCGTCGCCAACCATGACCACATCGCCGTTTTCCTCGCGAAGCGCAGCCACCGCTGCCACTTTGTCTGTAGGCAGCAGACCAGCCTGAACATGATTGACACCCAGCGTGCTGGACACCATCCGTGCCGAGCGTTGGTTATCACCGGTTAATACAGCCAGTGCCTTCCCAAGAGCCTGGATTTCCCTGGTGACGTGGATGCTTTCTGGCCGCAGTGCGTCACTGACAGCCAGATAACCGCGCACCCGCTCCCCGTCGCTGACCAGCATGGTTGTCTGGCCCAGCTCCTCAGCTGACTCCACCCACTTGCACAATCGATCCTCGTGGGGATGTTCGTCATCGAATAAACGGTGGTTGCCGATCGTGGCTTTCTTTCCGTTCACTTCTCCCTGCAAACCCTGACCTGCCAGGGTGATGACCGCATCCGCCGGCGGGTAGCGTTCAGCCAGCCCGCGGCCCTCCGCCTCCCTGACCACCGCCTGGGCCAGCGGGTGATTGCTGCGCCGCTCGATGGAGGCTGCCAGAGCAAGCATATCATCGCAGGCTTTGCAGGTTTCGCCGCCAGTGCATTCCAGGGAACGCGCTTCGGTGACCGCTGGCTGCCCAAGGGTCAGCGTACCTGTCTTATCGAAAGCCACCACCTTGATTTTTTGTAATGCCTCCAGATAAGCACCGCCTTTGATCAGCACGCCGCGTCGGGCAGCCGCCGTGATGGCAGAAACGATCGTCACCGGCGTACTGATAACCAGAGCACACGGGCAGCCAATGACCAGCAGCGACAGCCCGCGGTACACCCATCCACGAGTTCCGTCCACCAGGGTCAATAGCGGCTCGCCAAAGAACAGCGGTGGGATTATGGCCACGAGCAAAGCCAGAGCCATCATTACCGGAGTGTAATATTGGGCAAACCGGTCGATAAAACGCTGCGTGGGTGCCCGGGATGCCTGGGCTGCCTCAACCAGTTGGATGATGCGCGCTAGCATGTTGTCCTGGGCCAGCGCCGTAATCTTGACTTCTAAAGATCCAGAGCCGTTCACCGTTCCGGCAAACACTTCGTCCCCAACCCCTTTTTCCACCGGCATGCTCTCGCCAGTGATCGGCGCCTGGTTAATCGGGCTTACACCGCGTTGGATGGTGCCGTCCATAGGGATGCGCTCGCCCGGTTTGACGATGATCCGGTCGCCGATACCAAGCTGCTCCACAGGCACAAGCACTTCACCATCGGTGGTTATCCGAAGGGCTTCGGCTGGGGCCAGGGAGGTTAGATCGCGCAGCGATCCGCGCGCCCGGTCGGTCGAATAGGCCTCCAGGGCTTCAGCCACAGCAAACAGGAAGATTAGCGAGGCCGCTTCCGGGATTTCCCCGATGATAACTGCACCAATAGCAGCCATTGTCATCAAGAAATTGATATTGAAGCCGCGGTTGATGATCAGATTGTTGAGCGCGCTGCGCGCAATCGGGTAGCCAGCCAGCAGCAGCGCACCAATTTGTAGAATACTGCCCACCAGAGGGCTCACACCCAGCCGGTTCAGCAAAAAACTGATGAGGATAATTGCTCCGCCAATCACAGCCAGGCGGGTTTCTGTTGATTTCAACAAGAATGGGAAAAATCCAGCTGCAAAATGGGATCGCTTTTGAGCGGGTTGCCGTGTTGTTTCTGCTCTAAGGTGATACCCCAGCTTTTCGACACGCTTTTTGATGTCCTCCGGGTTGACAGTCCCTTCGACGGTCATAAGTGTCGTAGCGAGATTCACCTGGACGGTGTTCACCCCATCCAGTTTCCCCACGCCCCTTTCAATATTTAAAGCGCAGTCTGCGCAATCCATGCCTTCGATCATATAGCGTTGTTTATCTGTCACAAATCCCTCACGCCTCAACCAATATTTGATGCGAAACATGCTCTAGCCCGCGTTCATAAAGTTCGCGAATGTGCTCGTCATCTAACGCGTAGTAAACAATACGGCCTTCCTTGCGGAACCTGACCAGTTCCAGTGTACGCAGCAGCCGAAGCTGATGCGACACAGCGCTCTGGCTCATTCCGAGCACGACAGACAGGTCGCACACGCATAACTCGCCCCCTGACAGGGCTGATATCAGGCGCAGCCTGGTCGGGTCGCTCAGCGCAGAGAATATTTGCGATAAGCGCTTTGCCACCGATTCACTTATCAAGGTCTGGCTGGCAGCCAGGACAGCATCTTCATGGATAATATTTTCTTCGCAGGCAAGAATTTTCTTTTCGTTCATAATAATCCTATGAATATATGAGCATGTGTTCATATATTATACCAAAGCTGTCTTCCTTGCAAGTGACATTGGTCATCGATTAGAAATGACCGGGGGTAGACCCTCTAGTTGGGTACGAGACAGAAATGCGCGTGCCTCCCCCTGGCTGTGATTCCACTGTCAAACTCGCACCTATTAGCTCAGCACGCTCATTCATACCCAGCAAGCCAAAATGACCATTCCGGGCAAATTCATCGACTGAAACTGGTGGGGTGAACCCCTCTCCATCATCTTCGACCGTAAGCTGTAGACCTTCAGGTTGAAAGTCAAGCTTTACCCGGATTTGACCCGCTTTTGCATGTTTCAACGCATTTGTTACGGCTTCCTGGGCAATGCGGTAAAGTGCGAGCTCAACTTCAGGTTCGGAGCGCTGTGGTACTCCGCTGGTTGAATAGTCGATCGTTTGCGCACCTGCCCCCTGCGATTCCTTGACCAGCATCTCCAATGCAGCTGGCAAACCAAGGTCATCCAGGTAAATCGGGCG